>NZ_JCAKFM010000002.1:0-498495 GCF_059510535.1 Sinobaca sp. TMA16-18 | reverse complement strand
GCCAAGATCAAACTCTCCATGAAAGTTGATGCTTAGGTCATGCTGGTCTTACATTGCGCAGCAGGCCTTGCCTGCCGCGACTTGATATTTCGCGCGTTGTTTTCATTCCATTTTCAAAGGACACTCTTCCACCAATTGTTGTGTGGGGAAGATCTCTAATGTACCAAATATGAGTACAGTTTGTCAAGCATTATATGGTGGGCCTGAGTGGACTCGAACCACCGACCTCACGCTTATCAGGCGTGCGCTCTAACCAGCTGAGCTACAGGCCCATTCTTTATTCTGAGAATGGTTTCTACATTAACTGCAGGCATAAAAAAAGAGCAGTTCCTGTAATATGAAATTATCAGATTAAATAATGGAGCGGGCGATGGGAATCGAACCCACATCATCAGCTTGGAAGGCTGAGGTTTTACCACTAAACTACGCCCGCATAAATGGTCGGGAAGACAGGATTCGAACCTGCGACCCCTTGGTCCCAAACCAAGTGCTCTACCAAGCTGAGCTACTTCCCGTTTTCGAAAAAAATAAAAGCATATCGTTATTACTCTATGCTTTGATCTTAATCAAGATTTATCATTTAAGCGTATATAATCATTCGTATGAAATTTATTAAAAGAAATGGTGCGCCCGAGAGGACTCGAACCTCTAACCTTCTGATTCGTAGTCAGATACTCTATCCAGTTGAGCTACGGGCGCCCGATAATATTTATATGGTGCGGTCGAGAGGACTTGAACCTCCACGGGATTTAACTCCCACTAGGCCCTCAACCTAGCGCGTCTGCCATTCCGCCACGACCGCGCAAACATTGTTTTAAGTATAAGGTAAATAAAATGGTGCGGGTGAAGGGACTTGAACCCCCACGTCATAAAGACACTAGATCCTAAGTCTAGCGCGTCTGCCAATTCCGCCACACCCGCAAATAATCAGGTTTTACGAAGCTATTACCGCATACTATCCGTACGCCCTTCGCTATATTCTGTTAGCCTGACGATTGCTGTCGTTCTCTGCGACAACGTAAATAAATATAGCACGTACCCTGAAACGTTGTAAACAGTTTTCTCGAATTTTTTTTAAAAGAATATTATTCAACGATTGTACTACCGCATTTCTTCCTATAGTAACGTCGAATAACTTCCAGTTGAATTTTTTTTAATTTATTCCGGCAAGTTTTCGTTCATGAAATTCATTTCAGTTTGCGTTTCCTCAACTAGCGGATATATTTCATTTAACTGTTCTTCGCTACCTTCGAAATAAAACTCGTCAAATGCCGCCGGTGCTTCGTCTGTGTACTGAATCAGTAAGTCGATTATTGCGTCGTAGCTTGCGTCTACTTCGTCAAACTCCGCGCCCGGTGATTCTAAATCCGCGCGGTCGGCTTCCGCAACTGCTGTACGCAATTCGAATATAGATGTCTGTACTTCGTTGTATGATTCGTCATTCTGTACGCTACCTAACTGTTCGATAGCTTGCGAATGGTTGACCATTTCCGCGCCGATGTCGATTAATGAATCACCGACAACTATGCGATATTCGTTTTCATCGGGAACGGCGGTTTCTGTCTGAATAGCAGAGACTTCCTTTTCAACGGGTTCTGTCGTTTCCTGACATCCAACTAAAGCGAATACTAAGGTACTTATAAAAAATGCTGTCCGTTTCATTATCGACACCTCCAGTATTGATTTACTTCGTTCACTCCTTAAAACGATAAACTGGTTGCCTGTAACGAGTAAATGCGCAATGGTATTTTAAAAATAGTATACTGTTTCATTTCGATTCGAGAATACAAACTTCGTTTTACTACGCAAGAAATAGATTTAATCAAATAGCGCTATTATTAGCAGAATACTGTCAAATAATAGTCGATTGCTTCGTTTTTCATGTTTTTATGAAGTTGACAAATTTATAAAAAGAAGTTTAAAAACTATATATAGTGTCAACATATAAAATATAAATACTATATATTGATTTGATGAAAACCAGTAGGGTATAATGGTCTTTGTAGAGAGGGGGTGAACGCAATGGAATATGGAATGAATCAGTATCAAATGGCGACTATTAATCAAGCTAGTAATCAAGCAAAAATATTAAAAGGCATTAATATGCAGTTAGCAACGCAACAAATAGAAGCTATCAATCGTTTTAAAAGTCAATTCGCCGGGATTAATACAGAATTAATCAAATCCCTCACTCAACCTCATCGTGAACTAATGGCTATGGTAGCTAGGCAAGCAAGAATTCGTCGTGAAACATTCGCTGCACTGCAACGTTCCCTTGTACCTAATTACAGCGTAATGGCTACTATTCCACAAATGGAAACAGTGACCCCTACAAAAACCAATAAACTTGAATCATCGTACTATTGGTGGTTAAAAAAGTTGAGGAAATTAAAAGAACAAAAGGACATTAATGAACGTAAGTTATTGGCACGCATTACTGTTTATTGTCATGTTGATGACCAAGGCAGTAAGGTTATTGCAGGTAGTGGCAGTCTCACAAGAGATTTTGTTGGACAAGTCAAGGAGTTTTGCATGTTTATTAAAGATTTATTCCCTTTATAAAACTACAAACGCAAACATTCCGCTGTTGTAATAACAAGAATGTTTTGCCCCTACATACTAATTATTCCGGTAGCAACGCAATACACCCTTCATTTTCGCTGACTTCAATAAAGTATTCTTCATTTTTAGTCGGATAGAACCCGCCTAACTGATAGATTTCGTTAAATAGCCACGCCGTCTTAGTCGATTCATTTCCTTGATTAAAATAGCGCTCATTCTCTTCATCTGTCTGCATCAATAAATCGTCGATTAAATCAGCGCGGCTCCAAATGTAAACCGATACTTCCGCTTCCTTTTCATAGATTGCGCAAATATCACCTAACATACCGGCTAGTTCGCTCCTAAGTGCATAGTCTTCTACGCCATACACCAATAAATAATCGACTGCCTTACCGGTATTCTCGCATACCTGTTCGAAAACTAATTCGTTATACCTTACACTATTCATTTAAAACGCCACCTTTCAATTTTATAACTATAGTATATTCGCATTTGCGTATATATAAACAGTGCCGAATTACCTATTTATACGCAATTGCGAATACATTATGATTGAATTATTAACTCGATAGGCGGCGTTCATATGAAAATAAAGCTACGTATTAAAGAAGTATGCGAATCAAAAAATATGTCATTGTACAAATTAGCTAAAGTCACAGGCATTCGTTACCCCACTATTCATAAATACGCAAACGAACCTGTAAATATTAACTTGGTGATTTTAGCGGATATTGCCGCCGCGTTAGAAATAAGTAACCCGGATGAATTATTCAGCTTCGAAGATACGAACGATTAATTGAGTACGCTATCGCGTATAAACGTACTAGGTAATACCATTATAGCCCCGAATATAACGCTTCTTAGACGGGCTATTAGCGCCGTGTGAGCGCATATGTATTAGTCGAAAATGAACATAAAAAAAGCCCCCTACCGAATTTAATCGATAGGGGAATTTTTGTTTCTATAATTCACCGCGAGCGCGCTTATCTTGCGTCTCTTTTCGTTTGATTAAACCATCGACTGTCTCATATACCGATTCACCGATAACTTTTCCGTCCAGTACCGTCTGATGAATATGCTGATGAATAATCGTTTGCGGTTCACTAGTGGCGCCGGCTGAACGATTGCCGCTAGACTGCGATGTCATTATTCCGTTCGCATTCGCATTAGCCGCACCCACCGCCGCATTTGCCTTGAACATACCGCCTTTATTCATTGCGTTCGAAATGTCCGCGCCGGGGTCGATATTCATGTTGTCGCTGAAACCGGCTGTTACCGATTCACCGGCATTGACTGCCGACTTTACAGCTTTCTTCGCCATGTTGTTAATACCAATCGCAAGTCCTAGCATTGAATCGACACCTAAGTCGATGAATACTTTACTAGGTGAATTGGATTTGAATACGGCTTTTGCGGCTGATACTACTTTACCCATTGAGGAACGAACTGTCGAAACGGCTCCGCCAACGGCTGATTTAATACCTCGAACCAGTCCGCTAATTAAGTCACGTCCGGCTGAAACGAACTGACCGACAAATGAACGTACGGCGCTAATCATCGATGATAGCCCGGAACGTACAGCACTAGCCGCCGCAGTCATACCTGACGATATCGCAGAGCGTACCGCAGACATTGCGGACGTTACTGCTGCGCGTATAGAGTTCCAAATTGAGATAAACGTCGAACGAATGTTATTGAGTACAGACATTACGGTTGACCTGATAGCGTTGAACCCGGAGGTAATAGCCGACCTGATTGCGGAAATAGCTGACGTTGCCGCCGACCTTATCGCATTCCACGAACTTGTGAAGGTGGAACGTATCGCATTCAGTACAGATGTCACAGTCGAACGTATCGCATTGAAGCCTGATGTTACGGCTGACCTGATACCGCTGATTGCGCTAGTAGCCGCCGACCTGATAGCTGACCAAGCCGAGGTAAACGCTGAGCGTATCGAAGACATGACCGACGTTACAATCGAGCGAATCGCATTGAATCCTGATGATATTGCGGAACGAATTGCTGAGATTGCCGTTGTTGCGGCTGACCTGATTGCTGACCATGCCGTTGTGAATGCGGAACGTATCGATGACATTATCGAAACCACGACTGACCGCGCGGCTTGAAAGCCTGTCTGTATTGCGGTACGAATCGCAGTTACTGCCGTTGTAACGGCGGTTCTAATTGCCGACCATGCGGTTGTAGCCGCACTCCTAATACCGTTCCAAACAGTTGTTACGAACGCCCGTAGCCCCGATAGCGCCGCTTGTACGCCTGTACGTAGACCATTCACCGCAGTTAATACGGCTGTGCGGATGAAATTCCAGGCTGTAACTGCCGCGGTACGTATCGCAGTCCAAACCGTTGTCGCAACTGTGCGAATACCGTTTAAAGCCGCCGTCAGACCTGTACGTAAACCGTTTACCGCTGTGATGACCGCAGTCCTTATTCCATTCCAAGCGACAATTGCGGCTGTACGGATACCTGTCCATATCGCAACCAATGCGGCTCTTATCGAATTCCAAACTGCCGAAAATGTCGCACTGACACCTGACCAAAGCGTTCCGAAGAACGTCTTTAATCCCGTCCAAACGGTACGGGCGGCAGTTACAATTCCAGTCCAAATTGCGGTTAAAGCCGAACTTATAGCAGACCATGCGGCACTGAACGCCGCGCTCACCCCACTCCATAAAGTCGAAAAGAACGTCTTCAGCGAATTCCAAACTGTTTGCGCAACCGTAACTATGCCCTGCCAAACAGCGGTCAGCGCACTTCTAATCGCATTCCACGCCGCCATGAATGCGGCAGATACTCCCGCCCAAAGCGTAGAGAAGAATGTTTTAAGCGCATTCCAAACTGTTTGTGCGGCGATAACAATACCGTTCCACGCTCCGACTAATAGCGCTATTATAAATGACCATGCAGTCGAAAATGCGGCTGATACGCCTGTCCAAAGACCCGCAAAAAACGCTATTAAGACAGCGAATTGTGCTTGTGCCGCCGCAACTATTCCGTTCCATGCTCCGATTAAGAGCGCTGTTATAAACGACCAAGCTGTCGAGAATGCTGTACTAACGTTCGTCCAAAGTGTCTGGAAGAACATAACCAAGCCCTGCCAAATCGTCTTCGCGGCTTCAACGATACCCTGCCATAAAAATGCAAGAACCGTCTGTATACCCGTCCAGACCGTTGTAAAGGCGGTCGCAACATTAGTCCATAGCATAGAGAAGAACGATACCAATGCGGTAAATGTCGCAATAGCCAACGTAATAAGTCCCGACCAGACGTTTTGCAAGAAGCCAACGATACCGCCGCCCCATGCGGCCTGAGTCGCGGCTACGATTGAATCCCAGTTTGATATAATCGCAACTGCTAATGCGACGATTGCAATGATAATTAAAGCTACAATCGCAATCATTCCAAATAACGGCGCCATTGCAATACCGACCGCGGCTGATAATATCGCAAAGCTTCCTGCTACGAATACAATCGCACCAACTACTAATAAGAACACCGCTATGAACGCTGTGACCATTGCGATTGCACGTTGAACGTTTGGACTCAGGTTAGTAAAGCTGTTTACCAAAGTGGTCAGCACTTCCGTTACCTTGCGAATCGCCGGCTCTAAGGCAGAACCGAACGCAATTGCGGCTGTCTCGATTGAACCACCTAATTCTTCAAGTGCGCCCCCTAGATTGTCGCGCATCTGCGCCGCCATTTGTTCGGCTGTACCGCCGCTGTTTTCGAGTTCCCCTGTGAAATCACCTAAAGTGCCGGAACCCGCATCGAGCAAAGCTAAGAACGAACTGGCGGCTTCCTCACCGACAAGCGTTTTAATAGCCGCAAGTTTCTGCGCATCCCCCATACCTTCGGTCGCCTGTTCGACTTGTCCGAGAATATCAGTCAAACTCAGCATATTTCCGCTAGAATCTACTGTTGAAATTCCCAGTTGGCTCATTAAATCTGCCGCGGCTCCAGTTGGCGCAGCCATGCGCTGTAAAATTGCTCGCAATGCTGTACCCGCCTGACTTCCTTGTATACCGGCATCGCCAAGTAACCCCGTAGCCGCCGCCATTTCTTCTAAAGAAAAACCACCCGCTTTTGCGAGTGGCGCAACATACTTCATTGTTTCGCCTAACATACCGAGGTCAACGTTACTGTTCGTAAATGCCTTCGTTAATACATCGGATACCCTCGCGGTTTGTCCGGCTTCCAGTCCGAAACCGGTTAATACGTTTGATGCTATATCCGCACTAGACGCTAGGTCAGTACCGCCCGCCGCCGCCATACTTAAAACACCCGGCATTGCGGCAATGATTTCGTTTGTATCGAATCCCGCCATGCCGAGGTAGCCCATTCCATCCGCGGCTTCCTTTGCGCTGAAGGCCGTGTCTCGCCCTAAATCCAAAGCATTTTGTCGTAATTTATTAAAGTCGCCGCCAGTTGCGCCTGATAGTGCGCCTACTTTTGACATCGACGTACTGAAATCGGATGATGTTTTTACGGCGTATCCGATACCTGCCGCAATACCTGCTCCGGCTCCCATCATTACTTTTCCGGCTGTTTGCATTCCTCCACCGATTTTCTGTTGGTCACTTTGAAGTTTGTCGAATACTCCCGAAAATTGGTCAACCGCTTTGATAATAAACGATATATCTGCCATTGCGTTTACACGCTCCTGTTTTATCGCTCCCTTCCCCGTGGATTGAATTATTTTTTATAACTAATAGACATAATAAAAACAGCCGTCCGTTTATAGGACGACCGCTTCATGTTGCGGGAACTTCTGTGATATCAATTCGCCTGCAACTAAACTGTATTCATTTGCTTTTAACAGTGGACGCAAAATGACCTGTTCCGAAAGCAGTTCCCCGTTCAGCCTGCGAATGTCCATGTCAACGTATTTTATAAAGTATTCGTTTGATAGCAGTAAGTTATCGATTACTTCCTTTTGGTTTTTGGACGCCGGCTTTCCTGCTTTCAACTCTCGATTCAAGGCACGAAGTCCGGCGCGCAATACCTTCAAGTCGTCCACTGTGCGCCGGGTTGACGTTATTACAACTAGCCCTTCCCCGAAGACTTGCCGCGATAGCGTTAACTTTTGTTTGAATTCCACGTCTTTCATATCGGCTCCCCTTCGGCTCGATAGAATTCGACCAGTTTAATTTCAGCCTGCGTGATGACTTCGTTCGCTTCGCCCAGTAGTTTTTTATGATAATAGTGGTTAATGTGCTGACCTGCTAGGCGTTCCCCTTCGATTATCAGATATTCTATTAACAGGTCGAAAGCCTGCATCACCTTGTCAATGACGACTAACTCTTCCAACTTATAGTCCGGCACACTGACTACTTTGTATCGCAACCGGCTTAACTTTTTGATTTTATCTTCGATTAAGCCCGCATCGCGGTTATCATTCCCCAGTAAAACAGCTACCTCATAGAACGCCTGAGTTGATAAAACATATGCTTCGTCAATAGATACCATTTTAACGACCACCTCTTCGTATAAAATTTTTATTTTTTACGTACTTTCGCATACAGACTTTTAGCAAAAGCTTCTGTATCGACCGCCGGCGTATATGAAGGCTGATTGTTTAACGACGGGTCAACGTACGCGGGTTTATCAGTGTAAAGAAACAAGCGCTGTGACTCTTTTACCGCGGCGGCGATTTCTTCTGTCGTCTGTGCGCCGCTTTCTACGATAAACTTTTTCACATCATCCTTAATGTTGTCAGGTACGTTCTGCGTGGCTTCATTAATTCTGAACGTCGTCAATTCAACCCGTTCGTCGTCCTGTAAGGTTCTAGGCGGCTTCGCTTGTACAGGCGGTTCAACCGGTGGTGTTGCGGGTGGTTCGGTAGGCGGTTCAGGTTCCGCAAAATGTTGCAAATCTAGTCGTAATAGTTTATTGAAAGTAATCTCCATTCGGGAACACCTCCTGTTTTAAGCGCGAAAATGCTAATTCGACGCATTCACCGGCAATTTCAGCTTTAACTTCTGTGCGGATTTGCTCTCGCAATTCATCTATTTCTTTTTGGTGTCGCCTTTTCTGACGATTGAGCCGGTCTTCTATAATTTTATTCATGCTTTCCTGAGAATGTTCTGATTCCACCATCATACGCTTTTGATTTTCTAACAGTTCTTTAACTTCCGTTTCTGTGAACATACGCATATTAACGCACCTTCCTAGAAAAAGACGGGTGGGTCGATTTTAGAACCTGATAAACGGCGGTTGGATTCCGTTCTTCCTTGATTACTTGCAAGTGCCGCAATTCACGCTCGTATTTAAGGCGCGTAACGTCACTGGAAGATAGTCTACTATATATATCGTTTAGCTTCGTTTTCACATTCTTATCGTCGATATTTCTAACGGATTTCGCAATCTTAGAGAAGTTCGAATATAGATACGCTTGCTGTTCTGCCGGCATTGATGATACTTGCATCGCCATTAAATCTAGTGTTTGCTGCGTGTGATAAACGCCTGAAGCCATCATTAAACGCGTTTCTATCCCCGCAATATAATCATCGACCTGTGAGCGCTTGTCAGCATCTAACGCCGGCGCTGTAGCCGCGGCACGGGCAGTTTGCGCTGTCAGCGTTTCGAGAGCAGTGGCATGCTCGTCCGAAAGGGTCGCAATCTTTGCGTCCAGTTCGGCCTGTGCTTCTGCTATCCGCGCGGTTCTTGCTTCATCTGACGGTAAATACACGTCTGCTTTGATTGCGGCGACACGTTCGCGGTAGTTCTGAACTTCGGAATTTATGCGACCCTCAATGTTCTTCAATAGCGGCGCATTAACTTTCTCTGCCTTTTCCCCGATAGCTGATACGACTTCTTCGTCTACATCGTATATATGACCCGCTTCGAAGCGATTTCCCTGTGCAATTGTTGACTCGTTTATATATATATCCATTTTTAAAAACCTCCACCGAGTAAACTCGTATTTTTATTTTCGGTCAAAGTAACCTAACTGTTTCTTTAACTGTTCGATTTTATACATCGTTGCTTTCGCTCTGAAACTGTCTTTATTCGTCTGACGGCTTGTTAATTCCACTAGCCGTTCTAGCTGTTCTGTGCGGTTCTGCTTTTTAATTCGTGCGGCTTCGTAATTCGATAACATAAAGCCAGGTTTCTTAGAACGGTTTCGCAATAAATGACTGAATTCAGGTTCCTTTTCGATAAACTTTTCAACAAACTTGCTGTAATAGTCATATGGGCGTGTACCCTCTTTATATTCGTTTTCGTCAGCTTTGAACCGGCGCGGCATTAAAATCACCTTCCATCGTTTTCGCAAAAACCGCCCATTCTTCGACCGTTAGCGCTGACAATTCGAATTCCATATCATCGTTAATTTCGTATTCATAAACCCAATTTGTCGTTTCCATGTATACCACCTCGAAAATATATATTTTAATTTCGCATAGTATAAATAAAAATAAGCATCGGTTTAGCGGTCTGGCAGGAAACCAATTCGATGCTTATGTAATAACCCGGTCATAGCGCAGAGGGTCGCTAGTTTGCGTATGTGTTCGCAAAATACCGAGTTATGTATAAATTTCGAGTCTATGTAAACAAGGGGAAGGTGGTCTAAACCCCTTGCCGCGGTCATCGTTTAGATAACCTATTACCGCCCCTGTAAACGGTAAGTACGCCGGGTATTGCGCCGGCATTTTATAGCTTATGTCGTTACGGTCGAATCTTTTAGTTCAAATAACTCATAGCGTTCAACATATAACTTTTGGTCAGACGTTAACATGCCGCGTTCGTCGAAGAAGGTGAACAAATCAACGTTATTAATTTCTAATCTTTTTTTAAGTTGGTCGAACATGTCTTTTGAAAAGTTCCGATGATTGCGCTCAACGTAGCTAATCATATTTTTTGAACAACCAATCTTCCGGGCGAACTCGGCTTGTGATAGACCCAGTTCGGTTCGTAAGACGAGAATTTGTGCGCCGGTCAATGTATTATTTAGCTTTTTCTTTGCTGTAATAGCGTTCATTGTCATCGCTCCTTATGATTTCTTGTGTACAGTCTGTATGCTCGTTTCTATACAAAAAACAGGGGTAAAATATGCTCAAAATAGGCTGTTTTGAAGGGTCAAAAACATGTTACATTTATAAAATTCACAGCTATTTATAACGCGTTTCCAATATTTTATAAAAAACTGAGTTGTGTTTGCTTCGTGTGCGGTAGTGTGGACTTTTTGTGCTGTTACTTTAAAGGCGACAAATCAATTCGTTTTACAGTGTCAAAAGTCCTAGTTAATTTATCAATAGCCAATAACCCTTGCAGCAGTAAGCGTCTCGCTCACAAATTTATTTTTAAAATTAGCAAAATTATTCGCAAAAATGATTGGTAACGAACAGTTAGCGCAGACATTTCGCATATTCCATTCCTTAAAACGGCAACTTATTCTTATGTAACGAAAAAAAGCCGCCCCGTAATGGGACGACTCGATTATGTATGTGTTTTTCGCAAAATAGCTGATGCCGGCGCGGCGACTCTCTCATATGTTTATTTGTTCTTTCTTTTTTCTCTCTTTATGTATATATATTATTTATTACTTTTGCGTGGTCTTTAAAATTTATATATTTTCTTTTAGTATATGTTGTTTAATTAAAATTGGTTTTTATTTTAATTAATATGTCTTTCTTTTTCTTTTATTATTTACTTTTAATTGATTTTTATTAAAAGTAATAGTTCTTGAATTTAAAAAAGTTCTGCGCATAGCAGAACAGACCTGTCCTTAAATCGTTATTTACGATTATTGTTTATCGCTTATTCTGCAAGCTTTGCTTGCTTCTCACTTCGCTTCGCTCGTTCGAAAACTTTGTTTCGCGTTTCTTTTTCGTTTTCTTCTTCCTTAGTTCATTATACTAATTAAAAAAAAACCCGTCTATTAATCAGTATTTAATTTATTTCCATCGCAACCAACGAACCCTTATGTACCAACGCTTACAAGCGATAATATAATAAAATATTTATTTTTATCGTAAAATAACCGGCGCGGTTCAACTCACCAAGCGCCGCGGCTGATAACCACAATCCCGTAATCCCCTCGCCATATTGCGAAAACATTATCGCATTGATACCAATTGCGCGCCACCATCCCTGCTTCGTTCTCACCGCATCTAACGTAACTCAGAATACCAATACAGCCAGCATTTTAACCGCTGCTAAGAATCGTCCCTAGCCGCGTATGTGACGCTTGCGTTCGTTTACATGGTCGCAATGTTATTAAACTCGCGTTATCCCGTCGATGACCCTCGCGTTATGAAATTTTGCGAGAAAGATGCGCTCACCCGGCAGAGGGGGAAGCCAGCGACCACCCCGCGGGGGTCAGCGTGTCCAGCCGACGGCAACTGCGCTTCGCTATACTCAGAATCTAGCGCGACTATCGTTTCCCACCGTTCCTTGTCGTACCAGTCGATTCAACGATTCGTTAAATATAATTTTATCGATTGCATTCGAATTCCGTCGTCAGTGGACAATTGTTTCGTTGACCCTCGAAGTTTTTGCGACGCTTCTCTCTGAATTCGCTCAGCCGATAAATGCGAGCGACCATCATTCATATAAACATCGACATCAACGCAATCAATTGTTATCATCGCATCATCTTCGATAACCAACGCAATCATATCGACAGCAACCGCAACATATCATTACCCATTGAACGATTGATACATCGATGTCATTCGATAGATTGCTATTGCCGCGCGGTTCGGTTCATTGTGTCATAATAAACTTATCACCTGGTACTAATACCACGTAACCATATGTTCAGTATATAACCGACATCATCCATCGACTGATTCGTAGTCAGTATTCTTGATAAATACCCGTAGGGGTATACGAATAAACACCGTACAAATTACCCCTGTTTTACCCCCTAAGGTTACCCCCATTTATTGTACCGATTACCTGCCATATTATACCCACATTTACGTACGCATTCCCCTGCCGTTTCTACCCACGTTTACCCACGTAAACCACACGCATTTATTGTACCGTTTATGTACCGATTCACCTGCCGATTATCCTGCGTGTATCATACGCATTTACGTACCGATTACCATACTAGATTGCGTACGCTTACCAGTGCCTTCATTCCCTAGTACGCCTACCTAATGTACCCGCAATATAGCGTCCCATATTAAGGCGCATACTAGCTTGTACGGCCTGAAGTGCCTGCGTAATTCACGCAGAAAAAACCCCCCGTCAATTGCGGGAGGTTAGCGGCTTCTGTTTGTAACGGCGTACATTTCTTCTTTTGTCATAACATATGTTGAAACTTCGCCCGGAACCCAGTCGTGACACGAATTGTGCCGGTGTTGAATAGCTTTCGTTGAATTTTGAATATTGCTGCGATGTGCTTTTTTATCGATTTGAAATAATGACATTTGCGATTCCCCCTAAGGTAAGTTATCGTTCTTCATTCCTTAAAACGATAATTACAGCGGGTGTAACAAATTAAACGCAAAAAAGAACCGTCCCAGTATCGGGAACGGCTCGTAGTTATGTATTTATGAAAATGTCGGCGCGGGTCGCGTATGTATGTACTTGAAGAACTTTTCTCTTTTTAAGTTCTTTCCGCAAGCTTTTTGACCTTTTTATTTGATATATTGCGTTTCTTTAAGTAATTAAATTATTATTCTTTAATTTATAAATTCTTGGATTCAATTTATTGAATTCAATATCTCTTTCTTTTTTCTTCATATACCTGTGACCGAAACAAAATTCAAACCATATTTTGAAATTATCATTTCAAAAACCATAACTTCAAACCCCTTTAAATCTCTTTAAAGTGCGAGTTCAAATTCTCTTATGTCTTTGTCTCTCTGCTCGCTGTGTTAAGCTTAGCATGGATACGCAAATGATATGTATATTCTGTATACGTAAATAGCGTATTTTATCGTTTAATTTCATATCGCTATTAATAAAACCCTGATTTATCAACGGTTTCGACCGCATAAAATAAATAAAATATTTATTTTTTACCGTAAAATAACCCGCACGGCACATATCAAACAACGTCTTCCATCGCCAACCAATCGTACCTATCGCGCAAAACTTCCTTTCGTTTTAATTCAACACATAGCCGTTGCACACTGTTATATAAATAACCGCCTAAGTTCGATACCTGACCGGTTTTAAACTTCAGCACCACTCGTTTTATTAGCTGGGTGAAGTCGTCAGCGTACTGTTCAATCGTCATATTGCGTGATACGTCGGCTTTTGCGCGGTAAATAACCCCCGTTAAGTTATAAACGGTTTCCACGTCAAATAACGGCGCAAGGGTATTGTAAATTGCGTCAGGTATCGCGCCATGTAATACTTCGCAATCGTTTATTATCGTGTCATTTGTGGTTTTATATTTATTATTCGCTTTTAGAACAGCTTCATTATCGAAATTAACGTGTTCATCGCTACCGGCGCGGCTGTCTGCGTTATCTGCCGGGGTGTCAATCGCCATGACAATAATAATATTTGCGCCATTGCCACCGCGTTTTGCACGGAATAATGGTATACGTGAAATTATATTCAGCTTTTCCAGTAACGATAAAGCGCGCTGAATTGTTCGCTTCGACTTATCTAACATAGTCGCAATGGTATCGACCTTTAACATACTAGAACCTGGATGCTTAACAGCGTACTGAGCGATTAAACGCAGTACGGCGCGGCTACTTCCAGATAAATCGTCCTCACAGCGTTTCTGGTGCGACTGAACAGCTTCATTCAGTTCTGAAACAGTCGAAAACGTTGCATATTCCTGCAAATAATGTAAATGGTTCATATTGCGGTTCATTCCCTTCGAATATAACCGCGCGCAATACCCGTATTTTTAGTATACTTAAGTAAGCGTTGACGTTAACGCTATTTTTCGCTAAACTAAGAGAACACTACTAATCTTAGTCGGTCGCTTTTGCGGTCGGCTATTTTTTTGTGTAAATTAACGCATTAACTTGCTGACTGGCGAAAAACGCTTGTGACCGTCTGCAACTTCTGTCGAAAATAGATTTACATATATGCGTACCATGTCGAGCGATTTATGACCTAGAATATATTGTAATTCGAATAAGTTAGCGCCGCCCTGTACAGCAAGCTTCGCAAAGGTATGCCGTAGTGTGTGGGGCGAGCACCGTACGTTTTTAATGCCCGCCTTTTGCCCTAACATCTTTAAGCGGTCTTGAAAGCCGCGCCGGCTCATTACGCCATTGTCCACGCTGACAAATAGCGTCTGATGCGGTAATTCGCCCCGTGTGCGAATGTAATGCGTCAATGCCTTGCGTACATCGGTTTGAATGGGAACGTTTCTCTCTTCGTGGTTTTTCGTGTTCCTGATGCGTACGTATCCGTCCTTAATGTTCACGTCGTTCAATTCGATGCCGATTGTTTCGGATAACCGCAGTCCTGTTTCTATCATTAACAGTATCATCGTATAATCCCGCAATCCGGCGAATGTTCGTTTATCGTTCATAGACAAAATAGCCCTGACTTGTTGTATGTCAAAGGCTTCGACTGCATTCTTTGTGGTTTTTAATAGCGAAATACCGTCCATCGGGCTAGAAGTGATATACCCTTCCTGTACGCAATAGATAAAGAACGCCCTGAGCGCTCGTAACCTTGCGTTAATGGACGTTTCTTTATTCCCCTGCTCTTGCATGTGCCGAATTACTAAAGTGCGTATATGAGCCTTAGAAACGCCTTCTAGCGCGTGTATATTTCCTAACGCTAAATAGCGTAGCACCATTTTCAATTCCATTTTGTAATATTTAATCGTATAAGCGGTCAAATTCATAATATGACGGTCTTCAATAAAACGGGCGACGGCACTTTCCAGTGACATTGCGGATTGGTTCTTAATGTCATCGTCCGCAATAAAGCGGCTACGTCTATCAGTTCGTTTGTTCATAACAAAAAACGCCCCTCTCGATTAATTAATCGCAAAGGGACGTCCCGTTATAGTATACGTATATTTAGCTATGCGGCTGTAAACGATATGCCATCGAATATTCTCGTTAGCCTGTCGTAAAAAACTATCGCAAAGCCTAGATTAAAGGGTTAATAACGAATCACATAACGCTGTACTGTCCTAAGTCTAGCGCGTCTGCCAATTCCGCCACACCCGCAAATAAGTGGCTGGGCTAGCTGGATTCGAACCAGCGCATCACGGAGTCAAAGTCCGATGCCTTACCGCTTGGCCATAGCCCAATATTAAGGAAGTAATGCTTCCTAGTTAGCCATTATAATACATTAGTTGATTTTTTTCAAAGGAACATAATTTAAATGGCGGTCCGGACGGGACTCGAACCCGCGACCTCCTGCGTGACAGGCAGGCATTCTAACCAACTGAACTACCGGACCATTTAATGATAAAGAGTGAATGGTGGAGGATGACAGGATCGAACTGCCGACCCCCTGCTTGTAAGGCAGGTGCTCTCCCAGCTGAGCTAATCCTCCATTATTGGTGACCCGTACGGGATTCGAACCCGTGATACCGCCGTGAAAGGGCGGTGTCTTAACCACTTGACCAACGGGCCGAATCATGGCGGAGAAGGAGGGATTCGAACCCTCGCGCCGTTTACACAACCTACTCCCTTAGCAGGGGAGCCCCTTATAGCCACTTGGGTACTTCTCCATTGGCTCCACAGGCAGGATTCGAACCTGCGACCGATCGGTTAACAGCCGATAGCTCTACCACTGAGCTACTGTGGAATGTGCATTATTTTGATGCGACATTCAGTAGTTTACATGATAGCGCATATGATGTCAATAGAATATTCATTTATTTTAAATGGCTTTACAGAGGCAGTTACCAGCGTTTTTGCCGGTTGCTCTCAAGCGACTTTTATAATGTACCACAGCATACAAAATAAGGTCAAGCGATTTAGGGAACTTTTTTTAATTTCCCTTTGCATCCGCCGCATACATACTTCGATGTATCGATGCGCCGCTTCCTGTAAAAGAGGCTTCCGCACCTGATGCATCGGTATTTGTGCTTGTATACCTCCTCTTTTTCGTCCACTGCTCTGCAGTGCCGGGCTCCCCCTGTTTCTGCAAGAAGCTTTTTAAAATCTGCATCCCGGTGCCGATAGCCTTTTCCTTCTATATGAAGATGATAGTGGCAGAGTTCATGTTTTATGATTGAAATTAATTCCTCACGCCCATGTATCTGGTAATGCTTTGGGTTCATTTCGATGTTATGGCTCTGCAGCATATAGCGGCCTCCGGTTGTGCGGAGCCTGCCGTTAAATATACACCGATGAAGAAACGGCCGGTCAAAATGAGAAATGGAAATGTCCTCTGCGAGCTTCTGCAGGTCCTCGTTGTTCATCTGCTCCCGCCTTTCTATCAAAAAAGAGCGCCTGCAGCCAGGCGCTCTTTCCAGTTTATTTGGTTGGTTCAATCATCGTCAAGGCAATTCTTCCTTTTTTTGAATCCACGCTGTCTATCCAGACCGGAATAATATCTCCAACTGAGACTGCTTCCATCGGGTGTTTAATAAATCGCTTGGCCATTTTTGATATGTGTACCAGTCCATCCTGCTTCACACCAATATCGACAAAAGCCCCGAAGTCTACTACATTGCGGACGGTTCCCTGAAGCTCCATCCCCTCTTCCAGATCTTCCATTCTCATAATGCCTTTTTTCAAAATAGGCTTGGGCAGGTCTTCCCGGGGATCCCGGAGCGGCCGCTTTAAATCTTCGATAATATCCCGGATAGTCGGCTCCCCGGCATCCAATGCTTCCGCGGACTCTTTGATGGAAAGTCCGGAGAGCTTCTCAATAAGCTCAGGGCTTCCCGCTTCGGCCGCCGATGCATCTATAGAGGCAAGCAGCGCTTTGGCGGTTTTGTAGCTTTCCGGGTGAATCGCCGTTTTATCGAGCGGTTCTTTCCCATCGATAATACGCATAAATCCGGCGGCCTGTTCATAAGCCTTGCTCCCGAGTCTTGGGACCTTCTTGAGCTGCGCACGGCTTGTGAAGCTGCCATTCTCTTCTCTGTACTTAATGATATTGCCCGCTACTGCTTTCGAGAGACCGGACACATATTTTAAAAGGCTCGGGGACGCCGTGTTTACATTGACCCCGACTTTGTTTACCGTCGTTTCCACAACAAATGCAAGAGAATCGTTCAGCTTTGACTGTGTCACATCATGCTGGTACTGGCCCACTCCAACTGATTTCGGATCAATTTTAACGAGCTCTGCCAGCGGGTCCTGAAGTCTTCTTGCAATCGACACACCGCTTCTCTGCTCCACGGAAAGATCGCCGAATTCTTCTCTGCCCACTTCCGAGGCTGAATAAATACTCGCCCCTGCTTCGTTAACTATCAGGTAGGCCGCATCATGATCCCATTCCGTAATGGCTTCCGCTACAAACTCTTCCGTTTCCCTGGAAGCCGTTCCGTTGCCGATCGCAATCACTTCCACGCTGTACTTGTTAAGCAGCTCTTTCAGCACTTTTCTAGATTCTTCTACTTTATTGACCGGCGGAACGGGATAGATAACCCCTACGTGAAGAAGCTTTCCGTTCGCATCCACAACCGCGATTTTGCAGCCTGTCCGGTAGGCTGGATCCAGCCCAAGCACTACTTTGCCTTTCATCGGCGGCTGCAGCAATAGCTGCTTTAGATTCTCTGAAAAAATGTGAATGGCCTGTTCTTCACCCTTTGCCGTGAGTTCATTGCGAATTTCCCGCTCGATAGACGGTGCAATCAGCCGCTTATATGCGTCTTCATAGGCAGCTTTTACATGTTCAAGCGCCGGTGAGCCGTATCGTTTCACGATTTTCTTTTCTATCATCTGAAGCGCACGTTCCTCTTCTATCGAAACAGAAACTTTTACCACTTTATCTTTTTCCCCGCGGTTCATCGCCAAAATACGATGGGACGGTACTTTACGAACTGCTTCCTGATACTCATAGTACATTTCATACGTCCCGGCTTCGTCGACTGCTCCTTTTTTCAGCTTGGAGGAAAGCAGACCGTGGCGGAACGTCTGCTCGCGCAGTTCTTTGCGGATAGATGGATTGTCCGACACCCATTCCGCTATAATATCACGTGCTCCCTGCAGGGCGGCTTCGACATTTTCTACATCCTGCTCTTCGGACACATACTTTTTTGCTTCTTCTTCCGGACTGCCTTCTTTTGGCAGAGCAAAGAGATAAGAAGCTAACGGCTCAAGGCCTCTGGCCGCTGCCGATGTTGCCCTTGTTTTTCTTTTCTGGCGGTACGGACGGTAAATATCTTCTAATTCCTGCAGTTTTTCCGCGGCTTCAATAGATTTTCTAAGTTCCGGCGTCAGCTTATCCTGTTCTTCAATCAGACGGGAGACTTCTTCTTTTCTTTGCTGCATCTGTCTTGTGTATTCCCAGCCGTCCTGAACATTTTTAATCTGCACTTCATCTGCGCTGCCTGTCTGTTCTTTCCGGTATCTCGAAATAAACGGTACTGTATTTCCTTCTTCCAGCAGTTCAATAATATTACGCACCCATTTTTCCTGCATGGAAAGGGAGGTGGAAAGTTTCGTTACAAGCTGGTCTTGTTTCGTCATATATAAGAAACTCCTTTTCGTTCAATATGTAAGATCTCTTCAGCCTCATTACTATAACATGAAGGCCCGGCTATCCCAAACCGGCCTTGTTTCCGGATAAAAAAAAAAGAGCCTTTCTGTTTGGCAGGAAGGACTCAAGATTCATATAATGACCCTATTAATACCGTGCGGTCATCCTTGGTTTTCTGGCTCTTCTCTGCTAAATATCTCATGGATACATCGGCAGACCGAAGATCTATCATCCAATTATACTCTTCCTGGCTTATGGAAATCCCATCGGAATGTAGAATAAAGTGCAGATTCTTTTTATAATAATAGTGCTCCAGGCGATAATGGAATTTCCGGCCTGATAAAAAACCGGGTGCCGGAAGCGGACGATGGGCTTTCTGGTCATCTGCTGCTATAAACGAGCCGATGTTCCCAATATTGCCGTATACTACTTTGTTTTCATCAAATAATACTTTAAGAATAGTGATAACCGTTCCGCGTTCTCCGCACAAATGCCGATTGCACTCATCCATCAGATCCGGAACGGTCCACTCATGATGGTTCCGGAGAATTTCCATCGCAATATCAGAAGACTTAAAAGCATATTCTCCGCTCCCCAGTCCGTCAGCTACTGCACATAGAAAGTAATCCTCTGTTTCTATCATCATGAAAGAATCCCCGCACAGGCGGTTTCCTTCTTTTTCTTTTTGGTACACAACGGTTTTCACTTTGTCATACGTTCTGCTCTCAATCATCACAGACACTCCGAAGGCTCTGTTCGAATGGAATCTCTCAGTTTTTGAAGCGCTCTTCTCTGAAGCCGCGATACATGCATTTGGGAAATTCCAAGCTTTTCTCCCGTTTCTTTCTGACTTAAATTTTCGAAATACGTACATTTCAAAATTTCTTTCTCACGCTCAGTCAGAACAGTGAATGCTTTTTGAAGCAGGAGCTGCTGATCAGTTTTTTCGTAGCCTTCATCGGTTGCCCCTACAAGATCCAGAAGTGTAACGGCACTGCCTTCCTGATCCGCTTCAATAGAACGGTCCACCGACAGGGCCTGATAGCTTTTCCCCATTTCCATGGTTTCCAGTACTTCTTCTACTGACACTTCAAGATAAGCGGCGATTTCATCCACCTGTGGGGAACGCTGGAGATCACTCGTCAGCTCTTCTACTGCTTTTTTGATTCTTGGGCCAAGTTCTTTTATGCGGCGCGGTACATGAACGCTCCACGTTTTGTCACGGATAAACCGTTTGATCTCGCCGACAATCGTTGGGACAGCAAATGATTCAAAGCTGCGGTCAAATGAGTGGTCAAACCTGCGCAGTGCTGCAAGCAGACCGATCATACCTACCTGGTAGAGGTCATCATCATGATCCTGGCCGCGGGAGAATTTTCTCGCAAGCGACTGAACAAGCGATTCATAATGAAGAACAAGCTTTGTCTGCACTTCTTCGTTGCGGTTAGTTTGAAATTCTTCAATCCACTCATATACATGGGTATTGTCTTTATTGTTTCTGCCCCTGTTCTTGTTTGTCTGCTGAGGTCGGGATTCCGTTGACATGCTGCTCCACCCCATCTCTATGAAGGAACTTGGTCATAACGATCGCAACACCTGATTCATTGCTGATCTCTACTTTATCCATCAAGGTATCAATAAGGAAGAGTCCCAGGCCGCCTTCCTTTAATTCTGAAACAGGCTTGGAACTGTCGATAGGTCCGATGTTTTCAAGCAGGTTGCTCACCTCTGTGCTTTCACCCCGGTCTGCCACAATGATTTGGATGCGGTCTTCGCGGATAACACAGGAAAGAAGCATATACCCTGATTTTTCGTAAGCATGATTCACAACATTTGTACAGGCTTCTGCTACTGCAATTTTCATGTCTTCAATATCATCGTATGAGTATCCTGCTCTGCTTGCAATCCCCGAGATTGTGAGACGGACAACGCCAACATATTCCGCTTTGGCAGGAACTTTCATTTCAAAATTATCTGCATGATCAGTCATTATTGCGTTCCCTCCTTTTTCCCCTCTTCGATGTCAATCACTTCGTCCAGGCCTGTAATGGAGAAAAGTCTCATCACTCTTTGATTAAGTCCAACAAGACGAAGCCTGCTGTTGTTTGCTTCTGATGACTTTAAAGCGCCGACAAAGACGCCAAGCCCTGTGCTGTCGATATAACTTACATTCGTTAGATCTACCGTAACGGACTCTCCGTCTTTTTCTGTTAATGGTTCAATAGCTTCTTTCAGCTGAGGGGCCGTATAAGCATCTACTTCCCCCTCTATATATAGGACGGTTTCTCCTATGGACTGCTCGGTTTTGATATCTAAATTCATAGTATATTTCCTCCTGTTTCCTTTTTGCCGATTATATCTATAATTGTAATAAAATGAATGGTTTATCGAATGATCTTATCCATTTATTAGTTCCCGCTTTTATTTTCTATTAAACCTCCCGGCGGATAATGATCAGCGTAAAGTCATCGCGCAGCTGGAACCCCTGCAGCTTCTCGAGCTGATAGAATACATTTTCCACAAGCTCCTGGGCCGGAAGGTGTTTATAATCGCGGATCAGGTTGGTGATTTCTTCGCGCTCGATAAATCCGTCATCGGTTCTGCATTCGGTTACCCCGTCGGATAACAGAACGATAAAATCGCCCGGCTCTACTTTTTTATGGTATTCCAGAAAGCTGCTGTCTCTGCGGATTCCTAAAACAACGCCTTTTGCCGATAGTTCATCAAAGCTGTCTTCTGCATAGTTATAATAAAACCCGGGTTCGTGTCCGGCGCCTGAATAATAAAAGTGATGAACACGCGGGTCGTAGGAGCCGTACATCATTGTAATAAACATATTGGCCGCTACGTTTTGTTCTACCACCCGGTTTAAGTTCTCCAGAAGAGCGCCCGGCTGCAGGCGCTGTTCCGGATAACTGTCCATCGCATATTTAATCATGGACATACAAAGAGCCGCAGGGACGCCTTTTCCGATAATATCGGCAATAGCCATGCCTACGCATCCATTTTCATCTTTTACAAAATGATAATAGTCCCCGCTCATTTTCGAAGCAGGGACACTAAGTACGCCCACATCAAGATCCTGTACAAACGGAATCTCTTTAGGGAGAAAAGTCTGCTGCATGCTTGCAGCCACGTTAATTTCGTTTTCGAGTTCCCGCTGTTTATCCCTCAGGCTCTGGTGCTCGCGGTATGCGAGACCGTACCCCATCATGACCTCCAGCAGAAATTCAAATGAATCCACTGCGCCTTCTGGCATGTAAGGAAACAATTCTTCAATTGCTTCTATATGAAGACTCACTACTTCTTCAGGTGAAATTTGATTTTCCAGCACCTTTTTGCTGAACTGCTGGGCATAATACAAGCCCTGTTCATTTTTTTCCTTCAAATAGGTGACAAGAATTTTCCGGTATTGTTCCTGCATGATACTGTAAGAATCAGCCAAGTGTTAAATCCTCCTTTACCTGAGCCATTTAACTGCCGTTATAACCGTTCCTTCTCCAACGACAGAATCGATATCAAAATCATCCATTAACCTTTTTACACCCGGCAGTCCTGCTCCAAGTCCGCCGGACGTTGTAAATCCGTCTTCCATTACTTCGCGGATGTTTTTGATTCCGGGACCACGGTCTTTTGCGGTGATTTT
Organism: Sinobaca sp. TMA16-18; assembly: GCF_059510535.1. Taxonomy (NCBI): domain Bacteria; kingdom Bacillati; phylum Bacillota; class Bacilli; order Caryophanales; family Sporolactobacillaceae; genus Sinobaca; species Sinobaca sp. TMA16-18. Next base: position 475,724 of record NZ_JCAKFM010000002.1, on the reverse strand, counting down.
GATGCCTTTTTTAGCTCCGCTGCTGTGATACTGTTCGATCGTCTCTATAATAATTTCGCCTTTTTCCGCGTAGAGGTATATGTTTCTTGCCAGTTCAGATATCGCCGTTGTTACACGGGCCTGATCTACACTTCCAAATCCGATTTCTTTTGCAAGATTTCGTCCGGCCTGCCTGGCCGAAACAATGCCCCATTCTGTATGCACTTCAACGCTGGATTGAACACTCATATTCATTCCTCCAGTTCCTGTTGAAGTTTCTCCAAACCTTGTTCAAGGTCTAGAGCGGTAGGAACGTCGTCCAAAATAATACCCATATCTATTAAAGTGATGGCAACCGCCGGCTGAATTCCAGTCATCACTACTCTGGCACCCATAAGATTAGACATTTCTACGACGTCGCCTAGAACTTTTGCTATAAAAGAATCAATCATTTCTACTGAGGTTAAGTCAATAACTACCCCTGCAGACCCTTCCTGGTGAATCTTGTTTAATAGATCCTCCTGAAATTGAAGGGCGGTCTGGTCATCTAAATCTACTTGAACCGATATAAGCAGATACTGCTGAAGCTTCAATATTGGAATTCGCACGTCGGACCCTCCATTCTATAACTGCTCTGCCGTACATAGATACTCTTTATTCAATCTACACATTAATGATCTGGCGCTTTGTCAGCTCCATGCCCGTTTCAATTCCTTTACGGAGACTGCTCTTCGTTGGGAATTTCCCCAGGTCAATTCCCAGGTTGACTATCGTCTGGGCAATTTCAGGCCGGATGCCTACAAGAATACACTCTGCCCCAACGAGCCGTACGGCTTCTGACGCCTGAATAATATGATGGGCCACCATCGTATCTACGACCGGTACTCCGGTAATGTCAATAAGAACCACCTGGGAGCGGTGTTCGATAATGCCGTCAAGCAGATTCTCCATAATCAACTTGGCACGCTCCGTATCAATGGTGCCGATAAGCGGCATGACGCTGATGTTATCAAATACCGGAATGAGCGGCGCGGACAGTTCCTTTAAAGCAAGACGCTGCTGGTGCAGCGTCGTTTCCCAGGAACCGGAGTATTCGTCGACGAGCTGATTGACCATTTCGTCGACCCACTCTTCAATTTCATAAAATGTTTCGTACATTTTTTTGGAAGGAATCTCGCTCCCTGAGCTGATGCTCTCGAGCACCACCCGGCGGAAAGTCTGCATTCCTTTGGTAAAATAACTTAACGGCCATCCCATTCGAATAAGCTTTTCAGCAAAGCTGCGTAAAAATGCGCGTCCATCTTCCAGCTCTACATCGAATGAATTAAAAATCAAGGTAACGAATTCTTCGTTTGTATTTTGAAAAAGTGTTTTGGGTACCTTTTCCTTAAATACATCATTTCGCACCTGATTCATTTTTTCCGACCAGTTTTCATTAATTTCGTTCCGCTGATTATAAATCATTTCCAAAACAGCTGCATGCATAAGTAATTCCTCCACTTGAACTTTAATTGCTCTTATTTATTTTTCAAGTCCGTCTGCTGGTATGTGAAAGGAGGCTGTTGTTTTTACAGCGCTTGGCTTTTTCATCGATGAGGAAGAGAAAGCTCTCCTTTTTCTATAATTATGATTATTCTTTTTGTGACCGGGTATAGTAGAATACGTTCTTATGAAGCTTTTACCTTTTATACATACGCTTCGTTTTTTATCACAAGTACTGCTATTATTTCACGTCTGTACGACAACCGCAAATATATTGCCGTATAATGGAGTATAATTTTCATTATACCAGTCCTTGCAGCAGATTTGCAGAACAAATTAAAGCCCGCCTCCGCACAAAACGGGAGTACCGGCTGTACATTTATTTATGTACAGCCGGTACTCCCGCATGCAGACGATGAAAATATTAAATTGATAAGTTTAAGGTCTTACAGATTGTGAAAGAATATTATAAGTGCTTATACCCCGCTTACTAAACGTGTGTCCATAGAATGTTCGGCTTCCGCTTCTGCAACGAAAGATTCTGAAGCAATGTGCAGGTTGATCTGCGCCATCTCTACATAACCTTTTTGCATCGATTCACGAGCTTTAATGCGCTGAGATTCCCTCAAATAAAGCTCAGTGGCTTGATGAATGAAATCATCCCGATTTTCCCTGCCCTGGTCCAGAATGCCGTCCAGTTCACTAAGAAGGTACTCCGGAAGACTCACCTTAATCTGTTTGGTGTTCCTTTGAAACATGTCACACACACCTCCAGCGTAAGACCTCAACTGTGCTCACTTCCTACTTCATATAATAGCATTTGTAGAAGCGGTTTGCAAAACCGTTTTTTTCATGTGCGCTCTACTCCTGCTGTGACGGAGAAAACAGCTGTTTCGGCCTGATGTTCATTATGGTTTATATCGGCTCCCGCCTACAAAAGTTTAGCTCCTGCCGCTGATATATTTCCTCGGAACGCGCTTGCTGATCATACAGGGAATTTCATAGGTAATGGTTCCCAGTCTCCGGGCTGCATCCAATACGGTGATTTCCTTTTCGTGATCTTTTCCGAGCAGCGTAACCTTCGTTCCTGTCGCCGCCGGTCCGGGGAGACGCACCATCATCTGGTCCATACACACCCTTCCGACAATCGGCGCTTCTTCTCCGTTGATGAGCACAATGCCTCCATTTGTGGAATGATGCCGGTTCCAGCCATCCGCATAGCCGATCGGGACCGTTCCAATATACTCTTCTGCTTCCGCCGTGTAAGTCGCCCCGTAGCTGATGCTTTCTCCGGGACTGATTTTTTTGACCTGCACTAACCGGCTGTATAACGAAAAAGCCGGCTGCAAAGGAAAAGGCAGCTCCTCATTAATATCAGGGGAGGGCGTTAACCCATACATTGAAATGCCGAACCGGAACATCGAAAAGCAGCGGTCCGGAAATCTCATTCCCGCTGCACTGTTCCCGCAGTGGATATATGGAGGCAGTTTCACAATTCCGCCGGCAAGCTCCACGATTTCTTTAAACCGTTCATGTTGCTTATAAAAATAAGCGGTCTCTTGCTCATCGGCAGTAGCAAAATGCGTGAAAATCCCCTCCAGATAAAAAGCAGGCAGTGAAGTTAACGATTCCAGAAAATCGGTTATTTCCGCATTGCTGCGCAGGCCGATCCGCCCCATGCCGGTATCCGTTTTTAAATGAATCGACAGCGCCTGTCCCGGCTTCAGGCCGGCTGACGCCTCCTCGAGCCATTCTTTTTGAAAAACGGTAAGGCTGATATTGTGCTGCCGTGCCGTCTCCGCATCTTCCGGCCTCGTACGGCCGAGCACAAGAATAGGAAGATCAAGTCCCGCCTCGCGGAGCTCCAGTGCCTCTTCCAGAATCGCCGTGCCTAAAAACACTGCCCCTCCACGAATGGCGGCTTTTGCCGCCTGTACAGCTCCGTGCCCGTACCCATCTGCTTTTACAACCGCCATCACATCCAGCTGGTTTCCCGTGCTTTTTAATACCTGCTCGACGTTGCTCGTAATGTTTCCGAGGTCTACTTCGACCCAGGTATCTCTATAAGAATGCTCTCGAAAGGCCATATTTATCTTCTCCTGCTGTCTTGGAATAATTGCACGCTTTTAATTGCTTTAGGAATATATGCCGCTAGTTTGGATGCGCGCAGGGAGTAATCTGTTTCTTCCTGACAAACAGCCAGATCTGCTGCATGGCCGTGCAGAAATACGGCATTGTTAACCATGGCTCCGGTGTTTTCTCCCTGCATAACCTGCCCGAGCAGGATGCCGGTGAGCGTGTCCCCTGAACCGCCTTTTGCAAGACCGGCATTGCCGGTTGTCAATACGGCCTGCTTTTCATCCGGGGTTGTACAAATCGTATTCGGTCCTTTCAGTACAAGAAAACACTCCATTTCCCGGGCATACTGCCTGGATAAAGAAAAACGGCGCTTATTCACCTCTCCCGGAGTAGTGCCGGCCATGCGGGCCATCTCTCCGGGGTGCGGCGTTAATACAAGTGGTGCCGTTCTTTCTTTCCGCTCCTGCTCCAGCTCCGGAAGCCAGTACAGGGCATCGGCATCGAGTATTAATATCCCCGTTGTTTCCACAAGTGCCCGTCTGACGATTTCTTTTGCTTCATTCAAACGTCCCAGTCCCGGCCCGATCGCTACTGCATTATAGCGTTCAAACCCGAAATCCTCCCGAATGCTTGCTTCTGCCAGTTCCCCCTCATTTTCCGGCAGTCTTAAAAAGGTCGTTTCCGGTACCAGCGAGGCCGTTGTATACATAAGCGATTCGGGCACAGCCGTTGTTAACAGGCCGGCGCCGCTTTCTAGTGCTGCCAGGGCTGCAATCGCAGGAGCTCCGGCCATATTTCTTGATCCGCCGATCAACAGACCGCGGCCGTGGCTGCCTTTGTGCGCATTTTCTTTTCGTTCAGGAAACGACGCGGCCGTTTCGGCCAATCCCCACTCTACCGCTTCGCTGCCTGCTTTTTTCCATACAGCACGGGGCATTCCGATAGATACCGTCTCCTGCCGGCCGTAGTGGTCTTTTGCCGGAAATAAATAAGCACTCAGTTTAGGACTTTCCAGAATGATCGTCACGTCCGCTTTTACAGCGGAGGAAGGCACCTCTTCTTCTCCGGAAGGAACGCCGGACGGTACATCTATGGAGATAATCGGTGTGTCAGTTTCACCTAACATTTGTACAGCCTTGTCAAAAGGAGGTTTCACTTCCCCTTTAATGCCGGTGCCAAGCATAGCGTCAATAAGAATGTCATACGCCTCTGCCTGAAAAGCCAAAGCATCAAACGCCTGCGCCGCAAAACCCGACTGTTCGTACAGCTTCTGGTGGTAAAGAGCTGCCCCCTTCAGGCTGTCGGTACTTATCGAAAAGACGTCTGTCTGCACTCCAACGTTTTCAAGCGTTCTCGCTATAGTATAGCCGTCGCCGCCGTTATTGCCCTTGCCCGCCAGAACAGCCGCACGCCGGATATTAGGATACAGCTCCATGATCTTTGCGGCCGCTGCTCTGCCGGCATTTTCCATTAAAAGCTCTTCTTTCATCCCGATGTCTTCTATCGCCAGTCTGTCGGCTTCGCGCATCTGATCTGCTGTGACAATTCTCATGTTTCCACATCCTTACTCTTCTATAATAACCTGGGCCGCTGCCCATTCCCTGCTGTGGGAGATACTCACATGCATTTTCGCCTGCGGCACGCCCTCTACCTTTGCATACAGCACGGGACGGCCGTTCGGCTCGTTGAGTACTTCGATATCCCGGAGCCCATAGGCTTCAGAAATGCCGGTACCGGCAGCTTTTACAAAAGCTTCTTTCGCAGCAAAGCGGCCGGCTGCATACTCCACCCGCCGTTGTCCGGTCAGCTGGCGGAATACCTCTTTTTCTTTATCTGTAAAAATGCGGTCTGCAAACTTCTCGTTTTTATCCAGCAGCCGCTCTATTCTTTTTAATTCTATAATATCTATGCCGATTCCGTGAATCATAACGTTTCTCTCCTCTTTGAGTATCACTGGTCGCCTTCAAAAGATAACTTGTGCTAAAATCAAAAAAGAAATACCGCTCGCCAGACACGCGGCAGATCAAATTATTATATTAAAAGGGGCGCTCTATGTTTATTCGAAATGAATCATTTTATTCGTTCAGAAAAAATTATCCTGTCGTTTTTTCTCTCGTCATTATACATATCATTTTATTTGCGTGGATGAACCTGACTACCCTGACGAATGGGTTGATTCCATTCGGAGACCTGATCTTTCAGCTTGGCGTCGGCTTTAATGCGGCCATCGCTGCGGGCGAATGGTGGAGGCTGTTTACTCCTGTATTTCTTCATCAGGGGCTGACCCACGTCATCCTGAATTCCTTTGCCCTTGTGCTTTTTGCTCCGCCGCTCGAGCAGATGCTTGGCAAAGCAAGATTTATTCTTGTCTACGTGCTCATGGGCCTGCTCGCCAATGTAGCGACTTTCTATTTGGGGGGAGTGTATTATTCCCACCTCGGAGCATCTGGCGCCGTTTTTGGTGTATTCGGCATTTACATGTATTTAATCTGGAAACGCAAAGACCTGATCGACGCGGCCAGCGCCCAGCTTATTCTTATTCTTACGTTGTTCAGTATCGTTATGACGTTTCTGTCTCCTAATATTAACGTATACGCACACATTTTTGGACTTTTTTCCGGCTTTCTGCTGGCGCCTTTCTTTTTGCGGAACGCGACGCCGTTTTTCAGCGTACAGCATTCCAAAGCCCCGGCCGAAGAACCGGTGTTCAATCCAAACCGCTGGAAAGGACGACGCCGCAAATTCCGCCCCCCTATCGGTCAGCGGCTGCCCCGTTTGATTGGCTATGCGTTTGTTGCATTAATTGTTATCGGCCTGCTGGCCAGAGCAGCAGAATTTCTCTTTTAAACGAAAAAGTCTTTCTATCCTTTAAGGACAGAAAGACTTTTTTTATTCAAATGTGACAAAGTTTGGTGCTGCCGGCACCTCAAGAGATTCTTCCGGCAGCCAATCGGCATTGCTTTCGGAATTTTCTTTTTCGAATGTGACGGTTTCATACCCGAAGTCCGAGGCGGCAAACAGGACAGCATCTGTAAAAATGTTGCTGTTCCAGCTCTCCGGCAGCTCCGAGGATTCTGTAAACGTCACAGTGGCATTGGTGCCCTCCCCTTCGACTGCGGCTACATCAAGCCCCTCCGGCATTGGTGATTCCAACGCTTCGTTTTCAGGGTCGGTTTCCATCTGCTGCAGCGTTTCTTCAAAGGAGAATAACTCCCCCTGCTCATTCGCTGTCGGCTGACCTGCCCCTTTAGCACTGACCAGAAGAGTCACATCCTGGTCGGAGGAGTAGGCGAAGTATCCACGGTTCTCTCCCTGCAATAAATAATTCTCGAGCAGTCCGTAATTTCCGAACTCGACGCCCGGTTCTTCATTTTCGGAAAACTGAATTTCCGATACATCCGTGTAGCGGAGGCTTTCTTCCAGGCTGTTTAAAAAGCTTTCTCCCTGAGCACTGCTTAAGCTCTGCTGAGATTCTCCAAAATCGGCCTGCCAGGCACTCGATCCGTCCTCTGCGCTGCTCCATCTAATATTTTGAACAACAGAACCGGAAAGACCGATCTCCTCACCCGCATAATTGCGGTTTAACGCTTCAAAAAAAGCGGGAGCTGAGTCCAGGGACCCTTCAATTAAAAAGGTGACCGGAACCGTAATATCGTACTGCGCGTCCTGGAGCGGAATCGTTACTGGAACGGTTCCCTCTTCTACTTCACTGGAAGGCAGTGCACGCAGATAGTCATTTGCGATCCACTCTTCTTCTACTGCCGGACTTTCATCGCGGCTTTCCGCCGCTTCTGATGTTTCCAGACGGGCCGGTTCATCGGTTTCCTGAGCTTCCAGCGCCTCCAGTGTTTCTTCTTCCGTCATTTCTTCTTCCGGTGCTTCTTCCTCCGCTGCCTCATCGGCAGCATCCTGTTCACTTTCTTCAGTGGCAGCTGAGTCTGAAGCCGATTCATCCGGAGATGGCGGTTCACTTTCTCCATCTTCCGCAGGAGCTTCCTCCTGTGCTTCTTCTGTTTCAGACGCTGTGCGTTCTTCACTTTGCTCTGTATCTGAAGACATCGGCTGGGACTGCGGGATCATATTAGGAATAATAAGGGCTAAAAGCAAAATGGCAAACACCGTTGTAATTCCCGGCACTACCCACTTTTTTCGATTATTCCGGGGGCTCTTTGCTTTTGTCTTTGCCATGACATTGTAATAAATTTCCTGTCTGCTTCGGGTGTCACGGATTTCCGGCATCTGCCGAAGCTTTTCTTCAATTGATTTTTGATCGTGTTGCCGCTGCTTCAAGGTTCTACCCTCCTTTGAGTCTCTTCTTCGTTTCCGCCCATGAGATCCTGCAGCTTTTTGATTGCCCGGTGCTGAGTGGTCTTTACTTTGCTTTCCGACCATCCCAAAACATCTGCCGTTTCTTTTATAGATAGAGAATCTACATACCGGAGCATAAGCACCTGTCGCTGATCGGACGTGCAGTTCTCCATGTACTGATATATTTCCCGGACCTCGTCTTTTGCCGTAAGAATTTCATCCGGCAGCGGAGCGGGGTCTCTTATATCTTCTTTTGAAAGCGGGCCGAGCATGCCTAGCCATTTTCTCTTTTTGCGGTTCTGCTTTCGAATCCAGTCGATTCCGACATGGCGTGCAATAGAATACAGCCATGTTTTTTCGCTGCTTTTGCCTTCAAAGGAGTCAAAGGAATGGAATACTTTAATGTATACTTCCTGGACCAGCTCTTCTGCTGCATCGCGGTCTCGAACCAGATAAAAAAGATATTGATAAAGAGAGTGGTGATAACTTTCATACAACCGCTCAAATTCATCTTGCATGATTTACACTCCCATACTTAAGTCGTTAGTTGTTTCATTGTGTTACATCATTTTTCATAAAAAGCGCCTAATTTATATTACAGTTTGATTACATTGTTATATTCTGACACGGGAACGCCCATCTGGCTACAGATGTACTGCTTCATTCTATGTATTTTTATGTAACAGCTGCTTCCCGGCCGGATTTATGATAAAAACTCTATCAGCATCTGCCATTAGAGTTTATCTGTTATTTATTTTCCTGTATCAGATGGTAGTGATGAAGACGTAACTCCAATAAATAGCGGCATACAAAAAAATAAGCGCTAGAATAACAAATAAAATTTTTCGGTTGGACCATTTTTTCATCCTGTACACCTGCCTTATATGACTGTATTATACCACTTTTATTTCCCTGAAAGTGAACCCCCTTTTTCTTCCCATTTCCCGCAGCAAAAAAGCTTACCTCTTATAAGAAGAGATAAGCTTTTTCGTTATTCCGTTGTTTCATGCTGGAAATAAGTCTGGTCGTAGATGTGTTCAACGTCTTCGTCCGTCATTTGAAAAAACTGCGTTTCCTCTGTGCCCCGGATTTTAGAAATAAACTGGATCATGTTTTGACGCTCTCTTCTTTTCATTTCATTTCCTCCTCTGTTTTAATACAGTTTGTTTTGTTAAATGTATTATATAACAGTATAAATTTAATCGTCAACACTTTTTTTGAAATTTTTTTATTTTTCTATTTAACGTAACTCTTTTCCTATAACACCGTCTTATGTATTGATACAAAATACTTATGTTGAAGGAAGGAAGGTAATAATGAAGAAAATGACATACTTACTAGTTCCATCTACCCTGTTCGTGCTGATACTTTCGGCTTGCGGAACGAGCAGCGGCTCCGAATCCGAGCAGGCTCCGGCAGATGAAGCCAATTCTACGGAAGAAACACAGGAGGAAACGGCGTCAGAAGAAACCGAGTCTGCTGAAGAGAATGAATCGGTGGAGGAAGCGGAAACAACCGAAGAAGAATCTGCTGCGTCAGAAGGAGCTGAATCTGATAACGGCGGGTCTGCTGAGCCGGCCGAATCCGAATCGGCGGAAAGCGGCGGAAACGAGTCTTCTGCTGATGAATCATCGGATGTAACTGAAGAAGAAACAGAAGCTCCCGCTTCTGAAAATGAAGAGTCCGGTCAGGCTTCTGAGAATAGAACAGAAGAAGAAACCAGCACTTCTGCGGAGGAGGAAAACACAATGGAAGAAACCGACGAAATAACGGAAACCGTTACGCTGTTCTTCTCTGATGTTCAGCTCATGGAAACATTAACGGAAGAACGCAGTGTTACAGCTGACTCTAAAGAAAATCTTCCCGCTGCTGCACTCCAGGCATGGATTTCCGGTCCGGAATCAGAAGAGATGTTCTCCCCTGTAAATCCTGAGACAACGGTTCAATCGGTAGAGGGCTCCGGCTCCCAGGCAACTGTATCCTTTTCTTCTGCTTTTGTTGAATCCAATGTCGGCTCAAGCGGAGATGCAGCCATTATGGACCAGATTGCTTCTATCATGAGCCAGTTTGGCTACAGCAGTACCCAGATCCTTATTGACGGGGAAGTAAATGAAAGTATTTTCGGCCACGTAGAAACAGGCAGCCCTATTGAAGCCAACTAAATAAGTACAACATCCCCGGATCTAAAAAAGAGCCGGGGATGTTCTTTTTTTCAGTGCAGCCGGTGGTGTGATAAACTTAAGAAAATTCATGCAGGAAAGGGTTTTTACCCGCTATGGCCAATGTTCACACATTTACTCGTAAAGAAGAAATCGTTAATGCTTCTATTCATGCTATCGGTGTACTGTTCAGCATTGCGGCGCTTGTTATTCTGCTTATTCATGCCGGAACCCCGGCTCATGTGGTAAGCGTCAGCATCTACGGTTCAACGATGCTGTTTTTGTATATGTCTTCCACCCTTGTTCATTTTGTAAAAGAAGGAAAGGCAAAAGACTTATTTGAAATATTCGACCACGCGGCCATTTATTTGTTTATCGCAGGTACATATACACCTCTTCTTTTTCACGCATTGGATGGAGCCTTAAGCTGGACATTGTTTGGTATCGTCTGGGGCATTGCTGCGCTGGGCGTTGTCTTTAAGATATTTTTTGTGAAGCGCTTTTTGTTCTTATCTACTGTCTTTTACATTGGTATGGGCTGGATTATTGTTTTTGCCTGGGTTCCGCTCTCCGAGAACCTTCCAACCGGCGGCCTTGCACTGTTAATCGCAGGCGGTATTCTTTATACGGCCGGATCTGTTTTTTATGTGTGCCGCCGCATTCCATATCACCATGGCATCTGGCACGTGTTTGTTCTTGTTGCATCGTTTCTCCACTTTCTCGCAATCCTGCTGTATGTCCTGCCGTTGATGAACTGACCTGACACTAAAAAATTCCCGCCTTCTTTAATAAGAAAGCGGGAATTTCATTATTTAAAAAGAGTCTTTAATCAGCACATCTTCTACCGGGAAGCGTTTGGATTTCCGCGCTTCTCCTGTTTTTTTGCCGACAGAAATGAGCATAACCGGTATATAGCGGTCAGGTACATTGAATGCTTCTACAAAAGCCGCTTTATCAAATCCGCCCATCGGAACAGTGTCATATCCTTTTTCTTTTGCTGCCAGCATCAGCTGCATCGAAGCAAGGGAGGCGTTGATCAACGCTTCATCTTTCGCAAAGCCTTCTCTTTCGTATGCTCCATGAATATTTGCCACAAGCTGTGTTTTAATGTCTTCTGTCATTTTGCCCGCTTCTACTGCTTCTGCGTAAACCGCGTCCGCATGAATATTGGCTTCTTTATCTCCAAGAACAGCAATAGTCGCTGAGCTTTCTGCCACCTGCTTCTGGTTATACGCAATCGGAAGCAGCTCCTGCTTCTTTTCATCGGATGTAACGGCAAGAAATTTCCAGTGCTGCAGGTTCCAGGAGGATGGAGCCTGCACCGCTGCCTCAATGATATCCTGAAGATCCTGTTCCGGCATATCGGCTTTTGTATCGAATGCACGAATGGACTGGCGTTCTTTCATTAACTGTATTGTTGTCATTTGTCTCAACCCCGCTTTGTTTTTTTGCCATTCATATAGTCTCATGAAGCAGTTCTTGTTGCAAATCATACGAAATATCTGCATGCAAAAAAATCCTCCCGTTCCCGGGAGGATTCTCGCCTGTTTATTTATCTGGTGACAAACATCTGCGTCCAGTACGTACCGTACTCGCCGCCTTCTGCATAACCAATACCAATATGCGTGAAGTTTTCATTCATGATGTTCTCACGGTGTCCTTCTGAATTCATCCACGCGTTCACAACCGCTTCGGGACTGTCCTGGCCGGCAGCAATATTTTCACCTGCCGCGCTGTAGGAAATACCAAAGGTGTTCATCATATCAAACGGGCTTCCATAATTCGGGCTTTCGTGAGCAAAGTAACCGGCGTCGCGGAGATCCTCAGACTTCGTATTTGCAACATCAGCTAAATCTCCATAGCTCTGAAGCGGCTGAAGGCCTGCCTGTTCTCTTTCCACATTTGTCAGTCTTATGACTTCCTGCTCAAATGCAGCCTCTGAATCCGATACTTCGCTGTCAGATGCAGGCTCTGCTTCTGCAGCCTCTGCTGCTGGTGCCGCTTCCGAGGACTGACCTGTCGCTTCCTCAGCTGCTGCTTCGTCTGTGTCAGGGATAGCAATGCTCTGATTTACAGAAATGACATTTTCATTTGCAATGCCTGGATTCTCTGAAAGGACTTCTTCCACCGAAACACCGTGCTCTTCCGCTATACCAAACAGCGTATCCCCCTGCTGGACGGAATATGTCTGTGAAGATTGAGCAAAAACGGCAACCGGGAAAATCATAAGTACTGCTAAAGATCCAATAACTTTTTTCAAACGATCCACCTCCTATAAATAGTATCCCACAATGCTTTGACGAGGAAACAGGAAAAACGTTACATTTTTTTATCTATTTAAGGATCTAATAGTTTATTTTTGATGTTCCTCATTCAAATCGTTATGAAACAACCGGTCATTCTTTGTACATGAGAACGCCTTCCTGCCATTATACATGATATCTTCCTAAAATTGTATCTTCATTTTTATTGTGTATGCTGATTTCATCCTATATGATGAGAAAGGACAGTTAAGTCAGCTCGTTAGATCTTGATAGAAGAAAGGATTGCATTCATGAGTACTTGGAAGGACGAAATAGCTTCACGTAAAACATTTGCTATTATTTCCCACCCGGATGCGGGAAAAACCACCCTCACCGAAAAGCTTCTTTATTTTGGAGGAGCGATCCGCGAGGCAGGATCGGTTAAAGGGAAAAAGAACACGAAACACGCGACAAGTGACTGGATGGAAATTGAAAAACAAAGAGGAATTTCCGTCACAAGCTCAGTAATGGAATTCAGGTACCGTGATTATCATATAAATATTCTTGATACGCCCGGACACGAAGATTTCAGTGAAGATACCTACCGGACACTTACCGCAGCCGACTCTGCAACCATGTTGATCGATGCCGCCAAAGGGGTGGAAGCCCAGACGAAAAAGCTGTTTAAAGTCTGCCGGCTCCGCAGCATCCCTATTTTCACGTTTATTAACAAGCTTGACCGCCAGGGACGTGATCCATTTGAATTGATGGAAGAAATGGAGAACCTTCTCGGCATCCGCTCTTATCCAATGAACTGGCCGATTGGAATGGGAAGGGATTTTCAGGGGATCTATGACCGGATTAATAAAAAGATCGAGCTGTTTGATCCTGATAACCCATCCAACATTCAGGTTAAAAATGTATCGGGCCCGAGTGACCCGGTTCTTATCGACTTTATCGACCCCTCTCTGCTGGAGCAGTTCAAGGAAGAAATGGAACTGCTGGATGTAGCAGGGGATCCTTATGATGAGAAGCGTATTCTTTCTGGAGAATTGACGCCGGTGTTTTTTGGCAGTGCGATTTCCAACTTTGGCGTACAGAACTATTTGGAGCATTTCCTAAAGCTTGCTCCGGCTCCTGTGCCGCGTGACAGCGACATCGGCCCGATATCACCGATGGATGCGGAATTTTCCGGATTTGTTTTTAAGATTCAGGCGAACATGAACCCAAAGCACCGCGATCGAATTGCTTTTCTGCGGATTACGTCGGGCAAGTATACTCAGGGAATGAGCGTACGACACGTACGGCTTGAAAAATCCATGCGCCTGGCCCAGCCCACGCAGTTTCTCGCGCAGGACCGCAATATTGTCAAAGAAGCCTATGCCGGTGATATTATCGGCCTGTTTGACCCCGGCACGTTCCGGATTGGTGATACGCTGGCTGAGAGAACCTCGTTTTCTTTTGATGAAATGCCGCACTTTTCCCCGGAGCATTTCACGGCTATTACTGTGAAAGACGCCATGAAGCATAAATCATACGAAAAAGGCCTCCAGCAGCTTTCCGAAGAAGGCGCCATTCAGCTGTTCCATACGTACAAGCGCTTTCCGGAACTGCAGATTGTCGGCGTCATCGGTGTGCTTCAGTTCGAAGTACTTGAATACCGGCTGAAAAATGAGTACCATGCCGATATTAAAATGGAGCGCCTTCCGTATTCGATTGCCCGCTGGATCGACGGCCCGGAAAAAGATATGGAGCTGTTCAAGCAGAAACAAAAACAGCTCGTAACAGACCGGGACGGCCGGATCGTCGCCCTGTTTGATAATGAATTTCAAATGAACATGACAAAAGATAAGTACCCGTCTCTTTCCTTTTATGAGAACTCATATTTGAAAAAGATCTGGTAAAAACAACAAAAAGCAGCCAATTTGGCTGCTTTTTTTCAGGCTGTTGAAAAAGGCAGAAAACACGTATTTTTATACAAAAAACTGTACGGGGTCGCTTTCCGCAGGCCATGTCTCAGCTAAAGAGAAAAAAATCGTCCTCTTTATCTTCGCCGATGGCTGTTCTGCAGGAGTCTCCCCCTGTTTTTTGCTTCATTGTTGACAGACGTTCTAAAGAATTCAGATCCTGTATAGATATACTTGATGGAGTGATTCCTCGACAATCTGAAAAAGCAGCCAAATTGGCTGCTTTTTTTAGTATCGTTTTAATAAATAACGCAGAGGAACGATGGAGATAAGAATAATCAACAGCGCCGCCGGAGCCGCCTGATGATAAATGGCTTCACTTGTTTCCACCCAGATTCTTACAGCCAGCGTGTCAAAACCCGGAGGCCGGAGAAGAAGGGTGGCCGGAAGCTCCTTGATGGAGCTTACAAATACGAGTGCCCCGCCTGCGAGCACGCCGGGCAGCATAGCCGGTAGAATAACCTTTATCATCACCTTCCACGGCGGCTGGCCGAGGCTTCTTGCCGCTTCGTCAATTCTTGGGGAGATCAGGCTGAGTGACGCCGCACTGGACTGCATCGCCTGTGGCAGAAAGCGCACGACAAAAGCGACCGCGACCAGAAACATCGTATTGTACAGCCATGGAATGTACTGATTAAATAAGAAAATCAGCCCAAGTGCTACAATAACACCGGGCAGCGCGTAGCCCGAATAGCTCAGTTTATCTATAGTCGTTGAGAACACACTTGGGTAGCGGGACGTTAAATAGACGAGCGGGACAGCCATGATCATGCAGAACAGGGCTGCCAGCCCGGACACCCGGAAGCTGTTCCAGGCAAACTCCCAGAAATCGCTGTCCAAAGCTCCTTCTCCCACCCCTATATACGACCAGTATAAAAGAACAGTTACCGGCAGAAGCACGGAGATAAAAAATACGATCGACACATACAGCACGGAAAGCAGCTTCCACTTCCCGAGCGGCAGCGTTTCCGGCTCCGCATAGCTGTTGGATGTCTGGTAGTATTTCTGTTTTCTTTTTGTTTTAGACTCCGTCCACAAAATCACCAGCGTAAGAGCAATCAGCACGACACTCAGTACAGTAGCGGAAATATTATCGAAACTTCCCATCTGATAATAGATAGCCGCCGTAAATGTCGTGTAGCGTAGCATCGCTATCGCCCCGAAGTCAGACAGCACATACAAGGCAATCAGAATAGCGCCGGCACCTATGGCCGGCCGCAGGAAAGGCATGTTTACTTTCCAGAAAACCTGGCCCGTGGACATCCCCTGAGAACGCGCCACCTCTTCGTAACTCCGGTTCATTTTACGTAAAGATGCGCTCGCAATTAAAAAGACATACGGGTATGTAAACATAGTGAGTACAAAAAATACGCCCCAAAAAGAATACATATTCAAAGGATAGTCTGCTGCCAGAAATTCCATATCGCGCCAGATGCCGGCCGCCCATCCGGTCGGGCCAAATACAATAATATAAGCCATCGCCCCTACATAAGGAGGAATAACAAGCGGCAGGGCAAGCATCCACTGCCAGTGCCTTTTCCCCGGCAGATCCGTGCGGTTTACAATCCAGGCCAGGGAAACGCCGAGCAGCACAGCAAACACTGTTACCATCGCTGTTAAGGACAATGTATTCCATAATAATTCAGGTATCCTGGTATCAAGCAGCCTGGCCCAGCTGTCCGCACCTGCCCCGGCGGACTGCAGCACTACATATACAACCGGCACTGCCATCAGCAGCGCAATCAGCGCACAGATGCCAAACAGGAAAAAGCCCGGCGGATTGCCGTTCCATACAGTCATCCACCAGCCCATGCGATCCCCCTGCTGTTTTCTATACTTAAAGGCTGAGAAATGATTCTTCTCAGCCTTGGCAGAATGTTCCTTTTTCATTTCTTTTTTGTTGTTCATAAAGACAGCTCCTATACAGCTTGACGCATTTAACGAATTTCCAGATCGAGTCCGGAATCTTCTATCAGCTCACGAGTATCTTCCCACACTTCACCAAGATCGCGCAATGGTAGATCATGTGTCTTGTAGTCATCAATACTCGCTGCATCTTCAATTGGCTCAATATCCGGGTTAATAGGAACCTCTAAAGAATCATAGGAGAACGCCTGCTGGTTCTCTTCTTCCAGCACCCAGTCTAAAAATATGCGGGCATTCTCTTCATTAGGGGCCCCTTCAATCAGACCGACACCGGCTGCGTTAACTACCGCACCCATTTCATCTTCCTCCTGGTCTGGATAAATTACTCCGACATTGTTATCGGTCGGTTCCTGCAGCTGTTGATGGTAGTAGTAGTTGTTAACGAGACCAAAAGAAAATTCTCCTGCGCCTACGCCGCGGCGGATATCTCCGTGTCCATCAAGAACGGCCGCTGCATTATCCTGCACGCCATTAATCCATTCTGATGTCGCTTCGTCTCCCCACTCCTGGCGGAGAGCGGAAACATGGCCGATCATGCCCCCGTTGCCTCCACGGGTAATCGCAAACTCTCCTTCGTATTCCTCGTCCGTCAGATCTTCGATCCGCTTAGGCATTTCTTCTTCTGTAATCATATCTTTATTGTACATAAGCACACGGGTTCTTGCGGAAAGTGCAAACCACGAGCCGTCTTCTGCCCGATATATTTCATCAATGCTTTCTATGTTTTCCGGTTCTGCTTCCTGAAGAAAGCCTTCCAGCCTAAGGTGTTCCAACGCGCCGACGTCATTAGAAATAAAAATATCCGACTGAACGTTGTTCTCTTCTCCTTTAATACGGTTCACTGCATTATCATCAAGAGCGAGCATATTCACTTCAACCCCTGTATCTTCTGTGAATTTATCAAGCAGAGGCCCGACAAACTCTTCGTTCCTCGATGTGTAAACAGTCAATTCTCCATCTGCTTCTTCCACAGACCCTTCCCCGCTGCCTGATTCTTCTTCTGTTTCCTCCTCCTGCCCGCATGCTGCCATAACAAGTGCCAGTGACGCTGCAGAAGTTAAAACTAATGATTTTTTAAACAAGTTCATTTTTATACCCCCTATTTAATTGAAAGTGATTATCATTCCCAATCACTAGTGTAATCGATAACAATAAAGAAGGCAATCGTTTGTTGAAAAATGTCGAAAAGTGAACATATTTCTGGATAATCCTGCAAAAAAAGCCTCGTACCAGGGCACGAAGGCTTGTACTTTTTTTCTATTATTCAACCAGGGCTACTAATTCCGGAGTAATATCAAATGAAACGATAGAGCCGGGCTCAATGTCCGTTTCCACCGGCGCATAAATGCTCATTGCTTCCTCGGTGGATCCTTTGAGACGCACAGTAAGTTCCTGAAACTCACCGCCGTAGGTTACGGTTTCTACTACCCCGTTATACCGGCCTTCTTCCGAAAGCCTGCAGCCTTCCGGACGAATTGATATTTTTACGTTTTCTATCATTTCCTCCGAATGAGAAGGGAGGCATACTTTTCCGATATGGGTATCGACATGCTTCAAATCCTGGCACATCGTTCCAGCCATTAAATTCGTCTTGCCGACAAATTGAGCCACAAAGCAGTTCCGCGGACAGCGGTACATTTCTTTAGGAGAGGCAATCTGCTGGACTTCCCCCTGGTTCATAACGACAATTCGATCCGATACGGCGAAGGCATCTTTCTGATCATGAGTCACAATGATTGCCGTTGTCCCGGTTTCCCGCAGAATACGTGTCACATCATATCTCATTTTTTCGCGCAGGCCGGCATCGAGATTACTAAATGGTTCATCCATTAAAATCAAATTAGGCTTTGGTGCAAGCGCCCGGGCTAATGCCACCCGCTGCTGCTGCCCGCCGGAGAGCTCATTTGGGTACCGGTTTCCATATGAAGCCAGTCCGACCAGCTCCAGTACCTCATCGGCACGTTTTCTTTTTTCGCGTGTTTTCCATTGATTCAATCCGAACATGACGTTCTTTTTTATCGTCAGGTGAGGAAACAGCGCATAGTCCTGAAACACCATGCCGATATTTCTTTTTTCCGGAGCGATGGTCTTTCCTTTAGCCGAAATCATTCTATCGTCTAATTCAATGGTACCTTCAGAAGGCTGTTCAAATCCGGCAATCATTCGAAGCGTTGTTGTTTTTCCACATCCGCTCGGCCCCAGAAGAGAAATTATTTCACCTTTTTCAATATTAAGGGAAACGTTATGTACAGCAGGCGTTTCCGCATTTCTATGATAAAACTTTGTAATGTCTTTCAGATGTAGAAAACTCACAGCTTGCCCTCCTGAGTCTGCTTCCGCTGTTCAGCCGTCGGCAGTTGAGAATGATTTTCATTATTTAGTAAAGTATAGCACGGCAAAAAACCACTGGTCAACTAAAGGAAAAGCAAAAAAAGCTGCCACGGAATGACTCCGTGACAGCTTTTATCTATTTTTTAGTTAAAGAAGTAATGATCGTTTAGGCCTCTGCCTTCATTGTACTCGCTGAGCATCCGGTCTGCCTGTGTTTTAGAGTCCTGGTACATGTTTTCAAGCATGTGCATAAAGAAGTTTTTCAATTCATGCGCCTTCTTTCGTTTAAGATTTAACCTTATTATGCTCCTTATTTTAGGGTTTTGACAAAACCCTCCCGGGTTCAAGAAAACGGAAACATTCTTCATGAAAACGGTAATAAAACATCTTTATCTTCATTTTTCTCCTATTTCCTTATTATTTCTTTGTTTTACATTATTTTATCGTATGATCACTCTTTATGACACCGTTTTGACATATCTTTAAAGAAAAAAAGCCCTTGCTTGGGGGCAGTACAAATCGACTTTGCTGCGACAAAAATTCTTTGACAGCTTCTGCAAAAGTGAAAAATATAAAAAAGCTGACAAGGTCTGCCAGCTGAAACCTCTATTCATAAGGGCTTATTTCTTTTCCATAATGGCAAAGTAGTTTTCTTCATGATCAGCAAAGTTAAATACTCTGCCGGAGGGCATGTTTACAACCTCCCCTACTTTTACATCCTTATTGGAGAGATCTGCATATAATTCATCAAAAGCGTCTGTAAAAAATAGTAATGAAGGTGTCTCCAGGTTTACCCCGGGAGACATAGCCGCCACAAACTCTTTATTGTGCAGCACGATACTCGTTTCGGCGTCCGGAGCCGGGGCTATTTCAATCCATCTCATTCCGCTTTTATTTTCTTCCGCTATTACATGAAACCCCGCTTTTTCTTTCCAAAACGTTACCGCTTCATCCTGATCATTCACATACAGCATGATTTGACCGACCTTATTAATCATCCCTTTTCAACTCCTTATATAAGGTTATATTCAAGGACACCCTCGTAAGTTCTGATTACCGTTCGCACCGGGCATAAAGAACAATCTTCCTGCATAGTATCCTGTTCCCTGAACATGGAATAAATTAACATAAACCTGCGCGTTTTAGTTGAAAAACAATTGATCTGTAAAATAAATGAAATTATAATGAATGTACATTTAAATAGAGGCAGGTCCTACTAGATAAGACCCTTGTGAAAAGGAGGTCAGATGGCAGCGATGAAGGATGATACAAAGAAACGCCGGTTTGATAAATCCTTAGTCAACGATCCCCCCATTGGACATTTTTACAACGTGGAAGAACGACAGTTGGCACTCGATTATACCGGAATAGGAAGTCCGGCAGTAGTATTTTTACCGGCTGCCGGCATGATAGGTCTTGACTATCTGAACATTCACCAGGAAATAGCGAAGCAGACCACTTCCGTAATTTATGACCGCGCGGGAACGGGCTGGAGCGATCCGGTTAAGCTCCCCCGCAGCGCCGGGGAAGTCACAGATGAACTGCGGAACCTACTGATTTCCGCCCGGATACCCGCCCCTTATCTGTTCGTCGGCCATTCACTCGGCGGCATCTATGCCCAGCGGTTCGCACAGCGCTTCCCGGAAGAAACAGCGGGAATGCTGTTAATAGAACCACCGCACGAAGACTTTCTCACCCGTACACCAAGCTTCAAAAAACGATACCTTCCCCAGCAGGGCCTGGTGCTTTTCCAAACACTCCTGACATACAAGCGATCCTTCCGCCTTATATACGAGCAGATGCTTGCCGGATGGCCGGAGGCATTACGTAAACCGCTGATCGATTATCATATGAAGACACTGCCAAAAACGATGGCAGAAAGAAAAAACATAAAAAGCGGACTTTATACTGAAATCCGCGAAGGAGGCAGGCTTCCTGATATCCCGGTGATCGTGTGTACAGTGTCTGGAATCGATCCGTTTACGAAGCTCATCACCAGCCCGGGTTTTCTGCGCGGAATGATTGCTCCCTTTAACGAGGCAAAACACACCATTTACTCGGCCTTAGCCGCTTCTGTTCCCCGCGGAGAGCATCGCACCGTCGAACATGCCGGACATGCTACCATTCACACGGATAATCCGGATGAAGTCATCAACGCCATCCAGCATCTGCTCGATTTAAATGGAACGCACCATGAGAATTAAAGCAAAAAGACTATAGAGCAAAACTCTTTTCAACTCGTTGATCTACTCTATCCAGTTATCTTTGTAATCTTCAATATATGTCCGCATATCTGCAGGCTTTTTACCTGTTATTTTCTCATAATCGTCCTTAATTCCCTTTGCTAATCCCAGCTTTGTCGGGATATGAATGCCTACTACAACGTTAATAAACTCTTCTTTTTCCCCTCTTTTTTTCATAAATACTTTAAATTCTTTCACTGAAGGATTTGTGTATTCTATCGTAATGCCTAGAATGTCCGTCATTATTTCTGCCGTTTCATAAAAACTGAGAGCCTCCCTGCCTGTAATTTCGTAGCTTTTGTTTTTATGTTTTTCAGGATAAATCAATGCTTCGGCTGAGATTTCAGCTAAGTCTCTTGTATCAACAAAGCTCGTTTTCCCTTTACCTGCCGGGACAAAAATACGCTGTCTTTCTTTGATTTCTTTACGCAGAAAATCATTTAGGTTCTGCATAAAATAACCTGCCCGTACAAATGTATAAGGAATGCCGGATTTTTTGATTAACTTTTCCATTTTATAATGATGTATAAAGGGCAGGTACTGCACATCTTTAAGTGATAAGTAGGCAATGTGCTTTATTCCGCTGTTTTTTGCCTTTTCTATAAAAGTATCAAATGCCAGGTTACTTCCAGGCGGGTACATTAAAAATATACGATCTGCCTGTTCAAGAGCTTTATCAAATGTATGTGGATCTGCAAAATCAAGACGTACGAACTCGTATGTCTCCCCAAACGTTTCTTTAGCTTTTTCAGGGTGCCGAACGCCGCAAATCATAGAAATATCTTTATCCTTAAGCTGTTGAGCAACTTCGCCGCCAACCTTCCCCGTAAAACCGGTAACTAAAATTTTCATGACCGCTCCTTTCTTAAATTAAAATAGGCTGGCAGATGCCCGGTTTTATACCAAACTTCAACCAGCCATTCAGCTGTGACCTCAAAAAATTACATCTCCTCCACGCGAAGAGATGCCATAAATTTTTTATCGATTTTATTTTTTACCTGCCAGGCGGCAGAGCCTTTCATGTGACGTTTTCCTCTTATGAGCAGGCCTTTCTTTCCACCGAGGGACAGAATAGCCATGTATTTTCTCTGCGGCGTAAATGTCTGCCCTGGACCCCCTTGGAAAAAAGCCGTAATGTTTTCTTTCAGCACGGGCGCCTGCCGGATTGCGTATACGCCGTTTTTAGGAAGGTCCGGGTAGGCGTCGATCGTGACGCTGTCCCCCGCTCCAAACAATCCCGGCAGTCCCGGCACTTCCATCCCGGCAGTCACGCGCAGGGAACCGTCTTCTGCAGTTGGAAGCAAAGAAGCCTGGAACACCGGGTGAGCGGCACTTCCTGTCAGCCAGAGCGCTTCATCAAATGAGTGCCGGCTGCTGTCAGTATTCAGTGCTCCTTCTGTTTCTTCGGCGCGCCCCTCTTCTATAATCTGCACTTTCTGCTTGTGAAGCATCTGCCGAACCACCTGCTGAATCCGCCTGGTTTCGGTCGGCATGATGCCGCCGGAGGAAAACAAACGCACCGGATGGGCCGACCTGCGGTGCTTTTTCCGCCAGGCCTGGAGCGAGAGGGCCATTTCGACTCCGCCGTACCCGCTTCCAATGACCGCAGGCTGTTCCGCACAGCGCATTCGTTCTACCGTGTCCGGCACCCCAAGCGCCGGTTTAAGGACATGGGATCCCCTGCCGGCAGAAACACCCGCGGTTTTGGCTCCGATGTTAATCGAGGCCGCATCAAAGAACAGCGTGTCGCCCCGGTCCGTCTCCACCTGCTTTTGATGATAATCCACTTTTATTGCAGCCCCCTCCAGAAAAGACCCTCCGTGCCTGCGGCAGAAAGAACCCAGCTCCACGCGGATGTCTTCTTTTTCGTAGAGTCCTTCCATTAAACCGGAAAACATGCCGGAGTAGTAATGGTACGGACCCGGGGACAGCAGAATCCATTCTATCTCTTTTTTGTCTGCTGCGCTCCAGTCGCGGATCATCGTTAAATGGGCATGGCCGGCTCCGATTAGAATCAGGCGCTTGGGCATATCGCTTTCCTCCTTTCTCTTACCGGAACGTCTGCACGTATTTCTTGAGCAGCTTTGTTACGCTGCTGTCAAAAAGCTTTTCCCTCCAGTAAATGTCGGCTGCTTTTTTCAGAATTTCCCCGCGCGATGGGTACGGATACACAATACTTGAAAACGAGCGGAGCGGCTTCTTCCAGGCTTTTGCCGCTACAACTTCGTGCATCCAGTCGGACGCATTTTTTCCAGCTGCATGCGCGCCTAAAATTCTGCCGCGCTTATCGGTAATAATTTTCATAAGCGGCGTTTTGTCCCGCTCTGCAATAAAACGGTCCACCTCTCCACCAGTTACTTTATATACATTGATGCTCTCTCCGTACTGATCCCTCGCCTGCTGCTCTGTCAGTCCAAGCCGGAACAGCTCCGGCTCTGTGTAAAAAACCCACGGCAGCGTGCTGTAGGACACTTTCCGGCGCAGGCCGAACACCGCGTTGGTGACGACAATCTGCCCTTCCAGGCCGGCCGCATGTGTAAATGCATACGTTCCGGTTACGTCTCCTACTGCATAAATATGAGGCGCTTTAGTCTGAAGCGTTGGTTTCACGGGGATACTGCCATCCTTTGCCGGGTCAATTCCTGCTTTGTCGAGCTGCAGCGAATCGGTATTGGGCCTGCGGCCGGCCGCAATCAGCAGCGCGTCCGCTTTTACTTTCTCCCCGTTGGACAAGACGGCGTACGTATGTCCGGAGGCGTCGTCTTTTTCCAGCGCCTCCACCCGTGTATCCGGAATAAAGTCAAGCTCTTCAAGCAGCGCATTCTGCACCTGCCTGCCAATCTCTTCTTCTTCATTCGGAAACAGCCGCGGCGCATTATCGACGATGGTCACGTTTGCACCGAGTCGGGCCAGTACCTGGGCGAGCTCTACGCCAACCGGGCCTCCTCCCACGCAGACGATGTGCCCGGGAAGTTCTTCGGCGTCGAAGATCGTTTCATTTGTGTAATATGGAAGCACCTCTATGTTATCGATCGGAGGAATAACCGGTTTTGAGCCAGTGGCAATCACGATCCGCTTTCCTTCAATTTCTTCGCCGTCCCCAAGCTTTACTGTGTGGGGGCCTGTAAATACAGCTTCTTTCAAAAACACATCCACGCCCATTTCCTCAAAGCGGGACACATCGTCCATTACCTGAATATCGTCTATCGCATCATGCACTCTCCGATTTACCTGTGCGAGAGAGACCTCACCGGAGAGTGTCAGATTATGCCGGGAAGCGGCCTGTCTTGCCTGATGAATTTCTTTTCCCGCCGTAATAAATGCTTTGGACGGCACACAGCCGGCGTGAAGACAGTCCCCGCCGAGGTTATTCTTTTTTTCAATCAACGCTACTGAAGCACCGAACTGGGCAGCACCGGATGCGGCCGTTAAGCCGCCGGATCCGCCTCCGATAATAATAAGATCGTATGTTTTCATTCTGCCGGCTCCTTTAATATTTTTTTAGCCTCCATTAAACGCTGGATGCCTGTAAACACTTCTACAAATAGAAATAATATCGTGGAATAAAGCAGAATCGAAGGAAACAGGATCATGATCGTAAACAAGATAAACCCTTCCGTCCGCTCTGCGAGCCCTGCCTGATAGTAAAAAGATTTTATTCCTTTTTGCTCCGAGACGGTACCAACCGTTAAAAACACGGTCATTGAAAAAATGATCGACACGCTCAGGAGCAGAAACAGCCACATTAAATCCGGGAATAAAAAAGCAAGCCCCAGCAGTACGCTGATCTCTACAAGCCGGTCAAACGTGACGTCCATTACGGTGCCAAAGGCAGAGGGCTTCGTTTTGCGGGCCATCGATCCATCCACGGCATCCAGAAAACCGGAAATCCACAGCAGCAGGACGGCTGCGGGCCCAAACCCCAAATAAACAAGCGGCCCTGCCGCTACGCCGATAATAAAAGAGGCCACCGTCACCTGATTGGCGGACAATCCCCTGCGGAGAAAGAAATCCGCTGCATGTCCAATGACAGGCTGTACATATTTTCTGGCATGCGTATCAAGCATTAGCTATCGTCCTCATCTATGGATGCTTTATTGATAATATCTCTTCCTACTCTTACCCTTTTTAATAAATAAACAAAAGCGGTAATCGCCAGGAATACACTGGCAGCTATAATAATCTGTGTAAAGTCGCCGCTCACAAGTCCCGATCCAAGCAGGCTGTATCCGAGCGCTCCGGGGAAAATACCAATAAGCGTAGCGGCCGCATAAGCTCGGAAACGAATCGTCGACAGCCCGCAAATATAGCTGACCAGATCAAAATTCAGCACCGGAATCAGCCTCATAATGAGCGCATACAGGAATCCATTTTCATTCAGCTGGGTCTGAAAAACAGCGGCTTTTCCTTTCCACTTGCTGCCAATCACTTTTCCACCGAGCATCCGGGCAATATAAAAGGAAAGAATCGCCCCTCCCATTGCACCGATCATAATGTAGATAACACCTTCCACCGGCCCAAAGGCAAGTCCTCCGGCCAGCGAAAAGACAGACGCCGGGAAGAATACGAGCGAGCGCAGTGTATAAAGGACGATATATACAACAGGCGCCATCCATCCGTAGGAATCGATCGCCTGTTCAATATCGCCGGGACGAAATTGAAACACCTGGACATTCAGCCAGACCAGAACGGCGGCAACAACTGCCACCCCCGCAAGCAGAAGCGTTTTCTTATAGGTCATGCTTTCTCACCTTCTACCCGAAGCGTCGCCGTACTTTCTGAAAAAAGCAGGGACTCCGCCGGAGCATAGAGAACCACCTGGTCTCCAGGCCGCGCAGCGTTGGATTCGTTCCGCAAAGCGATAATGACCTTTTCTTGCTCCAAATAATAATTGTAAAACTGTAGTCCGTAGGCTTGTCTTTCTTCCTGAACGACAGCCCGAAACGTCCGGGACGGCTCTGTGATTTTTTTAGTAGTTACTGCAGCGAGCGGCACGAATGCCCCTTCTTTTGTGAAAAATCCTTCCGACGCAAGGGAGGCAGCAATCGGATGGACCGGCCGGCGGTATAGTTCTTCCGGCAGCCCGGACTGCAGAATTTTCCCTTCGCCGAGGACAGCCATTTTATCTCCCATCTGCTCGGCTTCCTCACGGTCATGCGTCACAAACAGCGCCGTCACTCCTTCTTCTTTCAGGACTTCCTTTACCCACAGCCTCATGGAGCGGCGGAGTTCTGAATCGAGGTGGGAAAATGGTTCATCCATTAACAGCAGCTTCGGCTTAACGATTAAAGCCCGGGCAAGCGATATCCGCTGCTGTTCGCCTCCCGAACATTCCGCCGGAAACTTATTCCCAAATCCGGCAAGGCCTACCTTTTCCAAAAAAATCTCCGCTTCCTGTCTTCGCTGTTTCACCGGCATTTTTTTTACTTTTAACCCGTAAGCGGTATTGTCCGCTGCATTCATATGTGGAAACAACAGCGGCTTTTGAAACATCATGACGACCGGACGTCGTTCCGCCGGCGTTCCTTTGACGTTTTCCCCGTTAATGAAAATATCTCCCGCGTCTTCTTTTATAATCCCGGCAATGGTCCGCAGCAGGGTCGTTTTCCCCGTGCCGGACCGTCCGAGAATGCTCATTGTTTCGCCCCGTTCAAGCTCGATATCAATCTCATTGAGGACGACATCGTTTTGATACTGTTTGGTTAAAGACCGAATCTCTAAATATGTCAAATTATCACCTGCCTTATCTTCGCTCGGCCGCAGCAAACACTATTCGCAGTACCGCTTCCGCCAGTAGAATCACTACGAGGGGAAGCAGCGCAAACAGAATAGACAACGCGCTTACGACCGCTTCATTTGCTGAATTGGAGTAGGGAAAATACAAAAGAGACAGCATCGGCACCGTACCCCCTCCGATAATAACCGGCAGAATGTACTGGCCTGCTGTAATGACAACTGTTAAAAAAACGGCCGAACGCAGGCTTGGCATCATCTGTGGAAGCTGTACAAACAGTAAAGCCTGCAGCGGACTGCTGCCAAGCGATTTCGCCTGCTCTTCTGATTCCGGTCCCAGCCTTTCAAAGCCGGCGCGGATGACCCGGATCGTATAAGGCAGAGTTGGAATAAACAGCACGAGCGCGGTGCCGGGCCACGTATCGGCAAGGCCGGCACGGATAAACGTAAAATGAATGCCCATTGCAACGGCCGTCATTGGAATAAGAATCGGCAGAAACAGCAGATTATCAAGCCACAGCTTGCCTTTAAAATGCTGATAGGCAAGCATTTTTGCAGCCGGAACACCGAGAAGCAGATTTCCTGCCGTGACCACCAGCGTTATAAGGACCGTTACTACCATCGACTGCCTTAACGCCGGATCACTGAAAGCTGTCTGCCACGCCTGCATCGATACAGCGGAAGGAAACAATTGCCCCCATCCCCATCCGGGGGCAATACTCTGCAAGAGCAGAAGCAGCAGGGGCAGAATACTGAATATAAGCAGAAATACACCTATTATTATTTTATGCTTCATATTATGCCCCGCCTCCTAAACGACTGCGCAGCTTGCGGACATACCACAAAACAAGCGCCGCGGCTGCCAGAATGGCTCCTGTGAGAAGCGTCATCGCAGCCAGCGCTTCCGGACGCCTGCTCCAGTCTCCGCTGTAAAACCATTCGTAGGCAAGAACAGCTCCCATTTCAGGAGAGGACGCACCAATGAGGTACGGCACTTCAAACGCGCCAAACACAAAACAAAAAATAATCAGACCTGTCTCAAGTGTTCCTGGCTTTAAGAACGCCCACTCTATGTCTTTAAAGCGCTGTAAAGGGCCTGCTCCGAGAGCTGCCGCCGCATGGGCAAATTCTTTATTCATTTCCTGATACACCGGGAGCATCATGAGGACAACAAACGGAATTTCCTTCCACACATACGTAAGAATCAATCCGATGCCCCTGGAGTCATTTGTCAGTATAGGAAAATCAGCTATTGCATCAATCCATCCGATCGAGGCTGCGGCCGTAGAAAGCCAGCCGCTCTGCGAAAAAATCAATATAACGAGATAGGCTCCGACAAAATGGGGAAACACCATCGGAATCCAAATAAGAAACCGGCTGTACCGGTCTTCCAGGTAATGATACAGCCCTCTCGCAATAAAGATGCCGAGCACAAGCGAAATGACCGTAGAAACGCCGGCCACGTAAAGACTGAAAAAGGCGGAAGACCAAAAGCGGCTGTTATCCGCTAATGTCTGATAAACAGACAGGCTCCATTGCCCTCCTTCTCCTTCCAGGCTTCCGAGCAGTACCTGCAGCAGGGCATACCACACCGAACCTACAAGCAGCAGCAGTACCGGCAGAAGCCAGAGAGCTGCAGCTTTCTTACGGCTGAACAACTTCATCGTTCCATTTCTCTTCCAGCCAGCCTACATAATCGGCATCCAGCTCCGGAAGGTAGGCATCATCAAGCTCTTCCTGGGAAGGAACGCTGTCCCCTCTGTCCACAGCTTCCATTGCGCTGCGGTCTTCTTCTGTCAAACGTCCTGGATCGAGGACGGAGCTCTCCCCCCACCCATCAGGATTCATTTTTTCAATCTGTGCTTCCGGAGAAAGCAGAAAATCCATTACAACCATCGCCCCACTAGGATTTCCGGCATTAAAGGGCATGGTGAGAAAATGCGTATTGCCGATAGATCCGCTCTCGAGCATAAACGTATCAGTGGTTTCCGGAAAGGTACCGTCCCGAATCAAGCTTTCCGCCCGCGCTTCGTTATACCCCATCGTCATGCTGACTTCACCGCGGCTGTAAAGCCGGTCCAGCTCTTCCACACTTGCCGGATACGTCTGCCCTTCTCTCCACAGGCTGCTTTCCCACGCATTTAAATAGTCCCACATCGGTCCGGTATCTTCTTCGAGCATTTTCTCATCGAAGGCTTCCGATGCAAATGCCGGATCGTTTTCATACTGGTCATACATCAGCTGCCTTAAAAAAGCGTTTCCTGTAAAATCAGTGGCCTCCGGATACGTAAATTCTCCCGGGTTCTCTTCCACCCATTGGCTGAGTTCCTCCCAGGTGGCGGGAGGCTGTTCCACTTTTTCTGTATCATACATAAAAGTAAACTGCACCTTACCGAGCGGGGATTCCATTCCATCAGTCGGTGTCCCGAAATCAAGCGTCGTTTCCGGAGAGTCTGCCTCTATGTATTCATTAAAATGCGGCAGTTTTTCCGTAAATGATCCGAGAAGCAGTTCATTTTCCTTGGCGCTCCGGAAATTTTCCCCGTTCAGCCACAGAATATCCATCGTTCCCTCCTGCTCCCCTGCCTCTTTTTCGGTAAGGAGCCGCTGCAGGCTTTCTTCCGTATCAATCGGCACCCGCTCCAATGCTATGCTGTGCTCCTGCTCTACGGCAGGGATCACGTACTCATCCATATATTGATTTAAGCCTTCATCGCCTCCCCACATAAACATGCGTACGTTCGAGCCGTCTGCTTCCGCGTTTATTGATTCCCAATCCTCCTCAAGCCAAGCTTCTGCTTCTTCTGTTTCTTCGGTATTGCTGCAGGCCGCCAGCAGACCTGTTCCCGCCAGAAAAATGCTTAATACCGCTGTTTTTCTCATTCGTGTCTCCTCCTCTGCTGTCTTTAGTTTACACGTTTTATTTCCGATTATCACAGATAAAGACCCTCCTCCTTTGTTGATACTTTCTGGTATGTATTAAAAAAACCGCCGGAAGCATGATATCTTCCGACGGCACTATATGATTGTCCTTAAATTTCTGCCTGCAGAACGACTTCGCCCTCCGGCAGCTGATTATCCGGCTGCGGTTCTCTTGTAACTGCAATTGCGTCCCAATTTTGTCCGCTTTCGGTTAAAGAAAATACCGAGCCGCCCCGGCCTTCCGCATCTGTCGTGAAGGATCCGGCCGGTATTGGGGACTCTCCTTCAATCAGCCAGACCTGGTACACTTCGTCTCCTTCCAGACCGGCCAGCTCTTGAGCCTGCACGAGCAGCTCCGCCTGATCTCCGGATTCTGCAAGCGTTGCGATTCCTGTACCTTCGGCTTCTTCACCCGGCTCCAGGCTTGCTGTAACCACCGGGCTCGCTGTCTGGGTTTCCTGCTGTTCCTGCATCGCGGTCTCCATCGACGTCAGCTCTTCTTCCAGTTCTTCATTCTGCGAAGCTACCTGCTGCAGCTGAGTAGCTACAAACACGTTGGCGCCTACCGATAACAGCAGGGCGGCTGCAAGAAGGCCGCCGATCAGGCCATAGCGTTTGCTTTTCGCTTTTCCTGTATACACTGCTTTCGGCTCACTGGATTCTTTCCTGCCTTCTTCCAATACCGAGCCAAGCACCCGTTCTTTCATTCCTGCAGGAGGATCGACCGGTTGCAATAACGAAGCAGGTTCTTCCATTAATTCTTCCCATTCCTGCAGCTCTTCTCTTAATTCTTTATCGTATTTCAGCTCATATTCAAATGCTTCTCTATCTCTGTCAGAGAGCTGATTGTTCAGATAGTCAAGAATTGCATCATGTTTGTTATTCAATTTCGATCCCCCTCTCCACAGCGACCATGCCTTTTAGCTTTTTGAGCGCCAGCCGGAGCCTGCCTTTTACCGTTCCAAGCGGAATGCCGCAGGCTTCAGCAATCTGGCTCTGCGACATGCCCTGAAAATAAAATAAACATATCATCCGCTGCTGTTCATCCGGCAGCTTATGAATAACGGCCTGAAGCTCTGTCCGCTCTTCTTTGCTTTCTATTTCCTCTTCTACAGAAGGCATTTGTTCATGGACAGAGTCTCTTTCCTCCCATTCGTATATTTCCATTTTCTTCTTACGGAGGTGATCAATAGAGGCGTTCCTCGTGATCGTCAACAGCCAGCTCGAGAATTTACCGCGGGACTCTGTATAGGTCCCCGCCCCTTTACCTCTCCACAGCTTAAAGAATACATCCTGCATTACTTCTTCTGCAGCCTGTTTATCTTTTACCATATTATAAGAAAACGAGTACAATAGGCGTTCATAGCGGGTGTAGAGTATCTCGAGCGCTTCTTTATCCTGCGCCTGAATTCTCTCGTACAATTCCGCATCTGTTAATGTCGGCATTTCCTGTCCCCCTCTTCATTCAACATAAAAATAAATCCATCCGATCAGGGGGCTGCTTTTTGTACTTGCTTAGTATACGCAGGAAACCCCCGATTGGATGCTTTTCTCATAGAAAATAAGTCTACTGAATGAATGGTAACGCTTCACTTCTTTTTTTCTTTAGGCAGGAACCAGCTTTTATTAAGGATCAGCACAAGCATAACGGCGGATGCTGTATAAAGAACCTGGGAAAACGTTCCTCCTGCACCGGCAAAGGCCGTCAGAATGGCGGCATGCCCTGCCATAACAAGTGCCGCAGCTCCTGCCGGCTCCCGCTTTCTTCTCTTCGCTGCTACAGGATAGACTCCAAGAGGCAGCGAATATTCATACAACTTTGGAAAAGCGGAAAGCTGGCGGCCGTACAGGTAAACAACGGCAGTCGCTGCAATGACTTTTGCTGTGGTGCTTTCAGAATAAAACAGCAGCACGGAACCAATGCCCGTAAAAAGAACCCAGCTTTGTAGATAACTGCCTCTTCTAATAAAAGAAAGAATGCTTATGTAAAGCATTGGCCTTTTCCATGAAACAGCCTTTGCAGCAATGTCTGCCTTTTTCCAGAATCGTATTTTCTCCGGCAGAAACGGAACTTCTGCAAACTGGGAAGCCGCTCTGTAGAAACGAAGACTGAGAGCATGCTCCGTTTCCTGCACTTTCTGCCATTGAAATGGCAGCGCCTTCAGCCTCTGTCTTCTATCATAAACAAATACGGCGTAAAGAGCCATCACCAATCCATATAACCAGAACCAATGAAAGAAGAGCCCCAGCAGGGCAGCTGTTGTTAAAGAGGCCGGCACGGCCTTATCTATAAATAAAGCCAGCCGCGTATGCGTATAATAATGAAAATATGTACCCAGTATATGAAGTCCTGCTATACCGGCGGCTATTCCGTAAAACAAAACGAACGGCTCTTCCTGCAGCGGGCCGGAGTAATAATAGGTTCCAGTGTAAACCAGGGCCAAAAGAAGCAGCGGTACCTTTCGGATAAAGGAAAAACGGCGCCCCCACCCCAGCAGTTCATCAATTCGGCTTTCAGCCGGCAGCAGAAACACCATATCCGCCGGCTTTACGAGCAGTCGCTGCTTCGTGCGAAGCAGCAGCACAGACCATAAAGCGGCGGCAGTCACCTGCCAGACCGGTCCGTGCTCAGCGCTTTGCAGCCAGGCACCGTAATAATAAAAACTGATCACAATGACAGCAATAGCGGCAACCACCAGGCCGCCGCTCATCATGTACCCTCCATATTTCATGCGTTCCTGCATGTAGGCTTCTGTCCGTTTCTGCATTAATTGTAGTAAAAACATGAAAGGAGCCTCTTTTCTTTAATTAAATTACGAGCATCAATACGTAGTGAAGGAAAAACAAGGAAGAAATCACGTACATAATAGGGGAAACCGAGCGTGGTTCACCCAGTGCCAGTTTCAGCAGCGGATAGGCAATAAATCCGAATGCAATCCCATCTGCTATCGAATACGTTAACGGGATCAGCCCGATAATCAAATACGCCGGAAGCCATTCCGACATATCCTGGAAACGAATATGGCGGATTTCCTGTACCATCAGTCCGCCAACAATAATCAGCACCGGCGCCACTGCCCCATCAGGAATAACAGTAAACATAGGAGCAAAGAAAGCGGAAGCCAGAAACAAGACACCGACCGTAATAGCTGTAAGACCGGTTCTTCCCCCTTCCGCGATACCGGAAGCACTTTCCACCGTTGGAATAGTAGGCGATGTTCCAAACAGGCCGCTTGTAAAAGCAGACGCGGCAGAGGCCTGATACGATTTCGGGAATTTTCTTTTGTCCGGAAGCATGCCATTAAGAAGACCCATACTCTCAAACATCAAAATAATCATTAAAGAGAAGACGGCTGTCCAGAAAGACAGCTGATACACCCCGCTGAAATCAGAGGCACCGAGCATCTGTCCGTAGCCTGTAAACTGAATACTATCTGCCTGCGGCGGATTGGTCAATCCAAACAAAAACGCGACACCCGTTGTCAGGACAATGCCGATCAAAAAACTTCCTTTCACTTTCCGGACAAACAAGGCCATTGTAATGACCAGGCCAAGAATCGTCAGCAGAGCCTGTGGAGAGGAAATCGCCCCCATCGTTACGAACGTTTCCGCGTCCGCTGTGATCAGCTGCCCCTTCTGCAGTCCGATAAATGTTAAAAAGATACCTACTCCGACGGTAATCCCTATTTTCAATGAATCCGGCACTGCCCTGACCATAATGCCGGCAAGCGGTGTAATGGTCGCTATGAAAAACAGCAGCCCTGCCGCAATAACAGCAGCAAGCCCCTGCTGCCAGGTAAGTCCGAAGCCCTGCACAATCGTATACGTAAAAAATGCGTTAATCCCCATTCCCGGTGTAAGAATCATTGGGGCATTTCCCCAGCCGCCGATCATAAAGCATCCGGCTGCCGTTGCCAGGATCGTCGCTGCAAGGGCATACGCATATGGAATGCCGGCATCGGCAAGAATCGCCGGATTGATAATCAAAATATAAGCAATCGTAAAATAGGAGGTGAGGCCTGCGAGAAGCTCCTGCTTTAACGTCGTCTGGTTTTCCTTAAAATGAAATAATCGATTCATGTGTATCCCCATTTTCTAACAAAAGTTACAGGCGGACGTGCCTCCTGCAGCTTTTTCCACAAAAAAAGCTACAGATCTTCTATTTAACTAGAAGACCCGTAGCCTGGAGAAATGTGGCTCTCCTGTAGAAACCCTGAACCCTTATCGTCCAGATTATACGAGTATGACGTCCGTTTTGTACGAGGGTTATTATATATAATCCTTCCGTATATTGCAACTGGTTTCTTTTATTCTGGATGGGCACGGAAAAAATCTATAAAAAAAGCACCCTCGAAGGGTGCTTACATGCTGCTTTCTATTCTACACGTTTTTCAACCGTATCCTGGACTTCCTGATCTTCATAACCAAGCTTGCCTTCACCTTCTGAATCAATGTCGTCCACGTTCATCTGTACTTCCACTACTTCAAGCCCTGTCATATGACGGACGTTTTCTGTGATTCTTCTTTTTACTTCATCATAGACTTTCGGAATGTTTGATCCGTACTTGATGATCACATTCAAATCAATGGCAGCCTGCTTTTCGCCTACTTCAGCTGTTACGCCTTTTGTAAGGTCTTTTCTGCCCAGTCTTTCCGTCAGGCCTTCTACTGCTCCTGTACTCATAGACAAAATACCTGGAATTTCTACTACAGACAATGCGGCAATTTTTTCAATGACACCTGTATTATACGTCAGGTCTCTTTTGTTTTGATCCGCTGCATTTAATGGTGTTTGTTCAGCCATTGGACTCAGTCTCCTTTATTCTTTATAGGTTACGTCTATGATGATATACCCGGTTAATAAGAATCCCTAACATTTATTTTGAAAATATTTGTATTTTTTTTCGTGTTCTCTCTAATTTTTGGTTAATTTCGACCTAAATAAGATAAAACCCCATCAAAACAAAAGATATTCCAATAAAATTTATTTCCATTAATCAAATACATGTTTTTACAAATGGGTAAAAGGGGAATGCAGTAACTATTCCACCAATGAAAGGCGGTGAAGAAATATGAACGAAGATAAAAAGCAGCTTCTTGATTATAGAGGAAGAATCGTAAGCATTATTATCGCATTGCTTCTTGTTGTTGTCTTTTTGTTCTGGGGCTTTGGAGAAGCTGTCGTTGTAGCTATTATTTTTGCTGTAGGGTACCTGGTAGGAAGACAGTTGGACGGACACCGGGATATTCAAGTATGGACGCAGAAAACACTGCGTTATTTTACTGAAAAAAGATAATCAGCAGAAGGAGGCGCAATCATGACGGTTGCATTACGATTTTTCTTATTTATATTTGTAGTATTAAACCTTGCGCTTGCAGGTGTTCTCATAGCCGGCTTCTTTCAGTGGCAGCCGGTCGTCCAGGTTATAGAAACCTACTGGACGCAGGCATCCTACATGTCACCGGAATGGTGGATTGGATTAGCGGCAGCAGCAGCCTGGGCTCTTATAAGCTTATTATTTCTTCTGCCGGCCCTTAAACCAAAAAAGAAGCCTAAAGAAAAATTTGTCAGTTCTTCTTTATCCAGCGGAAAAGTGAATATTCCGTTTCATACTATAGAAAATATTGCGTACCGAAGCGCGATCACGCGCCAGGGTGTTACGGATGTTCATGTCACGTGCACCAGACAGCAGGAAAACCAGGTGGCACTTCACCTGAAAGTAACACCAAATGAAAGAACCCCTGTTCAATCTCTTTCTTCCGATATACAGGAAGTAGTAAAAACAGATGTAGAACGTATTGCAGAAGTAGATGTTTCCAGTGTAGATGTATCGCTCAGCAAGCGTACTGCAGGAGAACAGGGCCAGCAGGCAAGAGTTCAATAACCAGGGCTCTATGAGAAAGGAGGGTACACTTTGTCATTTTTCCTACGATTACTACTCATTATTCTAGCCATTGTTAATATAGCTGCCGCCGTTCTTACGATAGGTGCCATATTCGGCCTTGCATCCGGCCAATGGATTACAAGCTTTGCGGTGAATGCTGATTTCTCATCCACTCCGGGAATGATCGCACTTATTACAGCTGTTGTATGGCTGATATTTAGTATTATCGCCCTGATCGCAGCGGTTAAATTTAAAAAGAAACGCTCCGGCGAGCGGATTGATATGACTATGCCAACGGGCAAAATCAGTGTATCAATGAAAACATTCAAAAAAATCGCCTATCATAATGCGATGGCTGAGCCCGGCGTAACAGACGTCAAAATGACCGGCTACCATTCCCCAACAGATGAATCTGTTTATATGAAACTTGATATTATGGTAGACGGCCAGGCTCCTCTGCAGACGCTGTCCAGAAATGTGCAGCGTTCCGTAAAAGAAAGCATTGAAAAGATTACGGAAGTACGTGTAAGCGATATTAACATCAGTATCTCTGATCAGATTTCCACCGGGCCGATGGAAGAAGCACGCGTGCAGTAATACAAATTCCACTATGTGAGGAGAAATGAATTATGCAGCAAAACCAGGACAGCACCCGTTCCAACGAAAATAATTCAAAGCAGCGTATTCCCGGAAAACTTAGAATTGATGATAACGTAGTGCAGAAAATCACCGGCCTTGCCGCTGTTCAGACGGACGGCGTTCTCGCTATGAGCGGCGGACCGATGGAAGGCCTGAAAGAAGCGTTCGGCCGCAAAAGCCTTCGCAAGGGAATCAGCACCGAAGTGGGAGAAAAACAGGCAGCCATCGATTTGAATATTATTATCGAATACGATAAAAGTATTCCGGAAGTCTATAGAAATGTAACCAATAACGTAACAACAGCTATCGAAAAGATGACCGGCCTCGAAGTGGTTGAATTAAACTTATATGTAGATGATATTGATACAGCAGATGACGCCAAGCTCGGCGACCGTAAACAAAATCAACTGGAGACCAGTGATACGACACCTCGCGTGCAGTAAATACAGCTGTTCCATCCGTACGTTCATTAACTCAAGAAATGAGGTGTAGAATCGTGTCCATATTATTTCGAGCCGCGCTCTTTCTTTTTGCCGCCGGCAACTTGTTTATTTTATACACGGTCATCGGAACATGGCTTAACTGGGGGACAGCTCCCTGGATAGAAAATTCCATCCTCGGCGTGTCTCCAGGCTCCGAACCTTTCTGGATTGTACTGTTGTTGGCGGTCCTGTGGATTGTTCTCAGTGTCCTCATATTTCTCGGTGCTTTCCGCTATACGAAGAAATATAGACTGCCTGATATCCGCTGGAAAAACGATGAAGGCCATGTTGATGTGTCTAAAGATACTATTAAAAATATTGTCTATCGGAACATTAACAACTATGAAGGCCTCGACAGCTCTGAAGTACAAATTCAGCATATCGAGTCCGACAACGCCCTGAACGTCCGGGCCTATATTACAGTAAATGGTAAAGCCCCTATCCAGACACTTTCCGAAAACATTCAGGAATCCGCAAAAGCTGACCTGCAGCGTATTACGGAAATGGATGTCAGAACGTTCGATGTGATTATTAAAGACAACCTCGAGCCTAGCCAGTCTATTCCTAAAGGGCCTAAAGTTTCCAGAGTGCAGTAATTATACATTCTATAAGGTGGTGTACAAATCATGAACGAAGAAAAAGAACAATACCAGACTAATGCTTCTCAGCCTGCCTCTTCTTCCAAGCAGTGGATTGACTACAGAGGACGAATTATATGTACAGTATTGGCACTGCTTCTAGGAGTTATTTTCTTATTATGGGGATTCGGTGAAGCACTTGTTGTAGCCATCTTTTTAGCGGTGGGCTATATTATCGGCAGACAGCTGGACGGCCACAAAGACTTTCAGGTCGCCACCCGGAAGACAATGGAGTTTTTAACTGCACGCAGATAAACAAACGGCCGAACGAAAGTCACTATTACTATTTAGGAGGCAGTTAAGATGCAAAACGGACCAAACGGACCAAACAGAAAAAGAAGCGATAAGTCGCAAAGAAGAAGCAGCAAACCGGAAGCAACTCCGGCAGAGGAGCAAAAAGAGTCAGCTGATCGTATGGGGGGGCCCGGGTCTCCGGCAAGAAACATGGAAGGACGGACGCCGGTGAAAACATCAGGCGATTCTTCCTCTGAAAAAAAGGATAGCCTTCCTGCCGAAACAAAAGACAACAGCTCGACTACTTCTGTATCAGTACCTGCAACAACCACGAGCAGTATTTCAACAAACACACCAAACAACCCACCCTCTTCCACTTCTATTTTAATTGATGAGGAAGTAGTAAAGAAAATAGCGGCTGTTGCATTAATGCGTGTTGACGGTATTGTTGGAATGAGCGGCGGCGTTGTGGAAGGTATTACCGACCGGCTGGGCAGCGGCAACCTGACAAAGGGTGTCAGTGCCGAGGTAGGAAAAACCCAGGCCGCTCTCGATGTAAATATTATTGTAGAATATGATAAAAGCATTCCGGCGATTTTTGAAGAAGTACAGACTCATGTTGCTCACGATATCGAGCGGATGACCGGCCTGGAAATTGTAGAAATTAATTTAACGGTCGACGATATCGATAAAGCCGGAGACGATAAACTTGCTCCTCCGGAAGAAGCACCAAAAAACACCGCACCGCCGCGTGTTCAATAACTATTTCAAAGCTGCCGGAGATCCGGCAGCTTTTTTTGTCGGCTTTCCGACCGGGTTCATTTCTCATTCGATAACCGGAGAACTATGATAAAATAAGGAAGTATATGTGATAACAAAGACCTTATTATATAGGAAAATAGAAAGAATGGAGAGAAGCTAGATGAAAACAATTGCAATTGATATGGACGGCACTCTTCTCCACGAAGAAGGCTACATTACGAAAGAAAATGCTTCCGCCCTGGAAAAACTTCAGGAAAACGGAGATAAAGTGGTAATCGCTACAGGGAGAGGCATGCCCGATGTGCAGCGGCTTCTTAACGAAGTAAATGTTACGCCTGATGGTATTATTTCTTTGAATGGCGCTATCGTTTCCTGGGGAGAGAACATCATCCGGGAAGTTCATATGATCCGCGAAGATGCTGTCGCTTTAATGCATTGGCTCGATGAACAGCAGATTTACTATCATGCCTACACAAACAAAGGTATTTATACGCCTCCTCAGTCCAGCGACTATTTCCGCAGTGACCTGGATGCCTTCACTGCAGGCCTTGATAACGGTGATGAAGTCAATGAACGGATTTGGAATGTAGCAGAAGGCCACCGTCGGAAATCAAAGATGAAAGAGCTTCCTGAGCCGGCATTCATTGAAGAAAATCAAATTACTGTTTATAAATTCCTTATTTTATCCATGCTTGGCGATAAACTGCAGGGATGCCGAAACAGCTGGGAAGACGAGGAAAGCATACACATCACCTCTTCCGGCCGCGATAATCTGGAAATCATGCACCCAAGTACCCAGAAAGGCATTGGCCTGATGCATTTAACGGAGCATGCCGGTCTTTCCATGGACAAGACCTTTGCGATCGGGGACAATTTTAACGACCTGCCTATGTTTGAAAAAGCAGCCACCAGTATCGCAATGGGAAATGCTGAACCGGAAGTAAAAAAAGCAGCCGATTTTGAAACGACGCATCACAATGAAAGCGGCGTGGCACATGCTATTGAAACATTTGTACTAAACGCTCCGGCTAACAGAAGCTTAACCTGATAAAAGGTTTGCTTCCCTGCGGCCCCATTGTTATAATGATTTTTGGATAAATTATTATGAAGCAGTATGAACGAAAAACAAATTGACTGAAAACCCAATTTAATAGAGAAGCCTCATCACTGGATGAGGTAGAGGCGCGGATGAAAAGGAGTATGTGCAGATAGGGTGACACCGATAACCTGTACAAAAAGGTTTCTCCGCCGAAATGCCCGGACAGGTCATCTTCCGGACGTTGGGCCTGTATTAAATAAATACAGGACTGCCGCAGCATGGTCTGCGGAGTGCTACCTGTTTTCACCGGATCCGAGGTGTCCGCTGCATGGTGACAGTCTGTCTCCGTGCAGTTTTTTTATGGCCTGCGGCCGGCCCTTTCTTTCCATAAAAATAAGGATACAGGCTTTTTGATATGTGCTGTCATACGTAAGCTTCACGACGAATTGGAGGAATCATAATGGAAGAATTATCTGCTCTGTCGCTTTTGCCGCCCCTTCTGGCTCTGGCGATGATTATCATTACACGAAAGGTTCTGCCCTCCCTTGGGCTGGGTATTTTAATCGGTGCCCTCCTCATTAATGACTGGTCTATCCTTGCGTCACTCTCGTACATATGGTCTATTTTCACCGGTTTCTTCTACACGGATGGAGCCATTAACACGTGGGAGCTTTATATTATTTTCTTTCTGCTTATTCTCGGAGTCATGGCTGCCTTAATCAGCCTGTCCGGTGGCAGCAGAGCGTTTGGAGAATGGGCTCTGCGCCGTGTAAAAACCAGAACCGGCGCGCAGCTCGTCACGTTTTTGTTTGGTATCTTAATATTTATTGACGATTACTTCAACAGCCTCACAGTTGGCCAGGTGAGCCGTCCTTTAACTGACCGCCACGGCATTTCCAGAGCAAAACTTGCCTACATTGTTGATTCTGTCGCAGCTCCTGTCTGTGTTATAGTGCCGCTTTCCAGCTGGGGTGCTTATATCATTACGATTATCGCCGGCATCCTTGAGTCCTATCAGGTAAATCAATACAGCGGCCTGCAGGCATTTTTGTATATGATTCCGATGAACTTCTATGCGATAACGGCCCTTCTGCTCGTTCTCCTGATGATTGTCTGGAAAGTAGATATCGGCCCAATGAAAAAACATGAGCGTCTCGCACTTGAGGACGGCGTGCTGTTTGACAGCTCCAAGCTTGGCGTGCCGGGCGAAACGGGCGGACAGCTTGATGAATTAACCGGCCGTGTCCGTGACCTTGTTCTTCCTATCGTTGTTCTTGTAGCTGCAACGATCGTATTTATGATCATCACTGGGGCTCAAAATGCGGAAACCGTGACAGCGTTAAGCGTATTTGCCGAAACGGATGTGTCCGCGTCTCTTGTATACGGCGGCCTTATTGGATTAGCCGTTGCTCTTATCCTTACCCTTACTAAAAAGCCAAAGTCTTCTATGGTCGGAAAAGCAGGCACAGCAGGTATTAGAGCAATGATGCCGGCAATTTATATTTTGATTCTTGCCTGGATTATTGTAGCTGTAATAGACGAGCTGCAGACAGGCGCATACCTTGCTGCTTTAATTGATGGCAGTATTCCGCTGTTTCTGCTGCCTCTGCTGCTGTTTATTGTTGCCGGTTTTATGGCTTTCTCGACCGGAACGTCCTGGGGAACATTTTCGCTTCTCCTTCCGATTGCCGGAGAAATTGCAGCAACGCTTGATATTACGATGATGCTGCCTTTCTTAGCCTCTGTGCTGGCCGGTTCTATTTTCGGAGACCACTGTTCTCCTATTTCCGATACGACGATCCTTTCGTCTACCGGGGCAGGAAGCCATCATATCGATCACGTCGTGACA
Organism: Sinobaca sp. TMA16-18; assembly: GCF_059510535.1. Lineage (NCBI taxonomy): Bacteria > Bacillati > Bacillota > Bacilli > Caryophanales > Sporolactobacillaceae > Sinobaca > Sinobaca sp. TMA16-18. Next base: position 434,824 of record NZ_JCAKFM010000002.1, on the reverse strand, counting down.
CAGCTTCCTTATGCTCTTATTGCAGCCGGTGCTTCTTCCATAGGCTATCTTGTTCTCGGCCTGTCCGGAAACATGTGGCTCGGTCTCTTAACGGCTGTCGTACTGCTTGTAGCTGCTGTCTATCTCACAAAAGTATTTTTGTCCAAATCAGCTCCAGCCTCAGCTTAATACAATTTAAAATACAAAAAGCCTGCGGATATCATTATCCGCAGGCTTTGTTATTAAATTCTATTAGATAGACGTTGGTACCTGGTTAAAGCAGCGCTTGTAGATCCACTGGTAGTCGCGCTCAGTAAGGTCTCTTGGGTTTCCTTCTGTCTGAGGATCCTTCATTGCTTCTTTAGAAAGACGATCAATCATATCAGAAGAAACGCCCTGCTCTTCAAGATTTGGAATATCCAGATCTTCTGCAAGATCATACATCCATTTCACAGAAGCTTTAGCCGCTTCCTCTGTTGTCATGCCGACTGTGTCAATGCCAAAAGCCTGTGCCATACGGGCAAAACGCTCAGGAGCACCTTTCCAGTTGTACTCCATTACAGGTCCCATCATCGTTGCTACACACTGGCCGTGGGCCACAGGAATAATGCCGCCAAGCGTCTGGCTCATTGCATGGGCTGCACCTGCAGATTCGCTTCCGTATGAAAGGCCGGCAAGCATAGCAGCCTGGGCCATGCCGTAACGGGCTTCCAGATCCGCGCCGTCTGCATAAGCACGACGAATGTATTTGGACGCATATTCCATCGCCATTAAGGCTACAGCATCTGTAACAGGCTGGGCAAATTTCATTGTATAACACTCTACCGCGTGGGCAATGGCATCAATACCCGTCATTGCTGTTACGTGCGGCGGCATAGAAACGTGAAGCTGTGGATCAAGAATCGTAAGATGGGCCGCGATTAATGGACCGCCCGTATTAAACTTGAATTCACGCTCTTCATCTGTAATAACTGCCCACTGTGTTACTTCAGAACCGGTTCCTGCTGTTGTCGGGATCGTCGTAAGTGGCGGAATGCGGTTAACAAGCGGCTTTTTGCCGTCTGCTGCTTCATAATCCAGTACTGAACCTTCGTGTACTGCTTCTACACCGATCGCCTTCGCTGTATCCATAGAGCTTCCGCCCCCTACTGCTACAAGGCCGTCGCATCCTTCTTCCTTAAAGACTTTTGATCCTTCTGCAATAAGACGCACGGGAGGGTTAGGCTCAACTTTATCGAAAAGAACAACCTCCACGCCGGCTTTTTTCAAATGTTCAATGACCGGGTCTACGACGCCAGCTTTATAGATGCCGGGATCTGTGGCAAGAAGCACTTTTGTAGCACCTAACGCTTTTACTTCTTCGCCGATATGTTTAATGGAGCCAATTCCGTGTTTAATGGCGGTTGGCAGCTCAAACGTGTGATAACTTAACATAGATTCTACTTTCATATTCAAACTCATATACAATTCCTCCTATAGGACCGTTGTTTTTTTATATTCCATGTATGGTAAAGCCCCGGATCTCCGCCCGGTTCCCCGTGCGGAGGACCGGATAGTATTATTAAGCGAACCAGTTAACGGCTGCCGGCTTTTTGTTGCGGAAAATGTGCTTCACTTCTGTATACTCCTCAAGGCCGATATGTCCAAGTTCGCGGCCGAAACCAGACTGCTTGTATCCACCCCACGGCGCCTGTGCAAAGTATGGGTGGAAATCGTTAATCCATACCGTACCCATGCGAAGCTTGGCTGCAATATTTTCAGCTTTGGCGATGTCATTTGTAAAGACAGCACCGGCCAGGCCATAGATGGTATCGTTGGCAAGCGTTACCGCTTCTTCCTCTGTTTTGAATGTTTCAATAGTAAGAACCGGACCGAAAACTTCTTCCTGAACGATTCTCATGTCCGCCTTACATTCTGTAAAGATAGTCGGCAGGTAGAACGAACCATTCTTCAGTTCTTCCTGCTCTGGACGGGAACCGCCGAGAACAAGCTTTGCTCCTTCTTCCTGTCCAATTTCTACATATTTCTCAACCTTGGCACGATGTTCATTGGAAATAAGCGGACCGGATTGGGTGCTTTCTTCAAATCCGCTGCCAAGCTTAATGTTTTTAGAGCGTTTTACAAGTTCCTCTACAAACTCATCATGAATGCTTTCTTCTATAATAAGACGGGAACCGGCAGAACACACCTGGCCGCCGTGGAAAAATACAGCATTCATTGCCTGGTCGACCGCTGTATCAAAGTCTGCGTCGGCAAAAACGATATTCGGGTTTTTCCCACCGAGCTCAAGCGCAATTTTCTTTACGTTCACGCTTGCGGCCTGCATAATTTTCTTTCCTGTGTCGATGCCTCCAGTAAAAGAGATCAAATCGACGTCAACACTTTCGGAAAGCTCAGCTCCGACAGTCGCACCAGGACCTAACACAAGATTGGCTACGCCTTTTGGAAAACCGGCTTCTTCCATTAATTCAAATACTTTTACAGTGGTAAGCGGCGTAATTTCACTTGGCTTTACCACAATCGTGTTTCCGGCAGCCAGTGCCGGGGCAATTTTCCAGGCTGCCTGAAGCAGGGGATAATTCCACGGGGTAATCTGTCCGCAGACGCCGACCGGCTCTCGAACCACACGGCTTTCTGAATCCGGAAGAGGAGAAGCAATGACTTCTCCCCCATTTTTGTCGGCAAGTCCTGCGAAATATTGGAAGACACCGGCAATATCATCCATATCTGCGCGGCTCTCTACCATCGTTTTTCCAGTATCGAGCGTTTCAAGTTCAGCCATCTCTTCATTATCACGCTTGATAAAGTCAGCTATTTTCTGGATAAGAAGCCCTCTTTCTGCAGCCGGGGTGCCGGCCCATTCACCGTTATCAAACGCTTCGCGCGCTGCCTGAACGGCCGCCTGGGAATCTTCCCTTGAGCCTTCAGCAGCCGTTGCAATCGTCTCCTGGTTGAATGGATTTAAAATACTGCGGGTGTTTCCTGATTTGGCTTCTACCCATTCTCCGTTGATATACATTCTCTTATCGGACAAGTAAAACGCCTCCTTCTATTTTTTTCATTTGTTTAATTTGTTTTAAAAAAATTTAACGTTTCGAACAATTTAAATTTAACACGTAGGAAATTATCTGTCAAAAAAATTTTCGCGTTTTTTTATTATTACCATATATAGAAATTTCAGCGGCACCATTTTCCGGGGCTCTGCTTTTATTAAACCTTTGACAATCTTCGTTATTGCGTTATCATTAAAAAAGTAAAGAAAATATTTAACAAATTTAATTTATTACATTCAGAGGAGGGGTTTAATGTCTAACTCCCATGATGAACAGGCTAGAGAGTCGCTCGAAAACGCAAAGGATCTTGTAGTCGATTCGATAGCAGAAACAATGGACTTGTACGGAGTGACCCGAAGCGTCGGCACTTTATATGGAACGATGTATCTCGAAGGAGATATGACATTAGATGAGATGCGGGAGCGCCTCGGTATGAGCAAACCGAGTATGAGTACCGGGGTAAAAAAACTGCAGGAATTTAACATCGTTAAAAAAACGTTCCGGAAAGGCAAACGCAAGCAGACCTACATTGCAGAAAAAGATTTCTTTCACTTCTTCAGTAACTTTTTCAGCAAAAACTGGGAACGCGAAGTAAAGATCAACCTGGAAGCTATTGCTGATGCACAAAAGCAGCTGCAGGCCATCCTGGAAACGCCGGAGTATTCTGAAGAGATCAAAGAAGAAGCCCGGGAACTTGCTTCCTTTCTCGAACGATCCAAAGCCTACTACCGCTGGCTTGACAGGCTTGTGGAATCCATTCAGAGCGGCGCCATTTTTGATTTAATTCCACTGGAAGAATCAGACAAAAGCGAATAAAAATCTCCATGCATGTATCCGGAGCAGAATGATGTTCTGCGGAAAGGGATACGTGTGCCCGAAAATATATTCAAAATATTCTGACTAATAAAAGGAGTCATACAGATGAAAGATACAACGATGAATTTACTCAAATCGTTCGGCTTTATCCTGCTTATGCTGGGAGTCGTCGTGTACGTGGCTTTTACAGATGCAGATATTGTCTGGAGCGGGTTTATTTCCATGCTTTTATTTTACGCGCTTATCTATTACATAGGGGCATTTATGGCCTCAAAAAAATCCGGCTCGCTCGATGATATGATGGTAGCCCGCCGCAGCATGCCGCTCGGTGTAGCGATGTTTACGATGTCGGCTACCTGGGTCGGCGGCGGCTTTATTAATGGAACGGCCGAATCTACATATGCGGACGGCCTCGTCTGGGCCCAGGCCCCCTGGGGTTACGCGCTCAGCCTGATTATCGGCGGTATTTTCTACGCCAGAAAAATGCGCCGCTACGAATTTATGACAATTATCGATCCGCTTGAACAGCGTTTCGGCAGGAAAATGGCCGGCCTTCTCTACATCCCCGCCCTGCTCGGTGAGCTGTTCTGGAGCGGCGCTATCCTTACTGCACTCGGCACGACGTTTGGAACGATTCTCGGGCTTGATTTCACGACCTCAATTATTATTTCAGCGATAATCGCTGTTGCTTATACGGTGTTCGGCGGCATGTGGGCTGTTGCTTATACCGATGTGTTTCAAATGGGCGTTTTACTTATCGGCCTGTTTCTTATTCTTCCCTTTGCTTTTGGAAGCACAGACAGTCTCGGCGCAAACTGGTCGAACTACCAGGCAGACTTCGGCTCGTATGCCAGCCTGTTTCCTCCACTGGACGGCTGGAATCATCCGGACTGGGGAAACTGGTACTGGCACTGGTGGGATTACGCACTGCTTCTCATTTTCGGCGGTATTGCCTGGCAGGTGTATTTTCAGCGTGTGCTTTCTGCCAAAGACGAGAAAACAGCGATGTGGCTTTCCATCTTTGCCGGTTTCATCTGCATGCTTGCAGCTCTTCCCGCTGTATTGATTGGCATTATCGGCTACAATGCAGATTGGAGCGCGTTTGGTGCAGCCGATCCTGAATCAGCGGCGATGGTGCTGCCGCACGTGCTTCGTTTTCTCACACCGGAACTCGTTGCAGCGCTCGGTCTCGGCGCATTGGCGGCCGCTGTGATGTCGTCGATGGATTCTTCCATTTTATCGGCGTCTTCAATGGCTTCCTGGAATATATACAGGCCGTTGTTTCGTCCGAAAGCTTCCCAGGACGAGTTGAAAAAAGTGATTAAACGCTCCATCGTGCTGATGGGGATGGCTGCTACTATTATTGCGTTAAACGTAGGCAGCGTCTATACACTGTGGTATTTAGCATCAGACTTAGTCTACTGCATCTTATTTCCCCAGCTGACGATGGCTTTATTTTATAAGAACGCCAATGTGTACGGCTCCATTGCCGGTTTCTCTACAGCCTTGTTTCTAAGGCTTGGCGGCGGCGAGCCCGCAATGGGACTGCCGCACTTTCTTCCCTACCCGATGATAGAAGATGGCCTGGTCCTGTTTCCATTCCGGACGCTGGCCGCGGTTTCGGCTTTTGTGATGATCTTTGTTGTATCCGAAGCCACAAAAAAGAATTGCCGCCCAAAACCGCTTTTAATGCCGCACGAACGAAACAACAATGACGCATTGTAAGATTTGAATTAAAAAAGACTCAGGCAGCTGCCTGAGTCTTTTTAATGCTTTATTTTACGATCAGTACCGGACACTGAACCCGTTTGGCCACTTTGTGGCTGACGCTTCCAAGTACCATCGTCTGAACTTGATTTAAACCGCGGCTTCCGATAACGACGCATTGATAGGAACCTTCATTAGCAAACTTCACAATGGTCGGTCCCGGATCGCCGTGTTTAATATGAATATCATAGGAAATGTTTTTTTCTTTCAGCTTTGTTTGAATAGGAGCAAGCTTTGCTTTTCTTTTGCTGTTAATGACGTTGGAATCACCGTATTTCAATACGTCTGCTTTTGATTTGTCTCCATCTACTGCGAAAATGATGTCCATATGGGAATCCTGTTCGTGTTCTACCATTGCCATTGCGTGTTCGGCAGCACGCACGGAATTCTCTGAACCATCAGCTGCAAGCAATACTTTTTTATACATCGCCATCTCTCCCTTACTTTATATATACGACAAAGAAGAAAGAAATTCCTTCTACTTCCTATCTGTTCCCGGGATAAAAAGTAAAAGAAATCCCTCTTTTCCGGTTGGGAAGTAACCTGCTCATTAATGGCCGGAAATCATGCCGTCGAGCTTTTCGATTAAACGGGAGCTTTCTTTATTGACGCCGATAAAGCTCGTTGTAATATCTTTCTGCTTGTACTTGCTCTTGACTTTATCCAATGCTTCTACAGCAGAATCATCCCAGACGTGCGATTCGGAAAGATCGATATCTACGTGCTTGATGCCCTCTTCCGCATCTTTCTCATAGTCGAAGCTTTTTGTAAACTCTGACACTGAAGCGAAGAACAGCTGGGCCTGAACAAGGTACGTTTTTGTCGTATTGTCGCTGCTTTTCTTTTCTGTAATTTTCACACGCGATATTTTTGCGGCGAAAAATACCATGCTGAGAAGAACACCGGCGAATACGCCGATCGCAAGGTTGTGCGTATAAACGACAACAATAACCGTCAGTACCATAACGATCGTATCTGATTTTGGGATCTTCGGCATCGCGCGGATGGAGCCCCAGTCAAAGGTACTGATGGCTACCATAATCATGATACCGGCAAGAGCAGCCATTGGTATTTGGACAACCAGCCCTCCGAGAATAATAATAAGAAACATTAAAAACACGCCGGCTACTAATGAAGATAAGCGGCCATTTCCGCCGGATTTTACGTTAATGACGGATTGGCCGATCATGGCACAACCTGCCATACCGCCGAAAAATCCAGTCACTACGTTGGCATAGCCCTGTCCTTTGGACTCTTTATTTTTATTACTGTCTGTATCGGTCATATCATCTACAATATTTGCTGTCAGCAGCGACTCAAGCAGACCTACTACTGTCAGTGATAAAGCATAAGGGAAAATAATGGCAAGCGTTTCGAAATTTAATGGAATATCCGGAATTAAAAAGATCGGCAGCGTGCTTGGAAGTGCTCCCATATCTCCAACATCACGGACATTAAATCCCATAAAAATGGTAAATGCACTCACTAAAACAATGGCAATCATCGTAGAGGGGATTGCCTTGGAAATAAGCGGAAATGTATAGATAATTAAAAGCGTAAGCGCTACAAGCGCGTACATAACCCATGATTCTCCTTCAAAATGCTCAATCTGCGCTATAAATATAAGAATAGCCAGGGAATTTACGAATCCGACCATAACGGATCGTGGAATAAATTTCATCAGACGCGACAGCCCGCTGAATCCAAAAATAACCTGCAGAATTCCTGTAAGCACGGTAGCTGCAAGCAGGTATTCCAAGCCGTGATTTGCTACAAGGGTCACCATTAACAGCGCCATTGCACCGGTCGCGGCCGAAATCATCCCCGGACGTCCTCCAACAAATGCAATGACGACGGCGATGCAGAAGGAAGCATACAGCCCTACCTGCGGGTCCACACCGGCAATAATGGAAAAGGCAATTGCTTCCGGAATAAGAGCGAGTGCGACGACCATGCCGGCCAATACATCTCCTCTTATGTTTCCAAACCATTCTTTTTTCAGTTTTTGAACGTTCACTTTCTCGAAAAACCTTCTTTCCGTTTGTATTGTGTGCTGTGATCTGCCGAGTAATTCGATCACTAAAGGATGAAGCCTTGGCCATTGTCTCTTTACAACAGCCCCGTTGGGAACATAGAAATTTTACCATACTCCTTTATTTTTGCAACCTCTATTGTTTCCGGTTTTGATTAAATATTCGTGTTTACGGGAATAGAGTCAATGGATTACTTTTCATAAGGAGAGATATACTATGTATAAGGCATTTTTGTTTGATATTGATGGAACACTATTAAATACAGAAGAAACGATTTTAAAATCTCTGCGCCGTGCGATAGAAGAAGAAACGGGCGAGGTTATAGAAGACCGCAATCTGACTCATGCACTTGATGCACCCGGAGACAAAGCGCTGACTCAGCTTGGTATCCAGAAGCAGGAAGCCATTCAGGAAAAATGGGCAGCTTATGTGTCGGAAAACCGCAACCTTATTCATGTCTTTCCCGGAGTGATTGAAGTGCTGGAAGGCTTAAAGCAGCAGGGCTTTCATGTCGGCATCGTCACCTCCAAAACGAAGCAGGAATTCGAGGATAAAGTGGCTCCATTTGAACTGCAGACCTACGTGGATGACATCGTATACGCAGAAGAAACAGAGAACCATAAACCTTCCGGTGACCCGATTCTCGCTTACCTCGATAAATCAAACCTTGCCGCTGAAGAGACAATGTACATTGGCGACACCCTTCAGGACGAAAAAAGCGCACGCGCTGCGAAAACCGCTTTTGGGCTCGCCGCCTGGAGCGCCACTCCGCATGAAGATGCCCAGCCGGATCAGCTTTTTAAAGAACCGGTTGCTATTCTGCAGTACATTCATGACAACAAATAAAAACAGGCAGGGACGCGTATCCCTGCCTGTTTTTTTATTTACAGCTTTTGTTCCCATTCGCTGTAGAACTGTTCAAGATAAGAGACCATAAAACGCTGGCGGTGATGGGCCAGCTTCTTTGCCTGCTCTGTGTTCATCAGGCTTTTAAGCCGAAGCAGCTTATCAAAAAAGTGCTGGATGGCGGTATCCCTGTCCCGTCTATCCGCCGCAGCCGGTTCATGCAGAGGCTTCCCATGCGTTCCGGAATAGGCAAATGCCCGGGCAATACCAATTGCTCCCATCGCATCAAGGCGGTCGGCATCCTGTACAACTTTGCCTTCTATTGTTTGCATTTCTGCTTTATTTGTCCCATTTCGAAAAGACATCGTTTCAATAATATCCATCACGTGCCCGGAAATGTCGGGCTCTACCCCATGGCTGTCGAGCCAGTTTTTAACATTATTCAGCCCTTCTTCTTCTGTACTGTTTAATTTTTTATCGGCAATGTCGTGAAGCCATGCCGTCAACTCTACAATATAGAGATTGGCTTCTGTTTCTTTTCCAAGCGCAACCGCCTGCTTGGCGACCCGCTCCGTATGCCAGAAATCGTGGGCTGGATCGGCGTGCTTGAAAAAAGCGGCCGCTTCCTGTTTTGCCTCGTTGATGACTGCTTTCTGCTGTTCGTTCATAAGTATAGTCCCCCGTTTCCCCCAATTTCTCGTTGCTTTCTTTCATTATACCCTTTTAGAGCTTACTAGAAGAGACCCTGTCTTTGTTTATTTCTACAGATATTGACGTACTCCTCTTCTCCTTTCATTTGATTTTCAGGAAAATGTGATAAAATAAACGTTTAAGCAGTGATAAAAGGAGAGATGAGGCATTGCCTTACATACCTAAAAAACAGATTCGGCGTTTAGCCGGCCCAACCGTTTACGCTAGAGGACTTGATTATTATGAACGAGGATATATAAAAGGCATTCAGCACGAGCAGAACGGCACGATCAGCAAAGTAAAAGCAAGCGTGCTGGGACAGGAGATGTATAAGATTGAACTCATTTTCCTCGAAAGCGGAGAATGGGAAGACGGGTCCTGCACCTGTCCGGCTCAAAGTGACGGCATGCACGTCTGCAAGCATATGGCTGCAGTCATGATTGAGCTTGCCAGCCTGCAGAGACCGGAAGTTTCTTCTTTCTTTTCCGACCCGGCACAGAAAAAGCAGATAAGTGAAAAAGAGGCTACATCCTCCCTCCGCCAATTTTTTATGGATCACTTTTCCGGAAGGCTGACGACGGTCGAATCGGTCGGTGAACCGATGCGCGCCGAATTCGTCCTGCAGTTTCTTTCCGATTATACATTTTCCCAGGAAAAATATTTCTCCGTCCAGCTGCGGATCGGCGTAGACAAACTCTATGTTGTTAAAAATATGGAAGATCTGTTTGCATCCATCCGTCAGCGTTCCCTGCTTCCTATTACGAAAAACTTTACATTTGATCCAACGTATCATTATTTTAAAGAAGAAGACCTGCAGTCCCTGAAGATGCTTGAATACATTGTCCGTAATCAAAAATGGCAGAAAGATGGCCGTACCGCTTCTTTCGGCTATTCTGAAACATCTGCCCGCGCCATTCAGATACCTCCCGTTGCCGCAGAGCAGATGCTCGGACGCCTTGCCGTCTGCCGGCAGGTTTTTATTCAATCGGCCACCCGGAACCAGCTGGTGCCGTTTATGGTAAAAGAAGAGTTTCCCGGCACATTTGATATGCAGCAGAACGATGGAGATTATATTATTTCCTATTCCGCAGTTTCCTATCCGCCCAAACGGATCAGCCTGACTTCCTATTATATATGGAATGACCGTCTGTATAAAATTGACCCGGACGCAGACCGCGATATCGTTCTGCTGTTTCATATGCTGATGGATACTCCGCAGGGAAGGCTTCCGCTGTCTTCTGAAGAAGTCGGTCAGGTATACAAACAGATTGTGGCCCCGCTTGAGCAGACCGAAAAGCTGGAAATGACCGAATCGATCCGTGCCTCTATCGAGGAGCAGCCGCTTCAGGCCAAAATCTATCTCGACAAAAAGGAGAATGGCCTGACCGCCGATCCGTTGTTTTCCTACGGTCCTTATTCCATTCATGCCGTCACCGAACAGCAGACCCCGGAAGACAAGGTCATTCTTGTGCGCGACACGAAACAGGAAAAAGAAATTCTTCAGTTTATTGAAGAAGCAGGCTTTCACTGGAACGGGGAGCGGCTGATACTTTCCCGGGAAGAAGACATTGCTTTATTCTTTCTGGATATTCTCCCGGAGCTGAAAAAGCAGGCCGACGTGTTTATGAGCCGGGCAGCGGAAAGCACCTTTATTCCACCGGAGACCCTGCAGGTCGAAGCCGCTCTTGACCCTTCCATGGGTTGGCTCGATATTTCCTTTGAAACGTCTGACTTGAACGAAGAAGATGTATTTCACCTGATGAAAGCATTAAAGGAAAAAAAGCGTTACTACAAAACAATGGAAGGCGGCTACGTTTCTTTGACAAGCAGCTGGATGAAAAACCTCCAGGATCTGCTTCAGGACACGCCTGTGACCGAAGAAAACACAGAAAACAAAAAAATGCGCATGCCTTCCTACAAAACGCTGCTGCTGGATGACAAAACACGGGAAAGCGCAGGCTGGAACGCTTCAGCTACGATGGAGGATCTGATCCGCCACATCCGCGACCCGCAATCATTTGAGGTGGAGCTTCCGGAAAGGCTGCATGCCGACCTGCGCGACTACCAGAAGCTCGGTTTTCAATGGATGAAGGCGCTGACTGCCTATGGATTCGGCGGTATTTTAGCAGACGATATGGGACTTGGAAAAACGCTTCAAACGCTGACCTATATTCTGTCCGAACGCCAGAAAAATCCTGAAGCGCCTCCCTTTTTAATCGTGGCTCCGTCTTCTTTAATCTACAACTGGGAAAAAGAAGCCCAGCGGTTCACGCCTGAGCTGAAAATCGAAGTCATTCACGGCACCAAGCCGCAGCGGAAAAAACAATGGGATACGTATGAAAAAGCCGATGTATGGATTACGTCCTATCCGCTTCTGCGCCGGGACGAAGAGCTGTACCGGGGCCGTGTGTTCTACGGCCTGATTCTTGACGAAGCCCAAAACATTAAAAACCATCTGTCCAAATCGTTCCGCGCCGTAAGACGTATGGATGCCGGCCGTATTTTTGCTTTAAGCGGCACACCCATTGAGAACAAGCTGGAAGAGCTCTGGTCGATGTTTGCGATTATCATGCCGGGACTTTTTCCCGAAGTATCCAAGTTTAAGCAGCTGTCCCCGGACCAGATTAAGCAGCGGATAGCTCCATTTATTATGAGGCGCACGAAAAAAGAAGTATTGAAAGAGCTTCCCGATAAAATTGAAAGCTCGCTCTACTGCGAACTAAACAAGCAGCAGCGTGAAACGTACATGGCTTACCTGGAGCGCATTAAGGCAGAAACGAGCCAGCAGTTAAAAGAAGGATTGTCCTCCAACCGGATGAACATTCTGGCCAACCTGACCCGGCTGCGCCAGCTCTGCTGCCACCCCGGAATGTTTCTTGAGAATTATACAGGAAGTTCCGGAAAACTGGATGAACTAATGGCCTTTATGAAAGAAAGCAAAGAAAATGGGCGCAGGGTACTGGTATTTTCCCAGTTTACGAGCATGCTTTCTATTATTTCCAAAGCATTTGATGAAGCGGGCCTTTCCTATTTTTACCTGGATGGGAAAACGCCGTCCGATCAGCGGATGACCCTGACCGAGCAGTTTAATGAAGGCTCTGCCGATTCCTTTTTGATCTCGTTAAAGGCGGGCGGCACCGGACTTAACCTTACAGGCGCCGACACTGTTGTACTGTTTGACCTTTGGTGGAATCCGGCCGTCGAAAGCCAGGCCGCCGACCGGGCCCACCGTATTGGACAAAAACGGGTCGTCCAGGTCGTGAAACTGATTTCCCAGGGAACCATTGAAGAGAAAATCCTTTCGCTTCAGGATAAAAAGAAAGCTCTGTTTGACCAGGTTATACAGACCGGGGAAAGCAGCCTTTCTTCTTTATCGGAAGACGATATCCGTGAACTTCTTGACCTATAAAAAAAGCCGGCACTCTACAGTGCCGGCTTCTACTATTTCTGGGCGGTAAACAACAGCCGCTCGTCCTGCTTTTTATCTACAACAATCCGCCAGCTTATAAAGATACGCCGAAGCGCCTCCTGCCACTCCTCCGGAACGTCGGTTTCGAGAACAAAGCTGATCGATCGTTTTGATCTTACAGCCTGCTCGATCTGTTCGAGGGTTTCCAGCATCACCGCTTCTTTGTAGGAGGCGGTATTGACGAGCAGAAACACCCAATCCAGGGAAGCCGGCTTCCATTCCAGTCTGTCCAGACTCGGTACGCAGATAAGCTGGTGTGGCTTCAATTTTTTTGCAGCTTTTTCCCAGCTTGCTTCGACAAGCGTAAAGACGCCTCTTGCCTGGCGGACAGCCTCTGCTGTTGCCGCTGTCTGCTCTTCAGATAAGGCTCCAATCTGCAGAACATTTGCTTTAGGTATTTTTTTTATGACAGGAAGGTAGCGTGAGATATAGTGGAACGGGTCTGTCACGATAACCTGCCTCCTTTTTACTTTCTTGTTTTTAGTATAACAAATGGCCTCCCTTATTGTCCGGGAGGCCATTCTTATTATGCCTGATCAAATACGAGTCTCGTCAGCGGATGGGAGGCATCCAGGCCGCTGTAATGGCAGAATGCTTCTTCTCTTCCGTTCTCTTTGATTCGTGCCTGCAGCTCCTGTGCTTCTTCATCATCCGGATGTTCAAAGGTAAGAAGCGCACGCAGCGTTTCTGCAATGTACACTGGTTCCACGCCGTAGTCGAGCAGTCCGAGGGCGGGATGCACGAGGCGTTCCTGCTTTCCAAGCTTACGTACCGGACCACGTCCGACACGTTTAACTGAATCCGATAAATAAGGATTCCGGAACCGCGTATCAATTTTCCCGCGATACGCCATCAGCTCTGCTTTATCAAAGCCGTGTTTACGGCTGAGCAGATCAGACGTCTCATCAAGAAGACCAAAATATGCTTTTCTCACCGCTTCATTGTCATAGGATTCTTTAATAGTTTCACAGCCGCCGGCAGCACCGTTGTAGGCAAGTGCTGCATGTCCTGCGTTAACCGTAAACAGCTTTCTTTCGATATAAGGCGGGAGGGAATCAACATATGTTACGCCGGGTATTTTTTCCGTGCCCGGTTTTAGGGACGGCTCCTCCACGACCCATTCAAAGAATGGCTCTACTACAACATGAAGGCCATCTTCGGATGTCTGTTCTGGAACAATACGGTCTACGGCCGCATTGGCAAATCCGGTAAACTGCTCTATTTCTGACTGTTCCTCATTGGACAGATGTTCATAGATCGCTGCCTGAAGATGGCTTGTTCCTTCTGCCATATTTTCGCAGGCAATGATATTCACATTGGACGCTGCCCCTTTGGCAGCCCGCCTTTTGAGCCCTTCGGCCAGATCCGGGGCAATCCGCTTTAAAATCGGCGGTCCAACAGCTGTTGTAATTAAGTCTGCCCGCTCAATCAGCTGCAGCAGTTCTTCCTTCTCTTTCATACTGTTCACCGCACGAACGCCGCTCACCCGGCTCGTTTGATGCGTTTCATCAGCCAGCTCTACAGTATATTCGCCGCGCTCCTGAAGCTTAGCGATTAATTCCTCATTCACATCTGCAAAATACAGTTCAAATCCGGCTTCAGACAACAGCTGCCCAATAAAGCCTCTGCCAATATTTCCTGCACCAATCTGTAGGGCCAGCATTTAGTTCACCTCTTCGAATTGAGAAAGCAGTTCTTGTTTTGTTGTCGCCTGAATCATTTTCTCTACGTTATCGGCATCCGAGCACACAAGAGCAATTTTTGATAGAATCTCTAAATGCTCATCGCCTTTTCCAGCAATGCCGATAAATATTTTTACAATATTTCCGTCGCCGTAATCGACGCCATCCGGCACCTGTACGATAGACAATCCGGAGGATTTGATTTTACTTTTGGAATCTTCCGTGCCGTGCGGTATCGCAATGTAATTTCCCATATATGTCGAGGTTAAGGCTTCTCTTTCCATCATGGAATTAATATAATCCGCTTCAACATACCCTTGATCGACGAGAATGTTTCCTGTCGTACGGATTGCTTCTTCCTTTGAACCTAATGCTGCTCCTAGTACGACGTTTTCTTCTTTTAGTATTTGGCTGCTCATTATAATCGTCTCCTGTCTTATTGTAGTTTGTCTTTAAGCCATTCATGAAACGCAGATCCCATGTGCCGGGACAGCCGCTGTTTATCCGCCGTGCGGAAGCGGACGATTGATTCCCTGCTTCCAATAAGCTGCTCACTGACGGCACTGAGTACTTCGTATATTTCCGGTTCTCCATATTCAGGTGCGAGCAGAAGCAGAATGCGGTGTGTCGTCTCTACAGATCCATCCATCGCCTGGATATTTTTAGGCTCCGGCAGATCCCATATCGTAAAGGAAGGCCGGGCGACATGAACACTTCTGGCATGGAACAGCGCAAGTCCGGAGTCGGGAATAGCGACCCCGCCTATTGCATAACGTTCCAGCAGTTTATCACGCACGGCTCCGGCATTTTGAATCATACCGTCCCGGGCAGCGCGGCGGCATATTGCCCCCAGCTGAGTCGAAAGGTCCCCGCGTTCTGCAATTTCTTCTACTTCCAGTCCACCTAAAATTGTTACTATCGTGTTCGTGTAAGCCTGGATCTGCACCAGCTTTTCTATCGGTTCTTCTGCGGCCGCCGTTCCCGGCGATACCGGCTTTCTTTTTTGCAGCAGACTGTCTTTATGCTGTTCCCGAATAAAAGCCTGCACACTCCTAATATCTTTGTCCGTTAAAAAAGGATTGACGACGATATGCGGAAGTACGCTGTCCGGCAGGCTTAACGTAGAAATAATAACATCATAGCCCTCTCTTTTGGTCTGATCTTCCAGATCCATCAACGAAATATTTTTAAGCTTCTGCAGCTCGGGGATTTCTTTTTGCAGCCGGGTGACAAGCATTTTTGAAGAACCAATGCCGCTCGAACAGACGACTAAAGCATGCATAGGTTCCAGCGTATTTGCCCTTTCAATCGCCGAGCCGAAATGAAGAACGAGAAAGCCGATTTCTGCGTCCGGCAGTTCGAACCGGGAAAAAGTATGGTCAGCAGCTTCTTTAATTAAGGAAAACAATTCCGGGTAATCACTTTTAATATCTTTTAACAGGGGGTTATGAATTTTCATACGTTCCTTAATCCGGTAAAGCGTGGGCTCCAGATGAGCGACAAGTCCCTGGAAGAGGGATTCATCACCGGTCAGGTTTTTCCCGACTTTTTCTTCTACAAACCGAATCAGGGATTTCGCCTGCACCGCCGAAGGAAGGCTGTCTAAATCGATCGTATATTCCTGATCGTTTCGAAGCTTTGCCCCGCGCAGATGCATCGTAATGTAGCCGATTTCCGCTTTCGGAATAGACCGCTGAAACACCTGCTCCAGCCGCGAAATAAGCTGCTCCGCGACAGCGAACTCCTTCGTTTCCTGGAGCGATTGAAAATAGGCTTCATTGATTTCAATGTTTTCGCCTTTTATGATCCGTTCCATCGCAAGCGTTAAATGGACGGCCAGGCCGATGTAGGCACTGTCCGCAAAGGAATAGGGCAGCTCGCTTTTAAAGTCCTGAAGCACGCCTTCTACGAGCGCCCAGCGTTCCTTCTCCACCATGCCAAGCAGCCGGTTCGATATATCGCTTCCCTGGGACGGCTTCTGCTTCATCGTTTCCCGCATCAGTTCAAAAAACTCATTTTCTCCGAAAGTTTCTACCATTAAACTGCTCATCGCACGCCTTCTTGATTTCTCGGTACCAATCACTTCTACGCCGTACCCTCTTCTGCGAATCAGCTGTAAATCGAAAAAAGACAGCCACTCCTCTGCTTTGTCGAGATCGTGGCTGACTGTAGCCGTTGTTACGTTAAGCTCAACCGCCAGAGAAGTAAGCTTGACCGGCTCATTTGTCTCCAGAAGCGCACTGAGAAGAAGGGTTTTTCTTTCTTCCGGCGTGTAGTCGGAAAAAGCAGAATGGCGAAGAAGAGACAGCAGTTCCTGCCTGCTGCTCTCCTCGCCAATGACTTCAATCCCTCTGCCTGTCTGTCTTCTTAAGATTAAATGATACGGCTCTATTCTTTTTTCAAGGCCTTCCAGATCCCGGTGAATGGTCCGGGCGCTCACATTAAGCTCCCGGGCCGCTTCAGAGATAGGCACCATGCCTTTCTGGGAAAGCAGATACTGCATGAGTTCACGTTCACGGGCTGTAATATAGTCCATATCGTTCACCCTTTTCGTGAAGCTTAGCTGATTTTATTTTCCTTTAGTCCTTCTACAAGCTCATCATATTTCGGGCTGCCGAGAAAATTGTCGACGGAAATGTGTGCTGCATCCGGACGTTTTGCCTTGGCGCGCTCGGTTAAGTCTTTATGGGTAATAATAATATCTGCATCTTCTGGAATCTGATTGATCGCTGAATTGGTGACGTGTATATCCAGTCCGGCTTTTTTTACTTTATCTTTTAGAACAGACGCACCCATCGCGCTTGACCCCATTCCGGCATCGCAGGCGAAGATAATTTTCTGGACGTTCTGCGGATCAAATTCAGAAAGCGGTGTTTCCTGTTGTTCTGCTCCCTCTTCTCTTCCCTTTAAATCTTCAACTAACTCATCGTATTTCGGGCTGCCGAGGAAGTTTTCAACAGAAATATGCTCTGCATCCGGGCGTTTTGCTTTGGCGCGCTCGGTTAAGTCTTTATGGGTAATAATAATATCTGCGCTGTCCGGAATCTGGTTAATAGCTGAATTGGTGACGTGTATATCCAGTCCGGCTTTTTTTACTTTGTCTTTCATGACGGAAGCACCCATCGCGCTTGATCCCATTCCGGCATCGCAGGCGAAGATAATGCTGCTTACCTGTGCTTTCTTAGCAGAAGATGCAACCGGCTGGCTGCCTCCAAGCTGGGAAGCAGCCTGGCTTTTCTTGCCTTTCATGCTTTCCATCTTCGCTGCTGCACCGCTTAAATCCTCTTCTTCCTGCTTGGAGAAGCGGAGGATCGATCCTGCGATCACAAACGATACGGTCGTAGCTGCCAGAATACCGGCTGCGAGACCAAGGTAGTTGCTCGGGCTGGCCAATAGGAAGTAGGCAATAACGCTTCCCGGAGAAGGCGGAGCTCCAAGACCTGCACCGAACAGCTGGAAAGTAAAGATACCGGCCATGCCGCCGCCAATTGCTGCGAGAATTAATATCGGCTTCATTAGCACATATGGGAAGTAAATTTCGTGAATCCCTCCGAAGAAGTGAATAATGGAAGCACCGGCCGCTGAACCGCGCGCCATGCCTTTACCGAAGACCATATAGGCTAAAAGAATTCCCATACCCGGTCCCGGGTTGGTTTCTAAAAGGAACAGTATCGACTGCCCTTCCTGAGCTGTCTGCTCTAAAGCAAGCGGGCTTAAAATACCATGGTTAATCGCGTTATTTAAAAACAATACTTTCGCCGGCTCAATGAATATGCTGACGAGCGGGAGCAGACCAAGGCCGATAATCCAGTCTACGCCGCTTCCAAGAGCACCGGTAAGTCCCGTAACAAGCGGGCCGATCGCATAAAGTCCTAAAATAGCGAGAGTACCGCCGATAATACCAGAAGAGAAGTTGTTGACAAGCATTTCAAAGCCCTGCTTGATCTTTCCATCCACCGCCTGGTCAAATTTCTTAATGGCATAGCCGCCTAACGGCCCCATCATCATGGCGCCGAGGAACATTGGAATCTCTGCTCCTGCGATAACCCCCATCGTGGCAATCGCGCCGACGACCCCGCCGCGCATATCGCCGTGAACCATCCGCCCGCCGGTATAACCAATCAAAAGCGGAAGCAGGTAGGTCAGCATCGGGCCGACTACGTTATCTGCAATGTTTGCTACCGGAAACGGACCATCCGCAATGAAAAGGGCTGTAATAAGACCCCAGGCAATAAACGCCCCAATGTTTGGCATAATCATGCCGCTTAAATAACTGCCAAACCGCTGCACCTTCGCACGGATGCTGCCTTTGCTCTGTGCTTCTCCTTGAGCTGCTGTACTCATAGTAAACGCCTCCTTGTTTATTAAAAGATATGCTGTCATGATTTAACTACTTTCTTCATGAGCAGCATTAATTCTGATGATAAGTAATTATCATTGCTGTATCTTTATAATAAAGCGTTACCATGGCGTCTACAACGAAAGGAAAACACTAATTCGACAAGAGCATTGTTGACAACATTTAATAAGCCTGTCTCCATTGGAGACAGGCTTATCTTTTCAGCTTATTCTGATTTAGCAGGGGGTGCCATAAATTCCGGACCGATCGGTTCTTTAATATGCTTATCGACGATTTCATTTACTGCCTGATGGTCGGTTTCATCCAATTTCCATCCCATTGCTTCTTCTACCGGATCAAGCTGGTCCGGCCTTCTCGATCCCCAGAGGGCAATGTCGGAGCCCGGCTGGTCAAGCACCCAGCGGATGGCAAGGTGAATGACGCGCTTGTTATATTTGTTCTGCACATACTGATCCAGTTCATTTACTGCGGCAATATAATTCGGCAGCGTATCTTCCTGAAACTTGGGATCCTTGTTGCGCAGGTCATCACCTTTGAACGTACGATCAGTTGACATTTTCCCGCTCAACAGGCCGCGGCAGAGGCTTCCGTACGACAGATTCGTTATATCATGTTTTCGGGTGTAAGGAAGAATATCTTCTTCGATTCCTCTTTCAAAAATGTTATAAGGCGGCTGCAGCACGTGAACCGGCACCGTTTTCTGAAACGCATCTATCTGCTCCGGTGTAAAGTTACTGAGACCGATCGCTCGTATTTTCCCTTGTTCGAACAACTTTTTCATAGCCGTCGCGGTTTCTTCAATGTCCACTTCCGGATCGGGCCAGTGCACATGGTACACATCAATGTAGTCGCTGCGGAGACGGCGGAGTGAATCTTCTACTTCTTTTTTGATACGGGCTTCAGACGCATCTCTATACATGCCGCCCTCTTCCGTCCAGTTCAGTCCTGCTTTGGTCGACAGCACAATATTATTTCTGCCTCCATACTGTTCGACGGCTTTGCCGACCAGTTCTTCAGATTCACCAAGTCCGTAGGCAGGAGCTGTATCAATAAGAGTGATTCCTTTATCTAAAGCTGCGTGGATCGTTTGAATGGAATCTTTTTCATTGGTCCCTCCCCACATCTTACCGCCTATAGCCCATGTGCCAAGGCCGATGCGGGAAGCTTCTATTCCAGTATTCGCAATTTTGATTGTTTCCATTTTATAGGACCTCCTGGATAAATCAATTATCCTATTCTCATTACCGTTTTTTCTTTCTCTTAAACAAACCTTCACATAAAAAAAAGAGCATGCCCTCCGGCACACTCTTTTCAATCAGGAACGATCGCTTTTGCCATCGTCTTAATATCGTCAATCGAATGAATATCTTCTTCCAGCAGCGGCAGAAATGTTTTCTGCTGGTGTGGAAATGCTTTGTTAATCTGTTCAATATAAGCCGCTTCCTGCGCCCGCCTTTTTTGAATAAACGAACTGCTTCCAGCAGATTCAGGCATGCACTTATTAATTAGAATGGCCGGCACCGGCATATTCACCTGCTCGAGCAGCTGCAGGGCCCGTTTTGTTTCAGCAATAGGCAGCTTTTCCGGCACCAGCACGTATACACAGGCGGTCCGCTTTGGATCCATTAAAATACGGCGTACCCGGGAAAACCGGTCTTTTCGTTCCATTAAAATCTGGTAGATCGGATCTTCCACCGGTTCGCCGTCATTCATCCACTGCGAGTAATTGTCATTTACTTTACTTCTGCGTTTGAGCATCCCTTCCATCCAGGCTTCCATCATCTCCGGCAGGGAAAGAAGCCGGACCGTATGCCCAGTCGGTGCAGTATCAAACACGATCGTATCCACCGTTTCCTTTTCTTCCAGAATAATATGAATCAGCCTGTCGAATAGGGCGGATTCATCCGACCCCGGGGACACGGCTGCCATATCAATTTGGCGGTTTACTTCATCAGCCATGGAGGAACGGACCACGCCTTTAAGGTTCTGCTTGACCCGCTCAATATAGCGGCGGGCCTCTTTCTCGGGATCAATTTCCATTCCCCACAGATTGTCGGCCAATGCGGTTTTTTCATCGCCGATTGTCTGGTCAAACAGATCGCTCAAATTATGGGCCGGATCTGTTGAAACGAGCAGCGTACGGTATCCCGCCTCTGCAGAAGCAAAGGCGAAAGCAGAAGCGGAGGTGGATTTGCCTACGCCACCCTTTCCTCCGAAAAACAGAATTTCTTTTTTAAATAAGCTTTTCATGCCGTCCCCTTCTTATCGTTGAATTCATTTATTAACAACAGCGTATCCCGGTAAGCGGCGACTTTTCCATGCCCATTCGCTTATGCCAGTCGTGAAAATTTTCGAGCATCTCCGGATACAGTTCAAGCGTATAGTACGAGACCGGGTTGGGAAGGCCGAGCAGCTCCGAAAAGCAGAGCAGCATAAACAGGTCTTCCTCATCCCGAAGCTCTCTTTTCCGCTCTGCCTGATGGGGCAGGCTGATCACTTCTTCATAGTAAGCCAGCCACTGCTTGACCGTTTTCTGAAATCCCATCTTCCCCGCCTCCTTTTAATCCTGATCAGGTTCGGTGTTCGGTGGTTCTCTGCGGAACAGCATTACTGCTTCAAGCAGAATCCATATTGTAAATCCTAAAATAATCGATCCCATCACAAACAATAAGATCTGCGCTTCGCCGCCGCCTATTCCGGACCATTGGAACACGACCTGGTTAATCATCGCCCAAAGTGTCATAAACAGCAGGAAGAGCATTGGCACGAAGGTAAATAAGAAGTTACGTCCTTTCCGGCGCAGCCAGATGCTGATTAATAACAGGCTGATACCGGCGAGCAGCTGGTTCGATGTGCCAAATAAAGGCCAGAGCAGGTAGCCCCCGGAACCAAATCCACGATCGCCTCCAGGCAGAAGAACGAGTGCCATGCTGCCACCGACAGCAATAGAAGTAGCTACGTGCTTCTTCGTAAGCGGCTTGACATTATATTCCTGGCCAAGCTCGGCAATAATGTAGCGCATGAGGCGTACAGACGTATCAAGCGTGGTGGCCGCAAAACTGACGACGATAACCGCCACAATCGTTTCTGCTGTTCCAGGCGGAAGGCCGATGCCGGCTGCAAGCTGTCCGGCCCCGCCAATAAAGTACGTCAGGCCATCCGCATTTGCTACATTGTAGCTTTCATAGGCATTTAAGAAATCCGTCTGTGTAGCAAAAAAAGTGCTTACAGCAAGAATCGTTATAAGAGCCAAAACGCCTTCTCCTACAGCGCCAAAGTAGCCGACAAAACGGGCATCTGTTTCTTTATTCAACTGCTTTGAGGTCGTGCCCGAAGAAACCAGACCGTGGAAGCCTGAAATGGCACCACAGGCTATCGTAATAAACAGCAGTGGAAACCAGGACACGTCAAGAACGCTCCGCGTCACCGGCGCTGTCATTTCTGCTGCCGGCCAGGTAAAGAACAGGCCTAGATACAAAATAGCCAGGCCGACTACCAGCTGATGGGAATTAATAAAATCTCTCGGCTGAAGCAGCTTCCATACCGGAAGGACGGAAGCTATGTATACGTAAATCATTAATACGGCAATCCAAACCATAAAGGCCATGGAAACGGCATCAAGTCCGGCAAATACGGTGCTTCCTTCTCCCCCAAAGTAGCGTACCAGATCAATCTGCAGCGCAGGAATATAGCTTGCTGCAATTGCGGCGCTGTACATGACAGCCAGTCCTATTAAAGAAGGAAGCAGCATGCTTTTTCCTTTGCGGTTTATCGTATAACCAATCCAGATCGCAAGCGGAATTTGGATAAATACAGAAATAACACTTGCCGGAAAGGTAATAAACAGGTTGGCAATAACCCAGGCGAACACGGCATTTACCATTAATACGAGAATGAGAATAATGAATAAAAACAACAGCTTGGCCCGGCGGCCGATAATTTTCTCCGCCAGTGTTCCAATCGACTGTCCTTTGTTGCGGACAGACAGCACAAGCGTTCCAAAATCATGTACACCGGCTGCAAACACCGTTCCGAGAATCACCCATAAGAATGCCGGAAGCCAGCCCCAGTAAATAGCAATGGCCGGACCTACAATCGGCGCGGCGCCTGCTACAGACGTAAAGTGATGCCCCCATAGAACAAACTTATTGGTCGGAACGAAATCGACTCCATCCCTGAATTCGTGGGCCGGAGTGCGGAAGTTGGGATCAAGCCGGTAAATCCGTTCTGCAATAAATTTTGAATAATACCGGTAACCCAGGGCAAATACGGTAAAACCGATGATGGCTAACACGATAGCTGGCATCATACTCCCCCTTTTCTCTTTTCCCTTCGTAAAGAAAGCGCTTTATTTAAGCGCCGTAAGAAAAGTATATAAGAAAAGTCAGAGAATTACGATAGTTAATAACTATTCCCACATTTTTCAGCTTCCGAGTGTTCCGATAAATTGCACAGACAGAAAAATAAGCAGCAGAAACAGCGGACCAAGTGCCGCCAGCAAATAAGAGGCTCCTTTTGATTTAACGACCTGGCTGCAGAAAAAAGAAATCGAAGAAGCCATCGTAACACCGATAAAATAGCCTTCGAGATTGTACGTATAAATAATAAACAGGCCGTAAAGCAGCCCTACCGTGCCAAAAATAATAATGCCCAGAATAGGATAGACAATCCCGTTTTCCAAAGGACGCAGAAACCGAAGCAGAAACATACCGGCAAGCGACCCTATGTATGTATGGAAAACGAGCACCGCGGCAAGCAGTTCAAAATCACTTATTTCTCCTAAGCTTACTATATAAAAAATCAGCATCAGCAGCGTTACCGTGGTCGACAACCCGCTTCCTTTTAAATAGGCCAAAAGTAAATTGCCTGGTATGTTCATTCGTTTATTCCAGCCTTTCTCTCGTTCTTCTTCTGTTCCTTACCCTTCTTTATTTAGATTTATGCTTCCCTCTTGATTTTGCCGGCAGAAACCGTATGATAAGAAAGGAAACAAATATAAACCACTAGAGGTGTCATTGGACTGAGAGAGGCAGAGCCTCAACTCTTGGAACCTGAACTGGATGATGCCAGCGTAGGGAAGTGGCGAAAGCTCTATCTATATAGAAGCCTCGTCTTTCCTGTCTCTGTAGTTGGGAAAGGAGCAGTATATGAAACACCAAAGACTTGTCATTATGATTGAAATCTCGCTCATGGCCGCCTTGTCGCTTATTTTAAGCTATGTCCAATTCGGCGCTTTATGGGCAATGGGAGGCTCCATCTCCCTGATTATGATTCCTATTTTTGTTATTGCTTTCCGGCGCGGCTGGAAGGCAGGCGCGCTCACCGGATTTATTGTCGGCGTTCTGCAGCTTTTTACGGGGGCCACTATTGTTCATCCGGTCCAGCTTATACTGGAATACCCGATTGCCTACACGGTTCTCGGTGCGGCCGGTTTGTTTATTACCTCCCGGTCGTTCACAAACGGAGTTCCTTATGCTTCTATCGTGATCGGAGTTTTGTTTGCCACCCTGCTGCGATTTATCGATCACTTTGCATCCGGCGTGATCTGGTTTGGCGCCTACGCAGGCGACATGCCGGTCGTTTTGTATTCAGCCGTGTACAATGCGTCCTATTTGATTCCGGAAGCGGTCATTACGATCGTTATTATTGTGCTGCTGGCTAAATATGCACCGGCTTTCTTCCGTGCTCCAAAGACACTTTAGATTTACCATTGAAAGAAATATTTCAACAGCGTTGCGATAATTGCGTACCCTCCTGCAGAAATGAGAAATGTAGGAAGGTGCGCATTTTCTTCATTCGGCAGTTCTTTATTTAATACATTCATCAGCATCGCGCCTGAGATAAACGCAAAAACAACCGCCAGCCCAATCGAAGAATACGGCACAAGCAGACCGACAAGCCATCCGCCGAGAATACCCGCAGCCAGAACGTAACGGGCCACTTTTTCATAACGCTCTTTATCTTCGCGCCATAAGTCGTGTGATACGGACATAAAATGAAGACCTACCGCTATCGCATAGAACACGCCCTGCACCGTTTCTACATCGGAAGCAAACACAATATAGGAGATCAGCATATTATATAGAGTAAAAAAGCCAACCTGTATGTAAAAAAACAATGCATCCCCGTCCCGTTTTCCTTTTTTCTGCTGGGCATCGGCTGTTTTAAACACCGTATAAAACACCATCAGGCCTATCAGGCCCAGAATGTAGAGCTCAGATTCCATCGTAAGCTCGCCGCTGAAGGCTTCTTGTTCTTCATGCAGCGCAGGCAGAACATAGACAAATATATAAGCCACGGCAATGCCTCCCGAAAAAGAGAGCCAGCGAAAGCTTCGGATTCTTGGGCCTTTTACAAATATATTGGCAAATACCTGTACAGCAATAAAAAACAGCCCTATCATCACTACATCAAACGTCATCGCTATTCTTTCCTTTCCGAATTTTATAGACAAAAAAATCCCTTATCGCAACTATATCAGTTGAGATAAGGGATTTGCCATCGTCAGCGGTTTTTAAATTTGAATATACACACTGCTTCCTTCCACCTGTACCGGATAAGAATGCGTGCAGCCTACGTCGGGCGCCTGGGCTTTTCCATCTGCTGTGCTTATTTTCCAGTCATGAAGCGGGCAGAACACATAGTCTCCGCTGACAATCCCCTGGGAAAGGGGGCCGCCTTTGTGTGGACAGCTGTTTCGAATAGCCCTGATTTTGTCTGCGTTTGTTTTGAAAAAGGCGATGGATTCTCCATTAACAAAGATTTCCTTCGGAATGCCTTTTTTAAATTCTTCTACGTCCGCTACATATACCGCGGTTGTTTCGGTTATTTCAGCCATGGCCCCGCTCCTTATTATTTATTGAAGAACTTCTACTTTTTTCTGTTCAAACAGCTCTTCCCGTTTTTTCTCATTGCTCGTAATGGCTTTCCACGGATCTTCCGGAAGTGCTTCCAGGGCGGTATCCATTCGTGCAATCAGTGCTTTGCGTTCCTCTTTGTCGTCCAGAACCACAGATTTCACATGATCCAGTCCAACACGCCCAATCCAGTGCGAAGTTCTTTCTAAATACCTGGCATTTTCACGGTAGTACTGCAGGTAGGCACTGATTGTATCAATAACTTCCTCGGTCGTTTTGACTTTCGTCAGCAGTTCGCCGCCCTTTAAATCAACGCCGCCGTTTCCGCCTGCATAAAGCTCCCAGGCCCCTTCCACTCCGACAATCCCCAAATCTTTAATACCGGATTCTGCACAGTTTCTTGGGCAGGCTGATACTGCCATTTTTACTTTATGAGGGGTGTTAAGCCGGTCATATTTCTTCTCAATTGCGATACCCAGGCCGATGGAATCCTGGGTGCCGAAGCGGCAGAAGTCCTCTCCTACACATGTTTTCACCGTACGAAGGGATTTCGCATAGGCGTAGCCGGAAGGCATGTTCAAATCCTCCCATACCGACGGCAGATCCGCCTTTGGAATACCAAGCATATCGATCCGCTGCCCTCCTGTTAATTTCAGCAGAGGAACACTGTACTTATCAGCTACTTCTGCAATTTTCCGAAGCTGATCCGGGTTGGTTACCCCGCCGTACATTCTCGGCACAACGGAATACGTGCCGTCGTTTTGAATGTTGGCGTGCATTCTCTCGTTTACAAAGCGCGATGACGGATCATCTTCGTACTCCTTCGGATAGGCTACACCTAAATAGTAATTGATTGCCGGACGGCATTTGGAACAGCCTTCTGACGTTTTCCAATGAAGCACATTCATGACTTCTCTTGTCAGCGTCAGCTGTTTGGTTCTGATCTCTTCCCCGACTTCTTCATGCGTCAGATCGGTACAGCCGCACATCGGCTCTTCCTGCAGGCCTTCCCCTGCTTCACCTCCAAGTGTATGGGCGAGCAGGTCCGCTACAAGAGGCTTGCATCCTCCACATGACCGGGCAGCATTGGTATGTTTCTTTACTTCTTCCACTGAGGTTAGTCCGTCTTTTTGAATGGCTTCTACAATATCGCCTTTACAGACACCGTTACAGCCGCATATTGTTTCAAACGGCTCCATCGCAGCGGTCAGGCTTTCCGTCTCCCCGCCTTCCTGTTCGGATGGCAGAATAATCGTTTTCCCCAGGCCGGTAATGTCCTGGCTCTTCTTCATCATTTCCAGCAGTCTCGGCGAATCCGACGTCTCCCCGTAAAGCACGGCTCCTACTACCCGGTTGTCGCGGACCACCACTTTTTTGTAGATGCCTTCAAATTCATCATGGACCCGGATGGCTTTTGTATCTTCTTCGTCCTGAAAGGTTCCTGCGGAAAACACATCTACGCCCGCTACTTTCAACTGTGTATAAGTAAGCGATCCTTGATAGCCGGTACCGGTGCGTGCTTTCATGCAGATTCGTTCAGCGAGCACTTTTCCCTGTTCGTAAAGAGGGGCGACCAGACCGTAGGCAATGCCGTTATGCTCGGCGCATTCCCCCACAGCGTATATGTCTTTCACACTCGTTTCCATATGATCGTTAACGAGGATGGCACGGTTGGTGTCAATGCCGGAGGCACCGGCTAATACTGCGTTAGGGCGGATTCCGACCGCCATGACGACCAGATCGGCCTCAAGCGTGGACCCGTCTTTGAATTTCAGTCCTTCCACCCGTTTTTTTCCGAGCACCTTTTCTGTGTCTTTTGCCATATGAAATCGCATACCCTGTGCTTCCAAGTCATTCTTGAGCATTCGTGAAGCCGGCTCATCGAGCTGACGTTCCATTAAGTAGCTGTTGTTATGGACTACTTCCGTTTCCATATTCAAATTAAGCAGGCCTCGAGCCGCTTCGAGCCCAAGCAGGCCGCCTCCAATAACGACCGCTTTCTTGTACTTTTTGGAAGCGCTGATCATCTCTTCGGTGTCTTTAATATCGCGGAATGCGATAACTCCTTCTTTATCGGCGCCCGGAAGAGGCAGCATGAACGCATTGGACCCTGTCGCAATAATTAAATGGTCGTACGGGCATTCACGTCCCTGTTTACTGCGTACGATTTTTTTCTTTTTGTCAATTTCCTCTGCTTCATCTCCTGCATAAAGCGTAATGTTTTTTTCTTCATACCAGTCATAGTCATTTAAAATAATTTCACTGATATCGCTGTCGCCCTGGAGCACTTTAGAGAGCAGAATACGATTGTAGTTTGGATAAGGCTCTTTGCCGAAAATAGTAATGTTAAAACGGTCCGGTTCTGTTTTTAAAATTTCTTCAATCGTTCGAATACCCGCCATTCCATTTCCTATTAGTACAATGTTCTCTTTACGCATGCTGTAGACACTCCTTTAAGTGATATTACTTAGACGATTTCAGCTAATCCAAGGTTATCTGCAGACAACAGAAGCCATTTTTCGAAGCTTCCGGCTTCCGGGAGACGGGTTATTCTTGCCGCCCCGGCCTGCTTTAACAGGTCGGCAGCTCTGTTCGAACAGCAGTAAAATGTAAGTTTATCTTTTATTAAATCGTTTGGAAGATACTCCAGGCATTCGACAGCAGACGCTTTATCCGGTACAACAATATGAGTGGCATGGCCTGCCATGCCCAAGTGTCTGAAAGCCGTTCTTTCCCGGTTTTCCCATCTGCTGTTTCCAACATATACTTCCGCTCCAAGCTTTTCCCATTCGTTTTTCATCCGCTCTGTCAGCGGCGTCGCATGATGAATAATACAGCCCTGCCCGGTCAGCGGGCCTTTCTCCATCCACTGCAGATCATAGTGCAGCGCAGCAACTTCCCCTACAATGATGATCGAAGGATTTTCCATCTGCTGTTTGGCTGCTTTTTTCTCGATATCCGCAAGCGTTCCGATTACTTCCCTCTGCCGGCCGCAGGTGCCCCATTCGACAATGAGCACTGGGGTATTTTTGCTTTTTCCATGGCCGGTCAATTCAGAAGTGATAAATGGAAGGTTTTTCATTCCCATATAAAAGACGATCGTTTCCATTCCTTTTGCCAGGCTTTCCCAATCTGCATCGGGCTTTCCTGATTTGTTTTTGCTGTGCCCTGTAACGATGGCCAGAGACCTGGAATGATCGCGGTGCGTGAGAGGCACCCCTGCATACAGCGAAGCCGCGTTGGCAGCCGTTACACCCGGAATCATTTCATAGGCCACTTTATGGCTCCGCAGCATTTGTGCTTCTTCCCCGACTCTGCCGAATATGCCTGGGTCGCCGCCTTTGAGCCGGACGACTGTTTTTCCCTTCTTTGCCTGGATCATCAGTTCTTTTTGAATATCCTGCTGCCGCAGTGTATGTTCGCATGGTTTTTTTCCGCAGTATATAAATTTCGTTTCCGGACCGGCCTCTAAAAGCAGGGCGGGGTGTACCAGCCTGTCAAATACAACCACATCTGCCTGCTGAAGAGCCTTCAGTCCTTTAATGGTCAACAGCTCCGGGTCACCCGGGCCGGCTCCTACAAAATAAACCATGCCTTGTTTCATTTATTTTCACTCCTGCTTTTCTTTATAATTATGTATTCTATAGAAAGATGCTGGGAATTTCTGCAATGACGAAAGATAATCTAACACATTTTATTGTGTATAAAAAATACATATTAAAAGCAGCAAAAAAAAGCCCGCTCCTAAAAGAAGCGGGGTCTCTTGACCTTATTTATGAAGCAGCTTTCTAAGACTGCGTGCGGCTGTTTCCGGTTCCGCTGCCCTGCTGATAGCAGAAATCAGGGATACACCGTCTGCTCCAGCTTTGAGTACGCGTTGTGCATTTTTTTCTGTAATTCCACCGATTCCAACGATGGGAATCGTAATGCCGAATTTACGTAAATCCTGAATGCCTTCCGGGCCGATCGGGTCATCTGCGTCTGCTTTAGATATGGTTGCATACATTGGACCTGTGCCGATATAATCGGCCTCGTCCTGAGTGGCCTGCTCAGCCTCTGCCAGCGTTTTTGCAGAAACACCAATACTCATATGCGGAGGGAGTTTCTTTTTCACTTCCGAAGCAGGTTCGTCCCCCTGTCCGATATGAACGCCGTCCGCGCCTATCTTCACAGCGAGTTCCACATCGTCATTTACAATAAACGGAACGCTGCGGCTTTGGCAGACAGCAAGCATTTCGCGCGCGAGCTCTTCTTTTTGTAAAGCCGTTTTTGCAGCCGGCCCCTTTTCACGGAACTGAAAGCAGGTAATGCCGCCTGCTATCGCCTGTTTGAGTACTTCAACCGGGTTTTTCTCTGTGTCCTGACTGCCCATAATGAAATAAAGCAGCAGTGCTTCTTTATTCATAGGTGCCTCTCAGCTCTTCTTTTTTAAGCGTCAGCTGATGCCGGATATCCATATCTCCCACGTGATACAATGCGTTCAACAGCTCTGACTGAAAGGTGCCCGGACCTCTCATTGACGCAAATCCGCCGGCTTTTTCCGCTGCTATTCCATAATAGCCCAGCGCCGCTGCTGCGCCATATGCCACATCGTCCGTAACGGTCAGGAAAGAACCGATCAGCGAGCTGAGCAGGCAGCCGGATCCGGTCACTTTAGTCATCATCGAATGACCGTTGTGAATGCGGTACATATCTTTTCCATCCGTTACTGCATCCACCGCTCCCGTTACGACAATAGGAAGCTTCAATACGTGAAAGGCACGTTCTGCCGTTTCAGCTGTACTTACATGGGAGGAACCTGAATCTACTCCTCTTGTATTGCTTTCAAGTCCTGCAACAGCAGCAATTTCTCCTGCATTTCCGCGGACAAGGGAAATGTCTATTTCTTTGAGCAGCTGCCGGGCAGTATCGGTTCGATAAGCGGTAGCACCGGCTCCGACCGGATCGAGTACGACTGGAATTCCTTTTTTATTCGCTGCGGCGCCGGCAAGCAGCATGGACTCCACCTGCAGTGGGTTCAACGTTCCAATGTTAAGCACCAGCGCATCGGCGGCAGACGCCATATCGGCCGCTTCTTCTTTTGCGTTGGCCATTACAGGCGATGCTCCTGCCGCTAAAAGTCCATTCGCCGTAAAGTTCGCTACCACCACGTTTGTAATGTTATGAACAAGAGGCTTTGCCGTCCGCATTTCGTGCAGCAATTTGTATGCTTTTTTTCCTTCTGAATGCATCATGTCTCTTTCCCTCCAGGGTTATTCATTTCTCTAACGAACGGCCCCAATGATTCACCGGTCCGCTCCCGCGCCCGATGTTGAGCGGATGGCTGATCGCCTTTGTAATAAATTCTTTAGCCAGCTCACACGATTGGATAACAGGAATACCCTTCGCCCGATTGGCGGCAATTGCCGCAGAAAACGTGCATCCTGTCCCGTGTGTATGCTTCGTATTAAACCGATCCGCCGTTAGATGGATAAATTCTTTCTTATAATATAACACATCAATTGCCGTGTCTTTCGCATGCCCGCCTTTTACAACCGCAGCTCCTGCCCCCATCTCCTCGACCAGCACCCGGGCCGCTTTTTCCGCCTCTTCTATGGTAGAGACTTTTACTCCGGTAAGCTTTTCGGCTTCTTCCATATTCGGCGTCACCACTTCTGCTATAGGAAGCAGCCGGTTGACCATTAGTTTTTTCGTTTCTTTATCCATTAACGAGTCTCCACTTGTGGCCACCATTACCGGATCTACAATAATTGGCAGGTTTTCCCGTTCCAGCCGGTCTGTGATACTTTCAATCATAGACGGCAGGGCGATCATACCTGTTTTCACTGCCTGCGGCCTGATGTCTTCAAGCACGGCTTCCAGCTGTTTCAGAATCGTTTCGTCCTCCATATGCCAGACGTCTTTTACCCCCATCGTATTCTGGGCCACCACGCTTGTAATAACGGCCATTCCGTAAGCGCCGATCTCCTGGAATGTTTTTAAGTCGGCATGGATGCCAGCTCCTCCGGTAGGATCTGTTCCTGCTATGGATAGTACTTTTGGTATTTCCCCCATTGTTGGTTCCTCCATTTTTATCTGTACTCACCACATCCGGACGTCTTTTTCATTTACACACAAAAAAGCCGCCCCTTGAAAGGAGCGGCTTTTCCTGACCATCACAGCCAAATAAAAACGCACGCTCCACTTTCCTACGCTGGCTTTACCCAGATCAGGTTCAGAGGGACAAAGGAATTTCCTTATCTCAGCATATGCGCCCCTAGTGGTTGTCTTTATTTCATGTTACGGGAGAGGAAGCTTTATTGTCAATTATTCATTTGTGCCTTCCTGCTTCCGACGCTTTTTACCGCGCTTTTG
Source organism: Sinobaca sp. TMA16-18 (assembly GCF_059510535.1). NCBI lineage: Bacteria > Bacillati > Bacillota > Bacilli > Caryophanales > Sporolactobacillaceae > Sinobaca > Sinobaca sp. TMA16-18. Next base: position 402,918 of record NZ_JCAKFM010000002.1, on the reverse strand, counting down.
CTCCTTTTCGGCTTTCTTTTCTTCTTTTCTCACCTTCCGGAAATTCGTATCCAGGAAGCTGTACAGAACTGGTATGACAAACAGCGTCAGAAAAGTGCTGCTGACAAGGCCGCCGATCACGGCAATACCCATCGGCTGCTGAATCTCTGCGCCTTCACCAATACCAAGCGATAATGGAACGACCCCTAGAATTGTTGTTACAGCTGTCATCAGAATAGGGCGGGTTCTCTGTTTAACAGATTCTACAATAGCTTCTTTGGAAGCCATTCCCTTTTCTTTCTGTTGATTGATATAGTCCACCAGCACGATCGCATTGTTGACGACAATACCGGCAAGAACAATGAGGCCGATAAAGACGGTCACACTGAGCGGTGTCTGCGTAACTGCCAGGGCAATGCTTACTCCTATAACCACAAGCGGCACGCTGAACATAACGATAAATGGATATTTAAAGGATTCAAATTGTCCTGCCATTACGAGATAAATGAACAGCAGTCCGAGAAGGAAGGCAAATATCATGCTGTCGAGCGCATCGTCCAGCAGCTCCTGTTCTCCCGAATAGGCAAGAGAGGTACTGTCCGCCATATTGTCGTTTTCATATATATCCGTCACTAAATTGGACGCCTCATTTAATGTCGTATCCGAGCTGTAGGCCGCCGTAATTTCCACGCTGCGCTGCTGATCATCACGATTAATAACGGCAGGGCCGCTGCCTTCTTCAATGTCGGCTACCTCGCCAAGTTCAATGTAGTCTCCTTCCTGGTTGGCGATCAGCAGCGTTTCTAAATCCTCTGCTGTCTCCAGTTCTCCGGTTTCATATTGAACAATCACATCATAGGTCGTATTATCTGCTGTCTGTACCGTAGTGGCTGTTTGGCCGCGGGTAGCATTGTCGACACTATCGGCGATCTGGGCGGCCGCCAGACCGTTTTCCCTCGCATTTTCTTCATCTACAGCAATTTGTATCTCTGGTGCGAGATCTTCATCCGAGGTGGTTATTTCCCGAATATCTTCCGCTTCTCTCAGCTCCGAGATCATATACTCGGTCGACTCATTTAATGTATCCACGTTCTGGTCGCTGATAGTAAAGACGACCGTATTCGCTTCTCCTCCGCCTATAGCAGTCTGGCTCGAAAGAGAAATATCGGCATCCGGTTCTACGTCGACCACGTCGTCTTCTATCTGTTCAATAAAATCGATCGTGCTCGCTTCCCGGTCCTCCATTGGTTCCATCGTGACCATGATCTGGGCCTCATTGGATCCCGATGGTCCTCCTGTTACTGCACCGTCGTCGCCGGAAGAACCGATCATTGTTAAATAGCTGTCGACTGCTCCCTCCTGATCCAAAATAGCTTCAATATCCTCTGTAATAGCAGTCGTCGTTTCCAGGTTGGTTCCGTAATCTGTCTCCACATCAATGGAGAAAAAGCCCTGGTCGCTTGCCGGAAGAAAGTTAACTCCTGTTGCAGCAAGACCCGCTCCGCCTGCGATAAGAAATAACAGCGTAATAAACAGAGTAAGAAAACGGTGTTTCAACGACCATTTGCTGGCCCTTTCCAGACGTTTCATATAGCGGGAGTTCTGCCTTTTTTCTTCAATATCCTCTTTAGGAGCTTTCAAAATGCGGCTTGCCATCATCGGCACAACGGTAACAGCCACAAACAAGGAAGCAATTAAACTAAAGGATACTGCCAGTGCAAATTCCGTAAAAATATTTCCAACGATGCCTGATACAAAAATAATCGGCAGAAAGACAGAAACAGTCGTTAAAGTCGAAGCCGTAATGGCGCCGCCTACTTCTTTTGTTCCTTCTGAAGCTGCCTTTTTTGGTGTCTTGCCCATCGATAAATGCCGGTATATATTCTCAATAACCACAATTGCATTATCGACGAGCATTCCAATGCCAAGCGCCAATCCACCAAGAGTCATTAAATTCAGCCCGACATCTGTAAAATATAAGAAACCAAATGTCACGATAACAGAAAACGGTATTGCCACCCCGATGATGAGCGGGGTCTTTAAATTGCGGAGAAAGAAAAACAGCACGAGCATGGCAAACACCCCGCCGGTAATAAGAGCAGTCGTCACACTGTTGATGGACTGCTGGATGTAATCTCCTTCATCGTAAAAAGTCGTAAATTCCAGGCTGCTGTATTGATCTTCTTCAAGCAGCGTGTCCAGCTCACTATTAAAGGATGAGGACACCGTAGCCGCATTGGCATCTGTTTCCTTCATTAGATTAAGCTGCATTGCCGGCTGCTGATTTGTTCTCGTAATAGCGTTCTGCTCTTCCGGAGAAAGGCTTATGTCTGCAACATCGGCTAAAAATAACTCATCGCCTGTTTCCGGATCAACTGTAACAAACAGCTCTTCCAGATCTTCCTGAGCTTCTATTTCTTTCAGCACTCTTGTCGTAAGCGTTCTTTCTCCTGATTCCACCGTTCCACCGGGAAGTGACACGTTGTTGGACTGAACCACGTTAACGATATCTTCCTGGGTGATTTGATATTCTTCCAGCTGTGCCTGATCCAGGTTAATTTCATAACGTTCGGTTACTCTGCCGGATTCATCCACATTGGCGACACCTTCCACCCGTTCAAGCTCCGTCCGGATAGACGCTAAATCATCCTGAAAGTCGACAACCGCCATGTCATCAGAGGTAACAGCAATCTGTGCCATACCGAACATCGACGGGTCAAATTTCAGGAAAGAGGGATCAGCCGCATCATCAGGAAGCGGTGCATCCCCCATTGAGCTGATAACATCCTGCTCCACGTCGTCAATCGATGAATCCCAGGAAAATTCCAGAAGAATTAACGCCGACCCCTCTTCTGAGGTAGACGTAATATTATTTAAGCCGGGCATCGTTGATAACTGTTCTTCCAGCGGAATCGTCACGCTTTCTTCGACTTCTTCCGGACTCGCACCGGGATAACTTGTTACAACGGCCGCGACCGGGGGATCAATTTCCGGAAAAAGCTGAAGCGGGAGATTTGTTAAGGACACCCCTCCGAGTAAAATAAACAGGATCATTCCTACAATAGTCAGTTTCGGCCTTCGGATGGATAAATCGGTAATTTTCACCTTCACCGTTCCTCCTCTTATGTTTTCATCCCTGCCGGTACCGCAGACTTCCGGACAGACGCATATGAACAGCATGCTTTCGGGTGTTGTCTTCGTTGAATGTATTTGCAGATTATTTCCTGATTCTTATGTTATTATTCTGCCTGCCGAAGTCTGCCGGCAAATAAAACAGCTATCGTATGTAAGACTTTAAACAATTAAGTTACTTAACTATTTAATAAACTAAAGCATCTGCAGTAGAGAGTCAATTAATCTTCCTCCACTTCACAAATAATTCATCTGATTGATTCTTTCACGCAAAAAGAGCAGCGTATGCTGCTCAGAATGTTTAACATGGACGGCTTTTCTGGAGGCCGTTTTATTCTTTGGTTTCGTTTTCTTTTATCATTGTATCCAGCTTCTTTAATGTCTGGTCGATTTGTTCAATTTCTTCTTTCTTTAATCGACTGATATAATCCTGAATAATTGACTCTTCAAAAAGCCGGAATTCTTCCTTCAGTTTTTCTCCCTGAGGTCCAAGCTTAATAATCATTTCCCGGCGGTTTTCTTCATTAACAAGCCGGATTAGAAGTTCTTCTTTTTCAAGACGGTTCAGCGCCTGGCTGACGGCGCTTTTTGAAATATTTAAGTAGTACGCCAGATTTGAAATAGACACATTCTCATCTTGTACCAGTCGCATCATCATCGCTTCCTGCCTTGTGGTCAGCTGCAGGTTTTGAAGCAGCGGAAGCTTTGGCTGCAGGTTTCTCGAAATGCTTTCAAGTGATTTTATCGTGCTGTGCAGTAGATCTTTGTATTCTTCATATGCCATAGCTGCTCACCCCTGGCTGCTGCGTTATCGCAGTACAGCTTTTTTCAATCCTTTGTTCAACAGAGCCCCAATCGCTCCGCTGAATTCTCCATTTTCCAGAAAATATGCTTTTTTGCCGCGCAGTTCTGTGTACTGAGTCATAATCGACTGCAGCGTATTATGATTGGAGAATGTAGTTCCTATATAAATAACAGCATCTGTCCCTATCCGGTCGGCTGCCTGGACACTCATCGTCGTAATGGTTTCACCGATCATTCTTACGACGGTCGCGATATAGTCTTCTTTGTTATGGATTCCCTGCTTCATTTCTGCAAGGTCTCCGAAGTTACTTGCTGTTAAGTCCCCGGATATGGGAGGCGGCTCATGGGAATAGATGTCACCGACCGTTACGTTTAATTTCCTGCCGTTCCCCTGCTCCCCAAGAGTGAGAATTCTATCAAACTCATCTTCTCCTGTCAGCAGATAGGACAGGCCGAGCAGCGTGCCTCCACCCATTCCGCTTCCGCCGATCCGCTCATAGGAATCCTGGTCCACCACATGAATCGACGTGCCGGTTCCTACATTCGCTACGATAAAACGAGCCCCTGTTTCATTAATCAAGCCGCTTCTTTCCAACTGCCACTTGACCCCTTCACAGGTCGCTTCAAACTCATTGATTTTCTTTGCCGGAAAAGGCAGTTCCTTCATTAAAGCCCCTGCTTTTCCACCCGTTACCTGAACGTAAGGATCATCAAATGTTTCTTTGAACCATTCGTACAGCTCGTGAAATTTGGATGTTGCAATTTTTTTATATTGCCATTCGTTTCCTTTTGCATACACAATCTTGGAAAGAGTGCCCCCTCCGTCGATTCCTATATACTGATCACTCATGTATCCAGCTTCTCCTCTCCGTACGCCGGCGGTCGTTAAACAACTGCTCTATATCTTTTTCTCGTATACCTCATTATAAGTGGTATATCCTGTTTTTGCATGGTATTATTCTTGATTCGCGGAGATTATCTTTATCTGTCTTTCCTTATCTTATGCTAAAATGTGGAAGGAGATATACGGAGGTGACACAACTGCATGACGATAGGGGAAGTTTTTTCCATCATATTAAGTATTTTGTTTTTATTAAATATCGTATTTGCAGCAATTATTATCTTTCTTGAGCGCCGGGACGCCACCTCGACCTGGGCCTGGGTGATGGTGCTTTTTTTCATTCCATTTCTTGGATTTATTTTATATCTTATTTTCGGCCAGAATTTGACAAGACGCCGGTTATTTGACTGGGAAGAGATAAAGAAAATAGGTATTGAAGATTTAATAAAAGCACAGATTTCCGCTCTTCGCGAGGAACGTTTCCATTTTATTGATCCATCGGTCCGTGAACACCGTGATCTTATTTTTATGCAGCTTGTAAACAACGATTCGGTGCTGACGCAGGAAAATGACGTGGACATCTTTATTGACGGCGGAGAAAAATTCGAAGCACTTATGAAAGACATTGAAAGAGCCGAAGATCATATTCACTTTCAATATTACATCCTTCGTGATGACAAACTCGGTACACGGCTGATTAAAGCATTGACCAAAAAAGCGGAAGAGGGCGTAAAAGTCCGGATTTTATATGACGAAATGGGCTCCAGGTCTATTTCCCAAAAGTCTTTCCGGGAATTCTATGCGGCAGGCGGAGATGTCAGCATCTTTTTCCCCCGCCGGATTCCCTTCATTAACCTCCGGCTCAATTACCGCAATCACCGGAAGATTGTAATTATTGATGGAAAAATCGGCTATACCGGAGGATTCAACGTCGGTGATGAATACCTGGGACTTGATCCCAAGTTTGGCTACTGGCGTGACACCCACTTACGGATGGTGGGCGATGTCGTGAACGCTCTGCAGACACGCTTTATTCTCGACTGGAATCAGGCAAGCCCGGATAAGCGTGACATTCATTACCAGGAAAAGCTGTTTCCTCCAGCGGATCCGCATGCCGGCAACACGGCGGTACAAATTGTTTCCAGCGGTCCAGATTCTCAATGGGAACAGATTAAAAACGGCTACATTAAAATGATTTTAATGGCTAAAGAATCGGTGTACATTCAAACCCCATATTTCATTCCGGATCAGAGCCTGATGGACGCTCTTCGGATCGCTGCTTTATCGGGCGTAGATGTACGTATTATGATTCCCAACAAACCGGACCATCCGTTTGTGTACTGGGCGACTTATTCTCATATCGGTACGATTCTTGAAGCAGGTGCCGAAGTGTACATTTACGACAATGGATTTATACATGCCAAAACGATTGTTGTAGATGGCAAAGTCAGCTCGGTCGGTACAGCAAATATTGACAACCGGAGTTTTGCTCTGAATTTTGAAGTAAATGCGTTTATTTATCATCATCCGTTCAGCCAGCGGATGGCCCTGATTTTCGAAGACGATATGAAGCAGTCCACACGTTTTACTCTGGACCATTACAAAGAGCGGTCGCTCTGGATTCGTTTCAAAGAATCTATTGCCCACCTGCTTTCTCCTATTTTATAAACACATTAAAGCCGCCCCTTTGCAGGGGCGGCTTTTTAAGCGCCTGAAAAGAAAATCCCTGTGTCCGGACCGCTTAAATGGACGATTTCCACATAAGAGCGAGGCTTCTTGAGATTTTCTCCGCATATTCGGGACCGTTTTCCAAAGCGTCGCTGAGATCCAGCGGACCCGGTACCATGCTGAAAGCTGCAGTAATTCCATGGTCGTATACGGCTTCGTATCCTTCTCCCAGCTGACCGCAGACAGCAAGCACGACAGCTCTTTCATTAACCGAATGCGCTGCTTTTGCCACACCTACGGGCGTTTTTCCGTATACCGTCTGACTGTCCATCTTGCCTTCTCCCGTCACAATCAAATCCGCACCCTTTACCCGTTCATAAAAATTGGTTTCCTTTAATACAATATCTATTCCCGATTCCAGAGCAGCTCCGAGGCATCCTATCAGTCCGGCTCCCATGCCTCCGGCAGCTCCCGCCCCTTCTTTTTGCGCAATATCTACACCGAGATCCCGTTTCATCACATCTGCAAAAGTACCAAGGGCGTCATCCAGCTCTGTTACCATTTCCGGGGTCGCTCCTTTTTGAGGACCGTATACGGCGCTGGCTCCGTTTTCTCCGATCAACGGGTTTTTCACATCGCAGGCAGCGGCAATTTCTACGTGGCGCAGCCGTTCGTCCAATTCAGATAGATCAATCGAATGCAGGTCAGCCAGTGCAGCGCCTCCCGCCCCAACAGCTTTTCCTTCACTATTTAAAAGCCGGCCGCCAAGCGCCTGAATCATCCCTGCGCCTCCATCATTTGTAGCGCTTCCGCCAATGCCGATGATGATTTTCTGTACGCCTTTTCCGAGCGCATCCTGAATCAGTTCCCCGGTTCCGTAAGAGCTTGCGGTCAGTGGATTTCTTTCCTGCTTGTCCACCAGGCCAATGCCGGATGCTTCCGCCATTTCCAATACAGCCGTCCTGCCGTCTTTTGACACGGCATATTCCGCTGTTACTTTCTGCTGGTTCGGAGACGTAACCTCTACTTGATGCATGGATGCTTCCAGCGCTTCCGCCAGAGAAGTCGTCGTACCTTCTCCTCCATCTGCCATCGGTATCACATCAATAATGGCTTCTTCTCCAAATATATCTTTCCAGCCTTTTTTCATGCTTTCTGCAGCTTCTAGTGCTGTCATGCTTTCTTTAAACGAATCGGGTGCGATGACTATTTTCATATGTAATGCCTCCTAAGTTGGCCAGTTTCCATACTGCGGACTTCTTTCTTATTGTAACCGGTAACAATCCCGCCGTCATTAGCTTTGTATACAAAAAACCAATCATGCTCCGGTTCACATGATTGGCTGTTTTTATACTTTGTACAGTTCTGCTTTATGCCGCTTGAGCACTTCTTCAAATAAATATTTCTTCTCCGGCAGCGGCAGCATGCAGAATTCCTGCTTCAGCTCTTTATCTTTTCCAAATCCTATGATGGACTGACAGAATCCACAGGTACTGCTTTTGTGAATAACCGGGTTTTCGTTTGGAAACCAATCCTGTTTTTCTTCTATATAATATCCGTGAATGGAATATTTCGTTCCATCTTTGAGTGTAATGTTCATATGAAGCATATCGCCGCTTTTCCAATTGCCATCTTCGGCGTAATCTCTTACGAGCATATCAGTCTGCCATTCTATATCGGAGTCGGTAATCGTTAAAAAAGCGGGTAAATCCTCATCTCTTATTTCTTTCCAGCTGAGTGTTTCCTGGCCAGTTTCCCGTAAATATGCTAAATGTTCCTTATATCGGGACAAGTATAGATGAATTGGCTTTTTTTGACTCATACCCTTCCTCCTTTTAGAATTTCTGTTTTTCTTAATAGGATGCACAGTGTACTTCTTTATTTTCTCACATTATCAACCGCTTCGCCACTATGGACTTCTTTCATTTGACGGGACAGTATTTTTAGTCTATTCTTTCCCTAAGGCAACTTTATGTCTCTAGACAAAATGTTAAACTATTCACTATATAAGGAGGCGTTATCATGGCTGATGCTGTGCGCGTAGAAAATATAACAGCAGCTTACCGTAAAGATCCTGTGCTTCGAAACGTAAGCTTTACGCTTCCCCAGGGGCATTTGATTGGAATTGTCGGGCCGAACGGCGCCGGTAAATCAACCCTGTTGAAAGCCATTCTTGAATTAATTCCTAAATCAAGCGGCAATGTTGAAATACTAGGCAGCAGCGTGCGCTCCCAAAAGAAAAATATAGGCTACGTGCCCCAGCGCGGCAACGTAGACTGGGACTTTCCCACTAACGCGCTTGATGTTGTGATGATGGGCCGTTACGGACAGATTGGCTGGCTGAAGCGCCCTTCTAAAAAAGATAAGGCATTAGCTGAAGATGCGCTTGAGCGCGTAGGTATGAAAGATTATGCGAACAGGCAGATCAGCCAGCTTTCCGGAGGTCAGCAGCAGCGTGTTTTTCTGGCAAGAGCGCTGATACAGGATGCGCAGGTGTACTTTATGGATGAACCGTTTGCCGGCGTGGATGCCACGACGGAGCGGGCGATTATCGGCCTGTTAAAAGAATTAAAGGAAAAGGGAAAAACCGTTATCGTTGTGCACCATGACCTTCAGACGGTAACCGAATATTTTGACTGGGTCATTTTATTGAACCAGCGTTTAATTGCTTACGGCCCGGTGGATCAGATATTCAGCTCGGAGCTGCTGCAGAAGACATACGGAGGCCGTTTGGCTTTTATTCAGCAGGAAAATCTTACTATATAAGAAAGGAGGCCCGCCTCATGCAGGAATGGCTGCAATTTTTATCCAGCCCTAATCTCCAATGGGTAATGGCCGGCGCGGCCCTGCTTGGGCTTGCGAGCGGCGTTGTCGGAAGCTTTGTTCTTCTCCGGAAGGAAAGCCTCGTAGGCGATGCAATGGCTCACGCAGCACTACCCGGCATTTGTCTCGGCTTCTTAGTATTTGGACGGGAAACACTCGCTTTAATGGGAGGAGCTGCCCTTACCGGACTGATGGCTGTGTATGCGATTCGGGCTATACATTCACAAAGTAAAATAAAACAGGATGCGGCCATCGGTATTGTGCTCTCTGTCTTTTTTGGATTTGGCATTGTGCTTTTAACGATGATTACCAATGGCAGCTACAGCCAGAGCAGCGGCCTCGATGAGTTTATTTTCGGCCAGGCGGCTTCTCTTGTCGGCGCAGATGTGCAGATTTTAATTGGAAGTGCTGTGGTGCTGCTGCTTCTTTCTTTTCTATTTTTTAAAGAACTGAAACTTCTTATTTTTGATCCACTCTTTGCCGGTGGTATTGGACTGCCTATCCGTTTTTTGAATGCCCTTCTCAGTTCGATGGTGGTGCTCGTGGTTATTACCGGCATCCAGACAGTGGGTGTGATTCTTATGGTGGCTTTATTAATCACACCAGCCATTACGGCCCGGTACTGGACCGACCGCCTTGGCGTGATGGCCATTCTTTCCGGCCTTATCGGAGGCTTATCGGGAGCACTTGGAGCTTTGTTAAGCTCTTCAATAAGCGGACTTCCGACCGGTCCGGTTATTGTTGTAGCTGCCACCGCCTTCTTTTTGATCTCCTTTCTATTTGCCCCGCAGAGAGGTATTTTATTCCGGATGGTGGAAAATAGAAAACATAACCAGGTGGTATTAAACAACTTTCTTCTCGATACGATGTATGAACAGCTGGAAAACCGCTACGCTGCCGGACAGCACAGCGCCCTGTTTTCCAGGGAGGAGCTTGAGGAACAGACACATCTTCCAAAGGATGGACTCGAAAAAACCATTCAGGCCCTGCAGAAAGAAGGGCTGCTCACCCGGACAGGAGAGCAGTATCTATTGACCGGCACAGGCCTGGCCTGTGCCTATGACTCTTCGCTGCTCCGCCGGCTTCAGGATATTCATATCACTCATGAAGCTGAACTTGGCTCCTGGAACGAGGCCGCAGAAAACGGAAACGGCCGGGCACCGCGGGAATATCTGTTGAACGAGCGCATCCACACTCTGCTTGCCGCGGAGAAAAAAGTTCCGGTTTCACTGGCGATTAAGCAGACATCGATTGAGTACGCCGATCGTACCTAATATAAAAGGAGGAGCACGCTTTGATGTACGAAATATGGATTTTAGCGATCAGCTCGCTTGTTGCTGCTACCTGCGGTATTGTCGGCACCTTTCTTGTGCTGCGCCGGATAGCTATGGTAGCTGATGCGATCAGCCATACGGTCCTGCTGGGTATTGTAGGCGCCTTTCTCGTGTCCCAGACGCTTGAAGGCCCGCTTATGCTTATCGGCGCCGCCGTAGTAGGACTGGCAACGACTTATTTTATTCAAGTGCTTGATAATGCCGGCGTTCCTACGGATGCTGCTATTGGTGTTGTGTTTACCGCTTTATTTTCTGTCGGCGTCATTCTAGTATCTTTGTATGCAAGAGACGTTCATTTGGACGTGGATCATGTCTTGATGGGAGATATCAGCTTTGCTCCATTTCATACGGTAGAATGGAATGGCATTCCGCTCGGGCCGCAGGCATTCTGGGTCATTTTAATTGTATTTATTATCGACCTTGCTTTGCTTCTGCTGCTGTATAAAGAATTTAAAATCACTTCCTTTGATCCTGCGCTTGCTGCGGCTTTAGGCATTCCGGTCACATTGATCCACTATCTTCTTATGACGATGGTGTCGATTACAGCTGTTGCCTCTTTTGATGCGGTCGGTGCTATTCTCGTAGTAGCCCTCTTCATTGTGCCGCCTGCCACTGCTTATCTGCTTACGGAAAAACTAAGCCGGATGATGATCGTGAGTGCTTTAACAGGTGTAGCATCTGCGGTGATCGGTTATTATACGGCAAAGTATTTTAACGTATCGATTGCCGGCTGCATCGCAAGTACCACGGGTGTACTGTTTCTGCTTGCTTTCCTCTTTTCTCCTTCCCACGGTGTGCTTTTACGGGGGAGAAAACGAAAAAAAACAGCGGCCCCCGTCTCTTCCTGAATATAGAAAAAAGCTGCAGCCAATGGCCGCAGCTTTTTCGTTTTATCGAATCGTATTATTTTTCTTTGTGCGGATGTGGTTCTTTAAATACAAAATACTTGATCATAAAGAAGCTCGCTGTAAAGGAAAGAAACATTGCTACCCCTTTTGCTAAGTTGTAGCGGAGCCAGCCGGGAACACCAAGAGCCTGAAACAGAGTATTGCCGCCGATAAACACAAGGTTATTCACTCCAAGACTTACCAGCCCCTGCAAAACAAAGGCCATTCTCTGTTTATTGCTGCCTTTTGCAGAATGCCTGAAGGTAATCAGAACGTTCCAGATATAGCTGTTCGCTACAGCCAGGCAGTAGGATATCGTATTATAGGTAGTCAGCATAACCCGTTCATCCGTTGGAAAAAAATAAAGAAGCAGATTGAGTGTGCCAATATCTACAGCGGCATTGGATACGCCAATCGCACTAAACTGTGCGTACTGAAATAGTCCTTTTCTTTTTTTCTTTTTTTCCATAGGTATCCCTCTGTTCAATCTGGATGCAGCTCGTACCTGTTAGGAACCGGAAAGCTCTTCTTTGCTTTCGGCAGGTTCTTTCCCGGAAACAGCCTGTTCATAAATAGCCTCAATTTGTTCAGCTACCTGGTTCCAACTGTAGCTCTGAACATCCTGATGGGCCTGATCGGCCATCTTTTTTCGAAGAAGCTCATCTTCAAAACGAAGAACGGTCTTCGTAAAGTCTCCTTCGACATCAGGTTCATATAAAAGTCCGGTTTTCTCATCTTCCAGCTGTTCTCTCGTCGGCCCGCTCTGGGCAGCCACAAGCGGCAGCCCGGAAGCCATGGCTTCCATAATAACCAGGCCAAGCGTTTCCGTAGTGGAAGGAAACACGAACACATCCGATGTAGCAAACGTCTCTGCAAGCTCTTCTCCATGCATAAACCCGGTGAACACTGTGTTGGTGCCTTTAAAGTGGTTTTCAAGAACCTGGCGGTGCGGCCCATCGCCGACAATGGCCAGAACAAATGTATCCGATTCTTCCAGAACGTGGCGTATTTTTTCAATTTCTTTTTCTGCCGCCAGTCTTCCTACATAAAGGAGCAGTGTCTTTTCCGGTTTGCCGCCTGTGAGGCGACGGCGCATTGATTCGCTGTACTTGTCCGGAGAAAACTGCTCCGTGTCCACCCCGCGCTTCCATACATGCATACGTTCAAACCTGCGGCTCATCAGCTCATCTTTAACCGTCTGAGACGTACATAAATTAATGTCCGCTTGATTATGCATCCTGCGAAAATGCCACCACATCAGCCATTTCAACCTGCCGAGTTTGTAATAATCCATATACTGTGCCAGATTCGTGTGATAGGAAGCTACAAGCGGCAGTTTGAGCTGCCTGGCATATTTAATGCCTGCGTATCCTACAACCGCCGGGTTCACTACATGAACTACGTCCGGATTAAATTCTTTCAGATGTTTTTTTACGACCGGGTGCGGCACGGCAAACTGCTTGGAACGATAAAAAGGAAAGGTAATATGAGAAAGCCCAATCACTTTAGCCCCTTTATATTCGTACACACCAAGGTCCGGCGCGTAAATCCGCACTTCATGACCCTGGTCAAGCAGCCAGGTGATGCAGGCTGTCAGCCGGGTAACAATACCATCTGTGGACGGCAGAAATGTTTCAGTTATTATAGCTATTTTCAACAGGAACACACTCCGTTTTTATTATTTCCAGGTTACGTTTGGAAGAACATTTTCTTTTACCACACGGTCTTTATGCGTCAGCGCAGCGTTAAGGATTTCACGGATAACGTCATCAGTCAGCATGAACGGTTCAAGACCAAGATCAAGAAGATTTGTATTTACCGCACGGTAAAAATGCTCTTCTGCCTCAATTCTAGGGTTGTCGTATTTGCCGACTTCGACGTCAATACCTTCTTCTTTAGCCACACGCTGCACCATTTCCGCTAATTCAGTAATAGAAAATTCTTCTGTAAACTGGTTAAACACGCGGAATTCTCCATTGTCTGCCGGGTTTTCTGCAGCAATTTCAATACAGCGGACGGTATCACGGATATTCAGGAACCCTCTGATCTGCTGTCCTTTGCCGTAAACCGTCAAATCATGACCGATGGCAGACTGGATAATAAAGCGGTTCAAAGCGGTTCCAAATACGCCGTCATAATCAAGACGATTTACAAGCGCAGGATCCATAGCTGTCTCTTCTGTATCCAGACCGTATACAATACCCTGGTTTAAATCGGTTGCACGGATGCCCCATGTTTTGCAGGCAAACATAATGTTATGGCTGTCATGCACTTTTGATAAATGGTAAAAAGAATTGGGCTGCTTTGGAAACGGCAGGACGTCTTTTCTGCCCTTATGCTCAATTTCAATATAGCCTTCTTCAATTTCAATATTAGGGGTACCGTATTCTCCCATGGTTCCAAGCTTAATTAAGTGGCACTCCGGCACGATTTCTTTAATGCCGTAAAGAACGTTGAGCGTTCCTACTACATTGTTTGTCTGAGTAAACACAGCATGTTCGCGGTCAATCATGGAATAAGGTGCAGAACGCTGCTCTGCAAAATGAACAAAAGCGTCCGGCTGCTCCTGCTTTAACACCTCACGAAGAAAATCATAATGATTTAAGTCTCCTTCGTATGTACGGATTTCTTTTCCTGTAAGTTCTTTCCACTTTGCTACTCTTTCTTCGAGCGTGGCAAGAGGGGTAATGGAATTCGAGTGCAGCTCTTCGTCCCATTTTCTTCTCATTAGATTATCTACAATTGATACATCGTGTCCTTTTTTGGAAAGATAAAGGGCTGTCGGCCATCCGCAGAATCCGTCGCCGCCTGCAATAATAATTTTCACTGTATTTCTACCTCCAGGTCATATGTTCCGTCCTATCCGTACGGAACCATCTCGTTTTGTCTTTTTTTACTCTTTCTATTTAAAAACCACATAGTGTACCTCTTTATACCCTTTTTTTTACGAAACTATACGTATAAAAAGTGCACAGACTGTCCATAGTATACTATACAACATTTGCTTTAAAGCCGCTATTTTATTTGCTGTTTATTTATGTAACTTATAGTTTTATGCGGGGTTATACCATTCTTTTACATACTGCTGTCCTATATTTCCCAGAAAAAAGGGATGCCTCTAAAAAAGGCACCCCGTTCTTTTTGGTTATAGGCTTAAATTAGCCGGCGCATCTTTTACAACGAGAATAATTTTTCCGTCGTCAAGCTTGTCCTCTAATTCTTCCGCTTTTGCTTCTGTATAGCCAAGCTCCTGGAATTTCGCGCGAAGCTCGTCTCCCTGTTTACGGAATACGTTTTTGATGTTTTCGCCGATGCCCTGTTCCTTAGCACCTGCTGTATTGGCATCTGCTTCATCTGCCAGTCGGTTTGTTCTTTCTTTATCATGAGTAATAATGTAAATATTATCCTCATTAACCCCTTGTGTTTTTAGTCTGTCGACTGCTGTTACAGCCTCATCGTCGTTTAAATACTCTTTATAAAATGGTTCCATAGTTTATCTCTCCCTTCTAGAAAAGTGTTCCCTGAAATAGAAATTTTAAAACTTTCTTTTACCCACCGACGATCTGATGATATATTTTCCGTGCTTTTACCTTATCGGATTCCCCGTGAATAATGGCACGTCCATCTGCAAACAGGACGATTCTTTTTTCTTCCCACTCCAGTACAAGCAGGTGGGGATTGGATTTCCGGACAATACTTTCATGCTGCTCTTTCAGGTGCTCTAATGACGCTTTCACTGCCTTAGCCGGCCGGACCTGCACCGCATCCCGGCCGCAGAGAGTTTCCAGGGAGGACTTGGCTTCCCATTGCAGATAAGGATAAGAGGCTTCTTGTCCGCAGGAAGCACAGTCCGGCTTTTTTAATTTATCCAGGTTCATCGTCCGGTGTTGATTTTCCCAAACATCAAAAGACAGAAGGGTACGCCGCAGATCCTTTTCATTTCCACTCAGTAATTTCAACGCTTCCACTGCCTGGTGGCTGCTGACCATCTGAACGGCCGGGGCAATGATGCCTGCCGTGTCACACGTCTCTCCATCCATCGGAATGTCTTCCATCAGACAGTGCAGGCAGGGCGTATCGCCGGGTATAATCGTGTACGTGAGACCATAGCTTCCTACACAGGCGCCGTAAATAAAAGGAATATCATGCCTACAGGCAAAGTCGTTGACCATCATGCGTGTTTCAAAATTATCAAGAGCATCGATAATAACGTCTGCAGGAAGAAACGACTCCAACAGAGCGGGATCTACTTCCCCTATTACAGCTCTCACATCCGTTTGCCTGTTAATGTCACGCAGCCGTGCTTCCGCTGCAGCGGCTTTCGGCGTTGACCTGTCTGCATCCCGTTCGGTGTAGAGCTGCTGGCGGTTTAAATTGCTGTGTTCCACATAGTCCCGGTCCACAATCGAAACCGCTCCGACCCCCGCTCTGACCAGGGTTTCTGCCATACTGCTTCCTAAAGCGCCCGCCCCAATAATAACGGCGTGCTTTTCCCCAAAGGCCTGCTGCCCTTTTTTTCCAATCGGAGCGAACAGCTCCTGGCGGGAATAACGGCCGCTTGTCACAGCTGGCTCATTCCTTCGGACGGACTGCTGGCCTGAGCATAAAACTTCTTCTCTGTTCGACCGGCTTCATGGCCAAGCCTTCCTGCCTGAACCGCCAGTTTCATTGCTTCTGCCATCTTCACCGGATAATCGGCACCGGCCACTGCTGTATTTAAGAGCACCCCATCCGCTCCAAGCTCCATTGCATAAGAGGCATCTTTTGGACTGCCGATACCCGCATCTACAATAACCGGCACAACAGCCTGTTCAATAATGTGGGCCAGGTTGTAGGGATTTACGATACCCAGTCCTGTGCCGATAGGTGAAGCTCCGGGCATTATAGCGTGAATGCCAAGTTCCTGCAGTTTCCTTGCCAGTACTACGTCATCCGACGTATACGTTAACACGGTAAAGCCTTCATTTAGAAGCTGTTCAGAAGCTTTCAGCGTCTCCACCGGGTCCGGCAGCAGGGTTTTATCACAGCCGATCACTTCTACTTTAATCATGTCACACATCCCGGCTGCATCAGCCATTCTTGCAATACGTACGGCTTCTTCAGCCGTTTTGGCTCCGGCCGTATTCGGGAGCAGTCTGTACCCGTTGAGATCCATATCTTCGAAAGGATCCGGCTGGGTGCTGTCAAATATATTCATCCGCCTTACGGCAAACGTCAGCACCTCCGTCTCTGAAGCTGCCACCGCCTGCTTTTGTACTTCTGCGGTTTTGTATTTACCTGTTCCCAAAAACAATCGTGATTCAAAAGAAAACTCTCCAATAGTTAACATCTTTCATCCTCCTCCTACAAAGTGAACAATTTCCAGCCGGTCATTTTCTTTCAACGCTGATTTTTTCTGATCCGGCTTGGTTAAAATTTCTCCATTCTTTTCTACGACAGACTTTTTGTGTCCGACGTTAAAATGAGCAAGCAGCTGCTCGACGGATTCGACTGTATCCGGAATCTGCTGTTCTTCTCCGTTAATGGTTAGCTTCACTGGAAACACCTTCCTTTGTTCGTTTTCGATAGGGAGAGAATGCCTGCTCCCATTCCGTATTGACCGTTTCTCCACAGATGGAACGGGCAAGCCAGTTTCCTGTTCCTGCCGAAAGCAGAATCCCATTCCGGTAATGCCCTGCAGCTATCCAAAGGCCTTGATTATTAATAGAACCGAGATAAGGAAGACCGTCTGCGGACTGCGGTCTGATTCCGCTCCACGCCTGTTTGAACTCTGCTTCGGCAAGACCCGGCACTAACGCAAATGCGCTTTTCAGCAGGTCATGCACAGAGCCCGCATACACCTGGGTCTCCATAGATCCCGGGTGTTCGGTTGCCCCAATAATTACTGTTCCATTTTTCTTTGGCACAAGGTACACATCCGGGGCATGAACAGTAGACACAATAAGCTGCTTTGTGGGGCGGACAGATAAAATATCTCCTTTAACAGGAATCATTGGCGGCATGAGGCCAATGTCACCATCCAGAAGGTCCGTCCATGCGCCCCCTGCCATGACTACATGCTCCGATTCTATCGTTTCCCGGCCCGTGATCACTTCATATCCTCCCGCCTTCTGCTTAATGGAAGACACCGGAGTGTGTTCCATTATTTCCGCTCCTAAATGGGCGGCGCTTCCGGCATAGGCTTTCGTAAGATACGGCGCCATAACCTGGCCGTCTTTCGGCATATACAGAGCACCCTGTATGGATTCGTCTGCCAGGTTCGGTTCTTTTGTCTGCAGCTCCTCACGGGTCAGCCAGCTGACTTGTTCGCCGGCCTTCTGCTGAAAGGCGAGCACATTATGAAGATGGGCGGTTTCTTCGTCCGAGTGTGCGGTTTTCAGCATACCGTTTTTTATATAATCCACCTGAATGCCTGAATACGATTCAAGTTTAGGGACTAATTCGTCGTACATAGACCGACTCGCTCTTGCAAAGTCGAAAAAAGAGCCCTGACTGTTAATCTCCACCTGGGCTCCGAGCATACCGGCAGCGGCGCTGGAAGCTTCACTGCCAATTGTGCTCCGTTCCAAAAGGAGCACCCGTTTCCCTTTTTCCGCTAAATGAAAGGCGGTGGAACAGCCGTTGATTCCGCCGCCGATCACTACGGTATGATAGGATGTCATGTTCTTCCCTCCTCGTTAAGCTTCGTATAGTAAGCATGCGCCCGCTGCTTTGGCTCTTCTGCTTCATACAGGCCTGACAGCACTGCAATACCGGAAGCACCGGAGCGGATGCAGTCCTTCACTCGTTCCGGGGTAACGCCGCCGATCGCGATCACCGGCAGTGCGGTCGCTTCTGCAATAGCCGCAAGCTGCTTCAGGCCGCGTGGTTCCAGTCCCAACTTACTATCGGTAGGAAACACATGACCGAAAAACAAATAGTCAGCGCCGGCCTGTTCTTTTTGGCGGGCCGTTTCCAGACTGTGAACAGACCAGCCTGCAGCAAGGCTCTGCTGTGGCTTCTGCTCCACCGATTCTTTGAGATGAAAACCGATATCCCTGAAATGCTGCCTTTTTTCTCCCGGTACATTCAGCCGGATCTGCTGGGCCGCCACCCCTTCTTCCTGCAGAAATGCAACAGCAGTCTCCAGCTCCCTGAGAGACCAGAGAGGTTCACGTATATGAAAACAATCCGTCCATTCTTTGATTTTTTTAGAAATGTGCATCCATTCTTCCAATGTCTGCCTGCCCGTTGATACAGCATGCAGTTCTTTCCGATGTGTGCCCATGAAAAAAGCCGCCTTCCCATGAGGGAAAGCGGCTGTTGGTTTCTGCGGAAAAAAGCAGGACAAGCCACTTCCCTCCGCTGGTATATCCAGATCAGGTTCAAAGAGTCCCGAAGTATTACTTCAATCTCAGCCCTTTTAAAGGGCACCCCTAGTGGTAAAACTATTAAATTAACTATAGTATTCATCGTAAGCTATCATTGTTTGAATTGTCAATTAACAAAAACTAAATACTGTATAAATAAGGAAAAACCTTTATACTGAAAGCATACGTTAATATAAAGGAGAGATGCATCATGCCATTTGTAAATATTAAAATTACAAAAGAACATAAGCCCGCGACTCCGGAGCAAAAAGAACAGCTTATCGAAGGCGCCACAAAACTGCTGCAGGATGTTCTCGGAAAAAACCCTCAGACAACTGTCGTTGTTATTGATGAAGTAGAGACCGATAACTGGGGCATCGGTGCTAAATCGGTATCGGAAATCCGTAAAAAAGACACGCTTTAATTTGATGCAGCCCATCTTTTCACTATAGTCTGGCCTGAGGGGAAGGCAAATACTGCCTTCCTCTTTTTTTATTCTACTTCTATTTCCTCTGTCGGCATGCTGTGCATATTGCGGGCGGTGACATGGGCTGTTATGAAGTACGTTCCGCTTTCTTCAAACGTGTAGTCCAGCGTATATTCTCCGTCACTGCTGTGTCCGCCTTCCAGCTGCTCTCCCGTTTCCTGTTCGCCTTCTTTCCATATTTCAAACAGCACTTCGTTTGCGTCCTCCACCGCTTCTCCCTCCTGCTCTACGTGAGCTTCAATTAAAGCCGCTTCACCGGCCTCAGCTGTTTCACTGGTATGTATGGCTACTTCAATCGGTTCACTGCTGGGCGGACTATTCCCGGCTTCCGATTCGTCGAAACCGCCGCAGGCACTTAACAAAAGAAGCCCAGCAGCTCCAGCTCCTATTCCCCATTTTTTCATACAACCTACTCCCTTCTCTTGTCGTTCTTCACGATTTATTATATCTTGAGTGCACTTTCTATGTTACCTCTACGCGCCAATTATTAACAACAATACCCACAGCGATGGAACGCTTAGAATAGTTGTCAGCAGCGTAATACTTGAAACCAGGTCAGGACTGGAATGAAACTCTACAGATATCATTGCTATCGTTGCTGCAGTAGGCATAGCCACTGCTACAATCAGTACAGTACTCAAGAGGTCATTGGTCTGCAGCAGCTGCGTTAACCCATAGGCAATCACCGGTGAAAGAACGAGTCTTACGGCTGTTCCAACACCGATCAGCTTCCATTCAAGAGATGCCAGGGAAATTTTAGCAAGCTGCATGCCAAGCACAACCATGACGACAGGAATAGAGGCCTCTCCGAGCATGCTGATGCTGTCAAAGTAGGTGGATGGAATCGTGATATGAAGCCATTGAAACAATATGCCCAACAGCAGGGCAAAAAACGCAGGCATTTTCAATACAACCCGGAACGCATCCGTTCCTGTCATGTTACTGCGGTTAGCGATGTATACCCCTACCGTACTCATAAAAAAAGATTGGATGACCATAAAAATAACGGCATAGGCAAACGCCTCTTCTCCAAAAGCAAACAGTATCAGCGGGGCGCCGTAGTTCCCTGCATTCATAAACGAAGTAGACAGGGTCATGCCGCTTTCCGTCGGAGCATCCCAGCGGAATACAAAGGACAGCAGTTTATTTAACAAAAGCATCACCATAAGAAAGATGACGGCAAATAAAACAATGAGAAACACATCATAATCAGGCTCTGTTGTGTAAAAGGTCCGGAACACGAGAGCCGGCGTTAGTATGTATAAAGCCACACCCGAGACAGATCGTACATCGAGCAGCTGTTTTTTCTGAAGTAGAAAACCGGAAAGAAAAATAAGTCCAATCGGAATAAGCGTGCTGATTAAAACGCCCATATGCTCCTCCTTTCTGAGAATAACAAGCAAAGCGGAACCTGAGCAGGTTCCGCTTTATTAGTTTATCATATTTTATTTTGATCGATTCGGCTTTCCTTTCAACATCTGTTTCAGCTGCTTTTTCTCGGAACGCGACACAAGAATATAAAGAAAGTCCTCTTCTTCGATAACCGTCTCTCCGTAAGGAGTAACCAGATCTTCATTCCGGACGATCGCACTGATCAGAACACTATCCGGAAAGTTAATTTCCTGCAGACTTTTCCCTAAAATTGGTGTATTCCGGTCCGTCTGGAATTCAATAATTTCAGCATTGGCTTTCCCAATCGATATCAGCTCAATCGAATGATAAGGGACTTCTTTTTTAGGACCGGAAAGCCCCAGTTTTTTGGCTAAATAAGAAATACTCGACCCTTGAATCAAGGCGGAGGTCAGTACAATAAAGAATACAATATTAAACAAAACCTCACCCGACTCCACGCCTGCTACAATTGGGAATGTAGCGAGTACGATCGGTACCGCACCGCGCAGACCCGCCCAGGATATGAATATTTTTTCCTTAAAACTATAAGAGGTGCCTATAGTAGAAAGAAATGTAGCGGCTGGTCTTGCTACGAGCATCAGCGTAGCAGACAGCACCAGTCCGGCAATAGCGACAGAAGGACTTAATAGCTGTTCCGGAAAGGCAAGAAGGCCCAGGATAATAAACATCGTAATCTGGGCCATCCAGGCCAATCCTTCATTAAATCGAAAAATAGAATGACGATAGGTCAATTCGGAATTACCAACTATTAAAGCGGCTACATATACTGCGAGAAGTCCGCTGGCCCCGGCAAATGCGGCCAGGCCGTAAGTAAGCAGGGCAAAAGAAATGGCGAAAATTGGGTAAAGTCCACTTGAATCCAGATTAATCCGGTTAATCGAAAGTGAAGCGATTTTCCCTAAAGCCAGACCCATAACAAGCCCCAGCCCCATCTGCCAGAAAAAAGAGCCGAAGAGAAGTAAATAGCTTGGCTCATCGAGGATAACCAATTCTATGAAAGCGACTGTTAAAAACACAGCCATCGGATCATTCGTTCCCGATTCCGCTTCAAGCGTAGCTCCTATTTTCGTTTTAATATTTCGTTCTTTTAAAGCGGCAAAAACAGCAGCGGCGTCAGTTGACCCAACGATGGAACCGAGCAGAAAAGCCTCTGTCCAGGAAAGATCAACTATCAGCTTTGCAGCTACCCCGACGATAGCTGAAGTAAGGATTACACCAAATGTTGCAAGGGACAAAGAGGGCCCGAGAACTTTTTTGATCGTGGGCCACTCTGTCTGCGAGCCCCCTTCAAATAGTATAATAACGAGCGCAATAATCCCGATCAGCTGGGCATATTCGACATTGTCAAAGAAAATGATGCCCAGCCCATCGCTTCCCATTATCATACCGACCAGAATAAATAAAATCAGGGAGGGCATCCCGAGTTTAGAAGAGAACTTGGTAACGACTACTCCAATAATAAGAAGAAGCGCCCCAAGCAGAATAAAGCTGTCTGTACTAAAGCTTGCTGAAATCATAGATGGCCTCCTTCGTTATAGATTGACATCCACTTTGGGTATTACTTCATTTTTTTCGATGCCTATATATTTTCTCGTTTCAGCAGGACTTGCATGATGAAATCGTTTTTGAATAAGCGAAACCGCAATTCCTTTTTGATACGCGTGGTAGCCGAATGTTTTCCGCAGGGTATGCGGGCCGATCGTTCTATCCACCCCGGCTTCTATTGCAGCCTGGGTCAGGATACGGTATGCCTGCTGCCTTGTAATCGGCTTTTCCAGACGGGAAGACTGAAACAGATATGTAAGTCTGCCGGCATCTGCTTTTGAAAAATAATAATGCAGTGCTTCGTGAATAGTATCATTAATAAAAATGTCTTCCCGGCCAATACGAAGAAAGCGCACGGGCGTTGTGTCGTTTTCCAGCATATCGCTTACTTCAATTTTCAGCATTTCGCTTATGCGAAGGCCGGTATTAATCGCAAAAACGAAAAGCAGGTAGTCCCGGGCCGAGTGTTTTTTTAAAGCTGCTTTCAGAACCTGAATAGTTTCAATGTCAACGATCGGCTTAACAAATTCCATCATTCACCTCTTTTATGTGTCATAACCATTATCTGAATCATTATTATGTTACTTATACTTTACCACAATTTTTTAAAAAGATAAAAAAATCGGTCCCGGCTTCTATTTTCCAACGAAAAAAAGGTAAAATAAAAACAAAGGAGGTCCGTTATGAACAAAACAAAAAAACTTACATATACCGCTGTTTTAATTGCGGTTGGAACGGTTACCAGCCCATTTGTTTCTATACCAATCGGATTTGCACGGATTTTCCCGGTCCAGCACTTTATTAATGTTATCAGTGCGGTGCTTCTCGGTCCCTGGTACGCTCTTGCCCAGGCGTTCGGCACTTCTTTTCTCCGGAATATTTTCGGCACCGGTTCGATCTTTGCCTTCCCGGGCAGCATGATCGGGGCTCTGCTTGCCGGTATCGTCTACCAGAGAACGAAGAAGCTTTCATTCACAGCCGGAGCGGAAGTAATCGGCACCGGTCTTATCGGCGCCCTGCTGACATATCCGCTCGCCCGGTTGGTGTTTGGCGAAGCAACGGCCCTATTTGCCTTTGTTCCTTCATTTATTCTGAGCGCTTTGGTCGGAGGAGCTCTTGCCTATCTGCTTCTTCGTGCATTTGAGCGTCGGAAAGTGCTGGAGCAGTTTCAAAAATAAGAAGGTATTCTCTTCTTGCAAATCACCTCATATACGAATAATATATAACAGGGCACGTTACATATTTCGTATATAAGGTGGTTTTTTTATGCTTAATCGATGGTTCAAGCTCAGTGAGCACAATACTAATATAAGAACCGAACTTCTGGCAGGTATTACTACTTTTCTGACGATGGCTTACATCGTTGTTGTAAACCCGGTGATTCTGGCAGATGCCGGCGTTCCGTTTGACGCTGTTTTCATGGCCACCATTATCGCCACAGTCGTCGGCACCCTCTGGATGGCTGTCTTTGCCAACTATCCTATTGCAGTAGCACCCGGTATGGGTCTTAATGCCTATTTCGCCTATTCTGTTGTAGGAAACAACGATCAGATCGGATACGAAGTAGCGTTCGGTGCGGTTTTTGTCTCGGGGGTTATTTTCATTATCCTATCGCTGACGCCCTTTCGTGAAAAGCTAATCGAAGCGATTCCTTCTAATTTAAAATATGGTATCACGGCTGGCATCGGCTTATTTATTGCCTTTATCGGCTTTCGCATGAGCGGTATTATCGTAGCCCACCCGGAAAACCTCGTGGCTCTGGGCGACCTACAATCGCCGCCTGTCCTGCTTACGCTTACCGGTCTGGCGGTCATGATTACGCTGATGGCCCTTCGAATCAACAGTGCATTATTTATCGGGATGGTTGTTACCGGCATTATTGCTTACTTTACAGGGGCTTTATCTTTTGAAAGCGGCGTGGCAGCCGCTCCGCCGAGTCCGGAATGGTTTATTTTCGGTTCTCCTGTGGATGCATTTGCTAATGTCATTGGCTACGGCTTGTATGCCGTCGTCTTTTCCTTTCTGCTGGTCACTATTTTCGATACAACCGGAACGATGATCGGCGTCGCGGAACAGGCAGGCTTGATGAAAAACAATAAAATGCCGCGTGTGCGCCAGGCACTTCTTTCCGACGCTGTTGCCAAAACAGTCGGTTCTATTTTCGGAACAAGCCCTACCAGTGCCTATATTGAGTCGTCTTCCGGTGTCGCAGCGGGTGGACGAACCGGTCTTACCACAATAGCGGTCGCCTTTTTATTCATCCTGACAATGTTTCTCGCTCCTGTCGTAAATGCAGTATCCGGCATTCCGGCAATTACATCACCTGTACTGATTATCGTCGGCAGCCTGATGCTCGGAAGTGTTGCGAATATTAAATGGAACGAGTTTGACGAAGCTTTCCCAGCCTTTCTCGTTATACTGAGCATGCCGCTCACTTCAAGCATCGCGACAGGCATTGCTTTTGGTTTCATTTCCCACCCGCTGCTAAAGCTCGTACGTGGAAAAGGAAAAACCGTGCACCCGCTCGTTTATATCTTTGCTGTATTATTTATACTACAGCTAATCTACCTCCCGCATTAGAAGAAAAGGGAGAGTTGCCGCTTTATTCCTCAGCTTCTGGAGCTTTCGCAAGGAATGCCTGCATTCCGCTGACGAAAGGGAAGAATGCTCGAGGAATAGGCGACTCGATCTGGACAAGAGCGAAAAGCGAGGTCTCCTGTAACCTGCGCTGTATTCTGGAAAGGCTGCAAGGAAGCCCGCTTCCGCTGTCAGACTTGAAGAATACCAAGCAGGTGGAGACCGCAGCTGGACAAATAGAAAAGGGAGAGTTGCCGCTTTATTCCTCAGCTTCTGGAGCTTTCGCAGAGAGCGTACTCTCCCAAATAATTTTCAAATAATAAAAAAGCAGGCCGGATTATTTTCCGGCCTGCTTTCTTTTGAATTAATACATAAATCCCATAATAAGAACGGCAGCAGATAACAGAATACAGGCAATCCAAAATACACCCTGAGACTGCTTGCGCTTTCTGCGTCCTACCAGGATTTCCATTACGGCAATCAAGGCAATCGCAAGAATCCCTTTAAAAATGTAGATTAAAGGAAAACCATAGCCGATAACCATACCTATTCCAGAAACCAGCATAATCACAACGAACAAACGCTGGATCATCATCGTAATTTTCTGTTTAGGCAGAAAATAGCTTAACAGGAAGAAAATGAACAAAAATGCCCATGCTCCTGCGTGAGCCTGATAAAGGATATATAACATGTCTTCACTCCTTTGGTACAGATTTGCGGTTTGCCACGCACCGCGCTCTCTTCAATATAAAGAAGCGGCGGCTCCTGTGCAACAGGCAGCCGGGAAATCATGTGAATTTATCCCTGCACCAGCTTTAATCCAACAGCTGACGCAATAATAAGACCAATGCATACAATCCGCTTCCAATCCGCCGATTCCCTATAAAACAGCATGCCCATTAAAGCTCCACCGGCGGCGCCAATTCCTGTCCAGACGGCATAGGCCGTACCCATCGGAAGGGTCTGCATCGAAAAACTGAGCAGCACAAAGCTGATACCAAATCCTCCGATAATACCGAGAAAAGCCAGCATGGACCGATCGTGATGAAGTTTATTAATCATCGTTACCCCAACCATTTCAAAAAGGCCGGCAAAAATAAGAGACACCCATGCCATTACGCTTTCGCCTCCTTCTTCTCATCTGTCACCAGTTTCAATCCAATCACTCCAAGAAGGAGAAGCAGAATGAAAAGCATTTTGCTCCATAAAAAAGGCTCTCCGAATAACAGAATTTCCGCAAGAACTGTTCCGGTTGTCCCAAGCCCGACAAATACAGCATACGCCGTTCCGACAGGAAGATACCGGCTGCCCGTTACAAGCAGATAAAAGCTTGCTGCAATAGCCAAAATAGTTGCGCTCCACTCTCCAAAACCGGAGGCATGCTTTAATCCAATGACCCAGCCTATTTCAAATAAGGCGGCCACCACAATTTTGATCCAATCTTTATTCACAGGAAACCTCCTTATCCGCGCATACAAAAAGCCCAGGCGCTATCTTCTCTTTAGAAGATCTCCCGGGCTTTTTTCCCTCCGTGCCAGCATGCTTTATACATGCTGTGTTTTCTCTTGGACCAGTCCGGCACGACGCCGCGGAACCCTAGAAAACAATTTGATGTCAGTATAGCTTACAAATTCTTCAAAATCAAGTGTCTTTCTTTTTTCTATCATCCGGCAGACTCTCTGTATAAGCCGGCCGGTGCCTTGTATCTTCTTCGGTTACCTGGATATGATCATTGACCGTACGCTTGCGGCCCATCGTAATATCATCATAAGGAGTAAAATCATTGGAAGAGGAAGGCAGGCTTCCTTTTCGGATCGTATAAAACAGGCCGTAAATAAATGCTCCCACCAGAACAGATGCGATAACAAATCCCATGTTCATCCCTCCTCTTCCTCTTCATTTTACTATAAGCGGAAGAGGAAGCCCCGTTTCACGACTTATCTGCTTTGGAAGGAAAGACAAATTCCACCTTGCCTTCGTTCAGCTTCAGCTTTGCATCAAATGGGGTTTTCCCTTTAAATCCTTTAATCAGGTTTGTTTCTCCGGACTGGCAGAGTTTTTTAATCTGGGCCGAAGAAATCGTTTTGCGCAGCAGGGTTTTTGGAAACGTCTGCTTGCAGCCATTTGAATAATTCGTGCATCCATAAAAATTGCGCCGGTTCATAATGTAACCTTCTTTACAGGTGGGACAGAGCACAATAGGTTCGGACTTGGCTGCTTTTTTTCCTTTGCCCTCTTCTTTGTCAGCTTCCGACACGGTAAGAGCATCTACTGCCTGCGGTACTTTTTCCACCAGGTCTCTTGTAAATGCCGACGTTTGTTCGATAAACGCCTCTTTCTGCGCCTCGCCTTCTCCGATTTTTCTCAAAAACAATTCCCATTTAGCGGTCATCTCCGGCTTGGAAAGAAGTGTTCCTTCTACGGCTTCACACAACAGTTCACCTTTACGGGTTACGTGCACGATATTTTTCTGCACGCTGATATATTCCTGGCGGATCAATGTTTTAATAATACCGCTGCGGGTCGCTTCTGTGCCGAGTCCTTCTACTTCCTGGAGCGCCGTTTTTGCTTCTTCATCTTCTTCAATCCATTTTCCGCACGTCTTCATCATATTGATCAGCTGGCCTTCTGTGTAGGGCGAAGGCGGCTTAGTCGTTCCTTCTTCAATGGAGATGGCTGCATCCACTCCCATACCTTTTTCCAAAGGAGGAAGAACGGGTGGAGCGTTTGGATCTTTTTTAGCAGAAGCCGTTTTTGCCGAAAAGCATTCCTTCCACCCTTTGACCCGCTCTACCTTGCCTTTGCTGAAAAACAGCAGGTCTTTTACATTCGTCGTCACGGTCGTTTCATCATATTCATAGTCATGATGAAACATAGCAATCGCGCTCTGGACAATTTCCATATAGACTTTCCGCTGGTCTGCCGTCAGCTTTTGAAGAGCCGCTTCAGTCGGTATTTTTTTAGTTGGGATAATCGCATAGTGCTCTTTTACTTTACTGCCGTCTACAAACCGCCGGCCCGGATAGTCGGTCGCCGGTTCAAATACTTTTCCGGCTGTCGCCTGGTATTTGGATAAATTGCTTTTAATGTAGGCGAACTCATTGTTCGTAATATGATGGGAATCCGTCCGCGGGTAAGTGATCAGCTTTAACGGCTGATCGTAGAGAGACTGGGCAATTTCAAGCGTACGGGATGGGCTGAGCTTATATTTTTTATTCATCGTCGTCTGCAGGCTTGATAAGGAATGAAGCAGCGG
Organism: Sinobaca sp. TMA16-18; assembly: GCF_059510535.1. Lineage (NCBI taxonomy): Bacteria > Bacillati > Bacillota > Bacilli > Caryophanales > Sporolactobacillaceae > Sinobaca > Sinobaca sp. TMA16-18. The sequence continues at coordinate 374,823 of NZ_JCAKFM010000002.1, read as the reverse complement.
CGGCTTGATTTTTTTACGGCTTACCTTCACTTCTGAGACTTCGCCCATCTCCTTTTTTCCAATATCGTGCTTTTTAAGCAGAGCTTCTGCATCTGCTGCCTTTTTGTGACGGATTTTCGCTTTGCCTTTATACGTTCCGGTTGGTGCTTTAAACGTTCCTTCTACGTCAAAATAAGGCTCCGGCTTAAACCGTTGGATTTCCATATGCCTGTCATAAATCAATTTCAGCGTTGGCGTTTGGACACGGCCGACACTGAATACGGATTTAATGCCCTTCCTTTGAAGCAGCAGCGTATAAAGGCGGCTTGCGTTCATCCCAACCATCCAATCCGATACCTGCCGCGCCTGAGCTTCCTGATAAAGAGCCATATACGCATCCCCGGCACGGAGCTGCTGGAATCCTTTAATGACTTCATTCTTTTCCAGGCTGTTAATCCACAGGCGTTTGGACGGCTTATGGGAAGCGCCTGCTTTTTCAATAATGCTGCGGGCGATATTTTCTCCTTCGCGGTCGCAGTCGGTGGCAATAATAATTTCATCCGCCGCCTGCAGAAACTTACGCACAATGTGAAACTGTTTTCTCGTTTTGGCAGCAGTCTTCCATTCAAACCGTTCTGGAATCATCGGAAGCTGTACGAGACTCCAGCGTTTCCAGGCCTGCTCATACTCCGCCGGGGATTTGAGTTCGACGAGGTGGCCTACGCCCCATGTAAGCACAGCTCCTTCAGGAAACTGCTCACATGCCCCTATATTTATATACCCTTCCCCTTTGCCGCCTTTCGGAAATGCTTCAGCATAGGCTTTGGCCTGACTCGGTTTTTCTGCTAATATTACTGGCATGAGTATGTCTACCCCTTTATGTTAAAATATCCTTGCTGGATGCGGAACAAATGTTCTTTACATTATACGACGCACAGACACGGACTGCAAAGCAGGTTTGTAAAGATATCCACTTTTCATAAGGAAAGCCCGCTGTCTCCATTACGGATACAGCGGGCTTTTTGTTTATTTTATTAATACAGTTCTTTAAGCGCGTTTTTGGAAAACGGAACAATCGCATCTGCGTTGTTTTCTTTCACTTTTTGGACCCAGGCCGGATCTGATAAAAGCGGCCGTCCAATAGCTACAAGATCAAACTCGTTTTCTTCAAGCCGTTCCACAAGCTGATCAATACTTGTCATTTCCGCCTGTGTTCTTTCTGTAAAGGCATCATTCAAGCCAATGGATCCGACTGTAATAACCGGAAGGCCTGTCAATTCTTTCGTCCAGCCGGCAAGATTTAAAGAAGAACCTTCAAATTCCGGCTCCCAGAATCTTCTTGTGGAGCAATGGTACACATCCACGCCTGCTTCGGTGAGCGGCGCCAGAAATTCACGAAGCTCGTCCGGCGTCTGTGCCAGCTTCGCTTCAAAATCCGTCATTTTCCACTGGGAAAAACGAAAGATAATAGGAAAGTCTTCTCCTACTGCTTTACGGCAGGCTTTGATTACGTCTGCAGCAAAACGGGTGCGTTCTACAGTATTGCCTCCGTACTCATCCGTTCTTTTATTCGTTACGTCCCAGAAAAACTGGTCAATCAGGTAACCATGGGCTCCGTGGATTTCAATACCATCAAATCCGATATCTTTAGCCGCCTTAGCTGCTTCTGCATAAGCCTGAATAATTAGTTCCATTTCATCTTCAGAAAGCGGGTCCACGACCTTTTCTCCGTGAAGGTTTAAGCCGGAAGGTCCTACCGGAGGTACAGATTTACTGCTGTCATCCAGCGGTCTCGTCATTCCTACATGCCATAGCTGCGGCACAATTCTGCCGCCTGCTTCATGTACGGCTTCTACAACCTTTTTCCATCCGTTCAGTGCATCTTCTCCGTAAAAACGGGGAATATTTTCATTATCCAGGCTGGCTGGGTGGCTGATTCCGGTTCCCTCTGTTACGATCAGTCCTACCTCGCTCTCCGCACGGCGGCGGTAATAGGATACAACATTTTCATCAGGAACGCCTCCCGGGGAAAAGTTTCTCGTCATCGGAGCCATTACGGTCCGGTTTTTCATGTGAAGATCTTTTATGCTCCAGGGCTGGAATAGAGCGTTTATTGATTTTGATTCTGTCAGTTGACTGCTCATATGAAGTGCCACGATCCTTTCTATTTAAAAATCCACGCAGGTCAAAAATAACCAATCCTGCTTATGCACAGGTTGTATTGTACGCTTCTGTTTTTTAGAAGTACACCAATCTGCATGCACTGCTCCAGGCTGAGGCGTTTTTATGGTTTCTTTCTGAAAATGAAGCTTCCAGCTTATCGAAAAAGGCGAAACGTGATAGACTAAAAACCGTGATTATATCGTTAAACCAAGGTATGGAGGATGGAATATTATGAGCCGCTTAAAAGAAAATGGCTTTGAATACTATACATTAGATGAATTAAAAGCAAAAAAAAATTATACACAGGACCTGGAAGCTATCACTTCCGTTTTTGACGGACTGCCACAGGATGAATACGCTCCGCAGTTAAACCGTTTCCGCCGGTATGCCCGCGCCGTCATTATGCCGGGATCGCACCGGATAGAGTGGCTTCCAAAAACGGTCATAGAAGACAAAGCCTACTACGAATACTTTCAGGGCAGCTTTAACCCGGAGTATACTGATGAATACAGGCGCTTTCCCGCGCTTCCTGACAACATGATGCAGAATAAACTGCTCGAGGATATCATCCGTTTTGATTTCCAGCAGACGTTCTGGATGAAAGAAGATGCGCTGATGCCGGTTCACGCCGGCATTCATTTCGTGAAGCTCTGTGTCAATGAACCCGGCGAAATCGCCGTATCCTCCCCCAACAATCTGCATCAGGACGGCGAGCCGTTTACCTTTGCCCATTTAATCCGCCGCCATAATGTGAAAGGCGCCATGAACGCTATTTCCGTGCCGGCCCACCGCGGCAGAATGCCTGTTGATCTTCGCCCTGACGAATTAACCGCTTCCTTTTATCTGGAAAACCCTCTTGAGTCCTACGGCGTCTATGACCCACTCGTTACGCATTATGTAGGTACCGTGGAAAAAGGAGAAAAAGATGTCCCCGGAGAACGATCGGCTATTCTCATTGACTTTCAGCCAACGGTTGTCTCAGATTCGGAACAGACGAGCAGCATGAAAGGCCTGACGGACCAGATGATATTTGTATAAACAAAAAAACTGCCTGAATGGGCAGTTTTTTGTTTATATTATCGAAAAACGTATCATTCAGTATATGTACATAGGGATATTCCTTTTTAAAGAAAGGCAGCTTAGAAATAATCAGGCGGCGACTCGAACAGACCAGCCATAGGTGAAGCTAAAGAGGCCGGCCTTTTCCTCTTTAGCTGAGGCATGGCCTGTCGAACGCGCCCGCCGATATCATTTTTTGGAATATACATACACTTCTACTGTTTTTTTATAATACATAATAGCTCAGCACGAGCTGTACTTTAAATATATTGTCGTCTTTTCTAAAGCTTTTTTCAACTGGTTCCGCGCGTCCTTTTATCCATACTTTCAAATCACTGTCGAATTCAAACGTACCAGCTGTCTCCACACTGTAGTGGGAAATGCTTTTATACGGTACGGTATGGTATTCCGTTTTCTTGCCGGTCACGCCCTGCTTGTCGAGCAGAATCAGCCGGCGGTTCGTGAAAATAATCATATCACGGTAGAGCTTGAAGGCGTATTCGACCTGCTCTCCTTTGATCAGCCAGTCGCTAAGCTCACGCTCTACTTTCAATACATCGGTTTCTGATGCATTTCCCATTAAAGAATCAAATAGTCCCATGATCGCCCTCCTCTTTCATTAATTCACAGAAGTCAGCGACACCAGTTCGTAATACATGGTCGTTCTGCCGCTTCCCCATTCTACTTTTACAATGACCGCCTTGCCGAAAGCTTCCTTGTCCTCATACGTATGAATCGGCAGCGCTGTATCCATAGGATACATTTGATAGCCGTCTTTGATCAACTCAAATTTCCGTTCATCCAAACGTTCGGCCTGTTTATGTGTGATAATTTCCCAGTTCATTTCCATCTTAAATCCCATATCTATTCTTCTCCTTTGATCGTGCTCTATTACATTTTTTCATCCATTTTGCCGTTTTAAAAAAGGCAGTTTATTTAGATGCCCCTTCTTTTCGTTCATTTTTCCAGAGCGCCCACTTGGTGGATATCGTAAGCGTCAGTGAAATAGCAATCAAGGTGAGCATCATAATATTAAAAGATGTAAGGTTGCCATAATCCATCGTAATTAGAATATATGCAGCAACGCCAAAAAAAAGCCAGTCCCATGCATTAAACATCGATATAACTTGTTTCATGATAAACAGCGGCATCCCGTGTCAGCGTGTACCTGCCGGACCGCCTTTCCCCCTTTTCATAACTAGTTGTCTCTATTATCTTCACATAGTTCCGCCAAAAAACACAATCCCTTTCTTGCCTGCACAAATAAAAAAGCACCGCAGGCTCGGTGCTTTTCACGTTTCCACACCCGGCAGTCTTGTGCAGTGCTTATCATTTAAAACTCTTTCCTCTGCGCCAGGTTCTAAAGAAATCAGATAAACCTTCAAAAATTTACATTCCGAAAAAATAATGGTTTCCATCTAAAAACATTGGAAATATAATGTAAAAAAGAGACCAAAATTGAGTTGAAGAAAAGTACAAATCCTCTCTATTAATCCCTGCCCCTTATGCGCATTTACCGCTTGTAACGATTGGTACAAAGACACTGCAGTCAAGCAAAACAAAGGAGTGATCATATTGAGGAAGCTATGGATCTGCTTACTTGTATGCTTTGTTTTTCTGTCTGGGATCAACCTTCAGCCAATTGAAGCTTCGTCGCATACTCTCGATAGAGCTGACCTGGAGCCGTTTTTGGATGACATAGTGGCAGAACAGATGGAGGAGTGGGACATAGCGAACCTCACTCTTTCTGTAGTGGCAGACGGTGAGGTTGTTTTAGCAAAGGGATATGGGCAGGCGGACATAGAACAGGAAACGGCTGTCAATCCGGAGACGACGTTATTTCGGATCGGCTCCACCTCCAAGCTGTTTACGTGGACTGCCGTCATGCAGCTTGTCGAAGAGGGAGCGTTGGACCTCGATACAGATATAAATGAGTACTTGGACTTTGAGATCCCGCCCCACCAGGAGTATGGGCAGAATCAAACAGAGCTCGAGCCGATTACGTTAAGACATCTTATGTCCCATACACCAGGTTTTGAAGATCATCTGACCGGCTTATTTGCCCTTTCAGAAGACGATTTGCTTCCCCTGAACCGTTATATCCGGGAAGAAAGACCGGCCAGAGTCTTCCCTCCCGGTGAAGTGCCGGCCTACTCGAATTACGGTGCCGCCCTCGCCGGTTATATTGTGGAAGTCGTTTCCGGTATGCCTTTTGCCGAGTATGTGGAAGAAAACATTTATGCCCCGCTCGGTATGGAGAACAGTTCCTTCCGCCAGCCGCTGCCGGCGGATATCGCGGAGAATATGTCCGGAGCTTACCGGTACGTGGATGGAGAGTTTCAGGAAGGAGAGTTTGAATCTATGCCGGAGCCTGCCGGCAGCATGAGCAGCAGCGCCTCGGACATGGCCCGGTTTATGCTCGCTTATCTGCAGAACGGAGAGCTTGATGAGGAAAGGATTTTAGCTGAGGAAACGGTCGATGAAATGTTTTCGGAGCCGTTTACGGTCCATCCTCATCTGGAAAACACCGCCCACGGATTTATTAAAACAGCAATCAACGGGCGGGACGTGGTTCATCATCCGGGAGGAACCATGCTTTTCAACACAGGGATGTATCTCGTGCCGGAGGAAGACGTAGGATTTTTCATTTCCCACAGCGGCGGCTCTTATCTCGCTAACATAGACATTCCCCATCAGTTTATGGACCGGTATTTCCCCGGCGAAGAAACAGCTGCTGATGCCGAAACTCCTGCAGGTATGGCAGAAAGAGCAGAAGAGTATACCGGGGAATACCATCAGAACCGCCGCGCTTTTACGACAGCCGATAAGCTGTTAAGTATTTTCGCCGGGGTCGTCCGTGTAGATATTAATGAAGACGGATTTTTATCTGTGTCTCACAGTGGTGAAACGAACCAGTTCACAGAAGTTGAGACCGGGGAGTATCACATTTTAAAAGAAAACAATACGCAGAGCTACGGTGAGGATTTCCGGACGATCATTTTCTCCACCGATCCTTTTGAAAAAACAATGCTGCTGTCGAACGGACCGGTGAGCTACTCAAAAGCCGCATGGTATGAAACGTTCGCTGTCACCGTTGCCGCTTTAAGTACCTCAGTTATTTTCATTATCGGCAGCTTCGCATACTGGACTATCAAGGCGGCGATGTTCAAACTACGCAGGAAAGCGGTGCCTGCTAAACATCCGGGTGCCGTATGGGCCAAAAGAACAGCGATAGTGCTCGGCGCATTCACTGTCATTTTCCTTATCCAGTTTCTTATGGAAAGTGCACTTGATCCGGTTTATGGGCTGCCAGTATCCGCTTATTCGCCTCCTCCCCAGTGGGCGCAGCTGCTGGAAACCGCCGTTTCCTATGCGATCGTCTTATTTGCCCTTGCGACTGCTGTATTCGCCATTTTAGCCTGGGGGAAATCCTATTGGCGCCTGCCAGGCAGAATTCACTATACGCTGTTTACTGGAGCTGGATTAATACTTGCCTGGATCTTTTATTTCTGGCAGGTACTCTAAACAGCAACGTATTCCTGTAAAAAACTGCAGAGATTATAGGAAAAACTTTGTCTGCACAAATAAAAAAAGCACCGCAGGCGCGGTGCTTTTGCAGACTTACTTATTCAAGTGGCCTACATATGGAGAAATATCTACATTCAAATTATCCGCTAGCTTCTGTCCGAGATCTGTATCAGCACGGTAGAAGTTGCATACCATACGAAGAACGGTTTCCTCCGCTACAGTACCAAGATCATCGGTTAAGTTTCTTAATAAAGCATCTTTGGTTGCCTGATCGTAGTTTCTGTAAATACGGCCCGCCTGTCCAAAGTCGTCCGCTTTCTCGATTTTCTTACGGCCGGCACTGTCACCTGGAAGCGGCTGTTCGGCATCAATATAGGCTGGATCTTCTGCCGGTTCTTCTTCATAACGGTTCGGCTCGTAATTGATACGGCTCGTCTGCTGAGCAAACGGCATCGCACCATCACGAGTGTTGTTGTTTTTCTGGGCAAATGGACAGTTGATTGGAAGATCAAGGTAGTTTGCTCCTACACGATAACGCTGCGTATCAGAGTAAGAAAAAATACGGCCCTGCAGCATTTTGTCTTCGGAAGCCTGAATTCCCGGTACTAGAACGCCCGGGTTGAAGCTGACCTGCTCTGTTTCTGCAAAGTAGTTATCTACATTTTGATTTAACGTCATCGTTCCTACATGAATATACGGAAGATCTTCTTCAAGCCAGTCTTTTGTCGCGTCAAGCGGATCAAAATCAAAATTGTCCATGTCCGCGGGATCAAGAATTTGTACATACAGATCCCATTCCGGGAAATTGCCTTCTTCAATAGCATTGTACAAGTCATCAGTTGCATGCTGGAATTCCGTAGACTGAACTTCTGTAGCCTGATCAGCTGAAAGGTTTTTAATGCCTTCTTTCGGCACCCAGCGCTTTTTCACATAGACGGTATTGCCGTATTCATTAATCCATTTAAATGCGTGAACGCTCGATCCACGGATGTTGCGGAAACTTGCCGGGATTCCTTCATCTGTGAATAAATGAAGCATCATATTTGTCGATTCAGGGGTTAAGGACATAAAATCCCAGTAACGATCCGGATCTTGTTTGTTTGTTTTCGGGTCCGGCTTTAACGCATGGATCATGTCCGGAAACTTAATCGCATCACGAACAAAGAATATCGGAAGGTTGTTTCCTACGAAGTCATAGTTTCCCTCTTCGGTATAGAACTTCACTGAAAATCCACGTGGGTCACGGAGCGTTTCCGGAGAATGGCCGCCATGAATAACCGTAGAAAAACGAGTAAACACCGGCGTTTCTTTACCTTCCTGAAGAAAATCTGCTTTTGTATAGCGCTTCATGCTGTTTTTCACTTTAAACACACCGTGTGCGCCTGCTCCTCTGGCGTGTACGACGCGTTCAGGAATTCTTTCTCTGTCAAAATGGGCTAGTTTTTCTACCAGCTGGTAGTCTTCGAGTAGTGTAGGGCCACGGCTTCCAGCCGTGCGGGAGTTCTGATTGTCGCCAATCGGGACTCCTTGATTCGTCGTTAGTTTTTTGTGATCAGCCATAATAAAAAATCCTCCCATTTCTTGAATGCATTATCGGTTAAAAAATAACCTACTCCGTATTTTAACTTATTTCATGTAAAAAATTCCAATACTTTGTACTAATTGTAATCTAATAATGTCTCTTTTCTTGTTATGATTATCGCTAAAATTCTTGTAGATACTTCTTATACCCTTATTTGTTATTTTTTATGCTTTTTCATGTTATTTTTTGAATTCGTCCAGTGAAGCTAATGCGCAGCTGGTTATTTTTCCGCTTCCGCAAACGTTTCCTGCAGAATGTAATAAGATTCTTTCTTTCGCGGCTCATATTCAGGCAGATCCCACTCTTCCCAGGTGTACTGCTCCATGCTGCCGGCGGGCAATGTATCGTTGTCCAGAGCCGGAAGCGTTCTGCTGATGGCATACGTATCATTCTGCTTTTCCCCCAGCAGGAGGGCCGCTTTGATACCCTCCGTTGTCTCCCGTGCAGTTAAGCCTTCCTTCTGCTGAATATCGCCCATGATTTCTTTCATTCCCGGAGCTGTGATGTTTAAAAGCTGCCAGGGAATCCGCATTTCAATTGATCCTGTTTCTTCATCAATCATATAATCTGCCAGAGAATCATATGACTCACTTTCCGGATTGGCGTTTCCATGACGGAGCTTTCCCGTTTCATAATAGCTGAATGGAAGAACTTCTCCTGTGTCCGGCCTTTCCAGCTCCCGGTTTAACGCGAGCCTCATTGGATGAAAGACCCCGCTCCCGGCATCCGCTTCCTCTTCATCGATATCCTCCCGGTAGTCTAAATGAAAGACGTCATAATAAGCATCCACCGTAATGCGGGCATTTTCTTTGTCAGGCAGTTCAATTAAAAAATCAATGCCTTCTTCAAAGCTTACGTCTTCTATTTGTTCTGCCTCCTGATTGCCCTGGTTTGGGTTCACATCCAGTGCAATGACGGGAGTTTCATCTCCCTGCCGGTCTATACGGAAATAGACAAACTTCTCGTCGTGATCCATCCAGAGAGCTTCCGTTTCTGTCTCATATAATGGATCGCTGTCTCCCCAGTCATCAAAGGAGCCGTCCACTTTTATTTTGTCCCGGTCAAAACTCATCAGTCCAAACTGCTGCTCATTCGTCTGGGCATTGGACCAGTAAGGACGCCTGTCAGGATTATCATATTCCATCGTGTTCCACGTCCGTTTAAACCATTCATCCTGCCAGGTGAAAACCAGTCCTCCCAGCATGCCTTCTTCTTCAATATCTTCATACAGGCTCGAAAGCATTTCCCCCTGCTGCTGCTCAGATATAAATCCCTGATTAAAGCCGAATGGGTTTTCATGCGTTTTTCCTCTGGAAGCAGGAATGCCGAATTCCGCAATCAGTACCGGAAGATCATTTGCTTCATGTAAATCTTTTAAATAACCGGCGTAGTTATTCGCTTCGCCGCGGTGATCTATAAATTCAGTATAATCTTCTTCCAGATTTAAAAATTCAGGATAATAAGGATACACATGATAAGAAGCAAACTGCCCGGCCAGCTCGGCAGATCCTTGTAACTTGATATGGTTTGGATTCACAGAAGCCAAGTTTTCCTGTTCCATCGGCTCCGCCGGTTGGTCCAGGTGATCGGTGCTTACCCAGTTCGTAAAACTGATCGGCCTCGTCCAGTTGTATTCCTCTTTTTCATACACCGCCATTGTGTCCATCTGTTCTGCAAGCCAATGTTCAAACGGCTCTGCATTTTTTGTATAAATGAGCTCACCTTCGTATTCACCGATATCTTCGTGTTTTTTATTCGTCTCATCCACCATAAATGGATACCACTCGATACCGATAATCCATCCTATAATATAAGGAGAAATATCAGCTGAATATTCTCCATGAGCATGCCCCGGTTCTTCTTCGATAGAAGCACTGCCGTGCACAACATCCACGATATCTCTTATTTCCTGCTGAAAATCCTCCGTGTTGTCTTCGTCAAACGCATCAAGGGTTTCTTCAAGGGGCTCTTCATTTACCCAGGCCCCGTGAAATATGTAGATTGGATTTTCTGTTCGTTCATTATGTTCTTTTAACGCCTCGTAAAATGCCGGCGGGTGAATCGTATAGACTCTAATCGTGTTGGCGTTCATTTCTGCTATGTCTTCCAGCCAGTCTTTGTATTCCTGTTTGGATATCGCCGCCTCTCCCGGGAAAGCACCGGGTTTCCCCATTCCTAGATTAACGCCGTGAATGTTCTTTTCCTGCCACGATTCCCCGTCCCACACTTCAAAATGTTCTCCTTCGATACGGGAGTTATACTCCACCCCATCTTCTTCCAGCACCGCTGGCTGGTATGTATTAAAAAACAAAAAATAGACTCCTGCGGCCAACCCTAATCCTCCCAGGATCATCCATATCCAAGGTTTTTTCATGTTAAATCCCCTTCCTTTCACCTGCATCTATAGTACTATTTTTCTCCTTAAATTGGAAATCATACATTTTTTTAAAAACAAAAAAGGCCTCCCGTATAGGGAAGCCTGTGTGCAGCTGTTTCTTACAATCCAGCGTCATACTTTAAGCGCTCGGATAATTCTCTGAAGCTCTGTTCGTCAAATCCCGGGGCAAATTCCTCCGGGATATTTTCCAGATCCGGTATTTCCGCGCCTTCCGGAATACCGTCAACTACTTCCAGTTCACCCGGAGGCCCGACTGGAGTAGGCCCTTCCCAGATACGATCAAGAAGCTTATAATCATCGTCACTGAAGCGGTAAAGCTTTCTATGAAGACCCTGGTCTTCAAATTTCTTGGCGTGGTCGAATTTGGAGTTATCAAGATTTGGTACAGGGAGCATTTTCGTCATATCGACGCCTGTCGCTTTCTCAAGCGCCTTGGCATACGCTACAACGTGTACGCCTCCTCTTACCAATAGGTAACCGCACAGCTCTCTGGCCGTTTCATTATCTGTCATTTCATACACGCGCATCTTGTGAGTACGGGCGCCGCATTCCAGATAGAAGTTATGGAGAAGGTCTGTGACAAGCGTGCCGCTCGAAAATACATTATCACCGGACCAGGGCTTACCGCCTGAATCCATCGGCAGGGCGTTTTGGCCGCCCATGATGAAGTTGGCTTTATTGCCGAGCGGCAGTACAGGCTCGAGCGGTGTATCATCCGGATTTGTGCTGCCGTTGCCGACAGATCCGTCGATACACAGGTTTATAGTATTTGCGACAAGTTCCACGTGGCCAAATTCCTCGGCTGTAATACTTGCTACGAGTTCATAAAAAGGTCTCAGCTTCTTCTTGCTGCGAAAATTAAAAGATTGGTACATATAGTTATTGAGTGTCGACATTTCACCGAAACGTCCACCCATGAGTTCCTGTACGGTCGTCGCTGCTTCCGGGTCTGGGTTAGTCGGGCGTGGGAGTTCAATTTGGAGCCTATCTACTCTTTTAAACATATTACTCCTCCTTCGATCCTGAAATTTTATATTCCTGGACTCTTTTCTCTTTCCCTGAATTCCCATTTCGAAAACAGAAAATTCCCAATTTATTAATTATTTAATCTCTTTTCCATAAAAGACTTGTGCAAATTATTTGTTTAAACAAAGTAAGAATCAGGAATAGACTTCAGTGTGAAACAATAGAAAAAAGGAGCGTATATATTATGAATCAGCAGCAGCTTAAAGAAAAAATTGTAGAAGTAATCGATGCAAACAAAGTAGGCACACTTGCTACCGTTAAAGGCAGCAGGCCCCACTCGCGCTATATGACGTTTTTTAATGAGAACCTGACGCTTTATACGCCAACGAATAAAGAAACGCATAAAGCTGAAGAGGTAGCAGAAAACCCTAACGTGCACATCCTTCTCGGGTATCAGGGTGAAGGATTAAATGATGAATTTGTGGAAATTTCCGGACAGGTTACGATCCGTGATGACCAGAACCTGAAAGAAAAGCTTTGGAATGAGCGTATGGGTAAATGGCTGGACGGCCCGAACGATCCTGAATATGTAGTACTTGAGATTAAGCCCGATCACATCCGTTTGATGAACAGCGAAAACAACCCTCCTTTGGATTTAGACCTTTAATATAGAAAAAAGCGGACCCATCCGGGTTCGCTTTTTTTGTTTCTCTGCAGGTATTTATTTTACTATCCAAAAAAAGCCGGCTCCTTACGGAGGCCGGCTTTACTGTTACTTTACAGTGCTTTTAGTGCGTCTTCAATCGTATCGTTCCCTGAGAGAAGCTCAAATGTTTTATTTTTCGCGTTTTCTTCTGTAATAGAAGCGATCATTACGTCTGCTACGTCTTCTCTTGAAATATCGCGGCTGCCCGGATCTTCGAGCTTTTCTTTTGCTTCAACCATGCCGGTTCCTTTATCAAACGTCAAACCACCAGGTCTTACAACCGTGTACGTCAGGCCGCTTGCTTTTAAATGCTCATCTGCATTTTTCTTTGCTTCGGCGTAATGCTTAATCTTGCCGCCTGGATTTTCCACGCCGATTGCGCTTAGAATAATATAATGCTTCACGCCGTGGGCTTTAGAAGCATCCACAAGTTTATTGTTTCCTTCTTCATCTACTGATACTGTTTTTTCCGGGCCGGTTTTAGAACCGGACCCTGCTGCAAAAATTACAACGTCCATGCCTTTCGGTGCATCTGATACATCGCCTTCCAAATCAGAAATAACAGCGTCTTTTGCTCCAAGACTCTTAAGCTCATCTGCCTGTTCCGGCTTTCTGATCATGGCGAATACATCATGTTCATTTGTTTTTCCGAGTTTTTCTACTAATAGTCTTCCTGTATGGCCATTTGCGCCTGCTACTAAAATATTCATTGTATGGGTGCCTCCTTGGTTTTTTTCTTCCAATTGTTGTATACAATATAAACTGTTCCCTTTTTGTAAAACCTTAAACGTCCATCACTTACTTTTTATAAGAGGCAGGCGTAAACTTCGCGGCACTGGCTGTTGAAGTTTCTGTAAATTTTTTTCTTTTTGAAAATATAGCAAGCAGCACCGAGGAAAGGACAAGCACAATCCCAAGCAGCTGCCAGCCGGTCAGTACGTCCCGGAAAACGAGAACACCTACAAGAATGGCGACAATAGGTTCGACCGTAGAGAGAATCGCCGCTTTCCCAGCTTCGATATACTTTAGTCCGGCAGTATATAATGTATAAGCCAAAATGGTTGAAACGAGGACACTGCCGAGCGCCCACCCCCAAACTTCCCAATCCCGGAAAAGGTGAAGCCTGCTGTGCAGGCCGCTTATTGGAAGAAGCACGACACTTCCGCAGAGCATGGAATACGCCGTAATCGTAATCGAACTGTATTTCTGGCTGACAAATTTTCCGATCACGCTGTAAATACCGCAGAAAAAACCAGAAGCAAGGCCCAGCAGCAGAATACCCGGCTCGACTGCAGTGGAGCCTCCGGGCAGAAGGCCTGCTACAAATGCACAGCCTGCCAGCGTAAAGCAGATAGCAATCAGTTTATTTTTTGTCAGCAGTTCTTTAAAAATAAAACGGGACATGAGCGCCACAAACACAGGGCTTGTATATAGAAGAACGACGGCAATAGAAAGCGACGCCTGGTCCATTACGGTGAAGTAGCACCAGTTGAACAAAGCAATGCTGACGACGCCCAAGCCGATAAAATGAGGAATGTCGCGGAAATAAATGTGCAGCTGATAGGAACGGACGGCCAGAAGCACTGCGAATAATAGAAAAGCAGATAATGCCATACGCACTGTCACTACTTCAAGCGGCGTAAAACCAAACGTATATAATTTCTGTACAAATAAACCGGTCATTCCCCAGAGGGAGGCACCGGCAATCGTCATCGCGTAAGCTCTGCCCTTTTCCATACACCATCCCTGCCTTCGCTGTTGTGAACTGCACCCATCTTCTCACTGAACCTGTCTTTTGCCTATACTATTTCATTATTTTAGCAGAATAGTTTTGACTATATTTGACCTTCAATGCTTTTAGGTTTACCATAGTCAGCAGGTTGGGTATACTACTTATTAGTTACAATTAATAACTTACAGGAGGAATAGAAAGTGACACAATCATTTACGAAGCAGTATATTAATGGCAGCTGGACAGAAGGTTCCAGTTCCAAAACAATAGAAAATATAAATCCATTTACGCAGGAAGCCCTTGGCACGATTACTTCTGCAAATGAACAGGATCTCGATGCAGCCTACCATGCAGCTGCTGATGCCCAGAAAGAATGGGCGGCTCTCGTTCCCGCCCAGCGTCAGGCTTATTTGTACCAGCTTGCAGACACGCTTCAGGATGAAAAAGAATTTATTAAAGAATGGCTTGTAAAAGAAGCAGGAAGCACCGCTGCCAAAGCAGAAGCTGAGTTTCATGCAGCGCTCGGCATTGTCCGGGAATCTGCGTCATTCCCTACAAGAATGGATGGAAAGATTCTTCCTTCCAATAATCCTGGAAAAGAAAATTATGTATACCGTATGCCAAAAGGAGTCGTCGGCGTTATCGGCCCTTGGAACTTCCCGTTCCACCTGTCTATGAGATCAATCGCCCCTGCGCTTGCTACCGGCAACACGGTAGTGATAAAGCCGGCTTCCGATACTCCCGTTACATCCGGCTTAATGCTCGCCCACGTTTTCGAAAAAGCGGGATTTCCTAAAGGTACGGTCAATGTGCTCGTAGGCCGCGGATCGGAAATCGGGGACAGCTTTGTTACGCACCCGGTACCGAAAGTCATTTCCTTCACCGGTTCAACCGAGGTAGGAAGCCACATCGCAGAACTTGCCGGGAAACACTTAAAAGAAACGGCGCTTGAACTCGGCGGAAACAATGTGATGCTTGTTCTTGAAGATGCAGACGTCGACCAGGCTGTAGAAGCGGTAGCCTTTGGCAAATTTCTGCACCAGGGACAGATATGCATGGCATTGAACCGCATTATTGTTCATGACAGCATTCACGATGAATTTGCTGAGAAGTTTGTGGCCAAAACAAAATCCCTGCAGGCCGGTGACCCATCTGATAAAAAAACGGTAGTTGGCCCGCTTATTAATAAAGATCAAATGGAACGCATCCAAAAAGACCTTGATGAGAGCGTGAAACAAGGAGCCCGCATCGCTCTTGACGGCAAGGCGGACGGCAACCTGCTCGAGCCGATCGTGCTGACAGGCGTAACCAACGATATGCCTATCGCTGTAAATGAAATATTCGGCCCTGTGGCACCGATTTTGAAAGTGAGCTCTGAACAGGAAGCTATAGATATGGCCAACGCCTCCCCTTACGGCCTGAGTGGATCTGTCTTTACTAAAGACCGCTTCCGCGGTATTCAGGTAGCAAAACAAATTGAAACAGGCATGATCCACATTAACGATCAATCAGTTAATGATGAAGCCCATGTAGCATTCGGAGGCGAAAAAGACTCCGGTCTCGGCCGTTTCGGCGGAGAATGGGTAATCGACAAGTTTACAACAGTGAAAACCATCGGCGTGCAGTCCGGCTACCGCAAATTCCCATTTTAAAATAACAGCCCGGTTTATTTTGAACGATTGCACATCTTCCAGAGAAAACGGCTTGCTTCCAAGCCGTTTTTTCGTTACATTTACAATAGACAAAGGAGGCGAACGACATGGAAAAAGAAAAAGAAGAGCCGCTATTTGAAAAAGGCGAAGTCTTGTACTATCAAGGAAAAGAATGCCGTGTCATTGCTGAATACGACCGTACGGTATGTGTAGAATTTTCCGGTTACCCATTTGCAGGCGAAGAGGAAGAATTTCCGCATCCGCGTGTTATCCTGCTTAAAAATGAAGTACAGCGTTCCGCTTAATCAACTGACCATAGAAAAGAAAATCTTTCTAAACTGATCCAGTTTTACAGGCTGTCTTTCTTCCATACTTACCGGGAGAAAGGCAGCCTGTTTTTTTGGACTCTTTCTTCTCTTAATGAAAATTCTTCGGACCGTAAATAAAAAATCCTTTCACAGAAGCTGCTTTTCTATAAAATTGTTATTTGTATGGTTGTCAATCCCTCTTTTGAGAGTATAATGGTAATTAATAACCCCTGCGATATATTATTTCAAAATTTCATTTAAATACATTGATTTTTGTATTGCCATTCAGCATGGATGGCTTATCTTTTATCCTCACGAATAGTCTAGACATACCTTTTTTAATAGAGAGTCTTTCCTTCTACCTTGAAATTAGTTGCCTACATTACTCTATTAGAGATCCCATCCTTCATCCCACCAAGCAAATTAAGCATTTTTTACAATGCACCTCACTTTGCTTCTTTTCCATAACATATCCGATAAGTTTTTTTAGAATAATGAAATGGTTATTTATTTTAGCAGAATTGCACATTCCGCGGACAAGCTCGTTTTTCAGTCTTTGCTGGAGTTAAACATCACTATCTTTAATCATTCACAAAATATATTTTAGAAGGAGGACCGCCATGCAGCGATTTATAAAGCGCCTGCAAGACTCCACCCGCTCCTATACGCTTGTAGATTTTGGCATATTAAAATTATGTTTATTTTCTATTGGTCTTTGGACCGGTATTTCTTACGCAAGAACCCTTCGTCCACAGCTGTTTTTCGTAAAGATTGTTGCTTTCACATCTACTTGCTGCATTATGTATACTACCTTCCGCAACATGTTTAAACATGTTTAAACTATCTTTCTGATAAGACAAAGATAAAATATCATTTCAGGCTGCCTTTCTTCCATACTTATCGGGAGAAAGGCAGCTTGACTTTTTTACATAGCAATTGGTTTAGACATGGCAACAATATCAAACGGCGTGCCGAGCTTTGTTACTGTCAGCTTATGGTACACCTCATAACCAAGCTTTTCATAACGCCTGATATTATCTTCTGTAGTGCATCTTACCTTGCAGTATACTTCCGACTTTCCTGCTTTTTCTGCTTCCTTCTCCACCCAGTCAATTAACGCTTTTCCATACCCTCGTCCTCTCGCTTCAGGCAGAACAGAGAGCCGCATAAAATATAAACGGGTTTCTTCTTCCTTTACCCGGACCATTCCTAATGGGCTGTCATTTTTATACAGCACAGCCGCCCACTCTTTTCCTCCCGCAAGAGAAAGTGAAATAGACTCCTCCGTTTCTTTCATAGCCCCGGAAGGCGGATCAAAACGATTATATTCTTCAAATGCGTCCTGCATAATTTTTTTGATCATGCCGGCCTGTTCCGTGCCGGCTTTTTTTATTTCTATCATCTGCTTTACGTCCTCTCATCAAATTCTCATTTTTTTATCATGATCTCTTCATTTATGTGCTCTATACTATAGTATATAAGAAAAGAAAAGGAGCGGGCAAAGATGAAAAAATTAATCATCATTACCCTCTGCGTTATTGCTATCGGGGCAGTCGCCGTCGGCATACAGATGTTTTCCGCCTCTGCCGACGACCCTTCCATTAATTCAGAGGAAGCAAAAGAACTGGCTGCAAGCCGGTACCCCGGCGAAGTAACTGTCATTGAACTGAACAACGAGAGCGGAGAGCAGATATATACGCTGGAAATTGACGGAGATAACAAAGATTACCGACTGAAGCTTAATGCCGATTCCGGGGAAGTCGTCCAGCTTTCTGAAATAACAGATGCAGGTTCTGAAGAATCCGCGTCCAGCGAAGACAACGCCGGAGATACAGAATCTGAACCGGCTGCCGAAGAAGAAACGCCGGATGCACCTCTTCCTGAAGAAGAACAGGAGTCTTCCCGCGAGACAGGATCTTCGTCAAACCAGCTTCCTATAAGCATGGACGATGCCAAATCCATTGCACTCGAAGAAGTAGGCGGCGGTTCGGTTACTGATATTGAGCTTGATGACGATGATGGCAGAATGCTGTATGAACTTGAAATCGAATCTTCCCAGGGGGAAGTCGATGTAGACGTGGATGCGCGTACCGGTGAGATTATCGTTATATCTTATGATTAATACGTTCTAAACTCATTACGTTTTCTATCTCCATGAAAGCAGTCCGTATTATTATTGACAATCGCCAGACTGTTCAAACGATACTGTATTCGTTATGCTTAATAGAAACAAACAGACAGCGGTGAGTGAGTATGTTAGAAGATACCGGGGAACGTATTATCCCCAAGCAGATGAATGCTTCCAACCGTATGCTGCTGGAACATTTGGCACGCTATTCATTTGCCTGTCCTTATGCTTCAGGAAAGGTGCTTGATATTGCCTGCGGGACAGGATACGGCACACACATGGTCACGAAAACCCGAAAAAACTATATCCACTCCTCGTTGGGAATAGATATAGATCCGAAAACGGTCGAATATGCTGAAAAGCAGTATTACCATCCACTGCTTTCCTTTGAACAGGGAGATCTTCTTGATCCGGCACTGTCCGATCGAATCGGTACTTTTGATACGATTATTTCCTTTGAAACGATTGAACACGTACCTGATGACTATTTGTGTCTGGAGCGGCTTTATCACCTTTTAAAACCAGGAGGCACTTTAATCATATCAACTCCTTTCGGCCGGGGCAGAGGACTGCCTTCGAATGAATCGTTTCACTTTCATCAGCTGACAGAACAGGAATGGGCTGGGCTGATTACTGATTCCAAATGGCAGTGGCAGACGGCGCAGCTCTTCTATCAGCTTGGCGTTGCCATTGAGCGTCCCCGTCGGGAAGATGTCCACTACCCTTTAGGCATTGCGGTATGCAAAAAATAAATAAGGTCCAGCTGAGAAACTTCTGTCTGAACAGACAGAAGCTTTTTTATGTTTCGTGTAGATAAATCTAAAAAAGCACATTTCTGGGCGGAAGGTGCAGGCTGCGTTAAAATAAAGAGTATGGAAAAGGAGTGAAGAAAATGAGCGTTCTGCAGAAAACAACTAAAGACAGCAGGCTTCAACTGTTGAAAGAAACGACGGCTCCCTTTTCAGAAAGGGCGTGGAGCCATAATGAAGAGGCTGTTTTTCCCCATCAAAACATTGAGGATTTAAAACATATCCAATACCCTTCCGTAACAGCCCCTATAGAATATGGCGGCATGGAAATTTCCCTGCTGGAGTTCATCCAGTCCCAGGAAATCATTGCACAGGCGGATGGATCCACCGCCCTTTCCATCGGCTGGCACGTAGGAATCATCAAAGACCTGACTGAAACACGCCCGTGGCCTGAATCTATTTTCAAAAAGGTGTGTGATGCCATCACGTCAGACCAGGCTTTATTAAACAATACGGCAACAGAAGCGGCTACCGGAAGCCCGACGCGGGGCGGGAAACCGCTTACGGAAGCTTCCCGTTCCGGAGATGGATGGGTCCTTACCGGCCGGAAAACGTTTACTACGCTGGCTCCTGTCCTGGACTATTTTGTCGTGAGCGCCGGCCTGGCTGAAGAGGATCGTACGGCTAACTTCCTGGTGCCCCGCAGCACTCCCGGAGTTTCCATTGACGAAACCTGGGATTCCATTGCGATGCGCGGGACAGGCAGCCACGATCTAGTGCTGGATCAGGTTTGGGTGCCGGAAGATCATCTGGTAACCTTCCTGAATCCAGGAAACAAAAAAGCAGCCGGGTGGCTGCTGCATATTCCTGCCTGTTATTTAGGTATTGCTCAGGCGGCAGCAGACCACGCTACGGCTTTTGCCAAAAACTATTCGCCCAATACGATGGAGGGAACGATCTCTGATATACCTGCCGTGCAGGAAAAGATCGGCCAAATGGAAGCGAAGCTTATCCAAAGCCGGCATTTCCTGCACAGCGTGGCCCGGCAATGGGATGAATCTTCCGCCGCGCAGCGGGAAAACATGAAACCCGAGCTTGGCACAGTTAAACGAAGCGTCGTCAATGAAGCTGTTGCTATTGTTGATCTAGCGATGCGGATTGAAGGAGCAAGAAGCTTATCGGCTTCCAACCCGCTGCAGCGTTATTACCGCGATGTCCGGGCCGGACTTCATAACCCCCCGATGGATGACATGACGATTACGATGCTTGCAAAAGAGGCACTTAACCGTCTTTGATAAAGAAGTAAAAAGATCAGGTATACTAAATAAAACAAATTCTCAACAACCTAAAAAGCCGGACCCTCCTCTGGGTCCGGCTTTTTACTGCTGCTCTTGATACGAAGATACCCGGACCGCCGACCGTTTGAAGCCCGGCATCCGGCATACCGGATCAAGACGCCCTTCCACGAGCATGTTGACGTTCTGGTTTTCCGCCCAGTGAAAAGGCACAAACACCGTGTCCTCTCTAATACTCTCAGAGAGTCTGCTTCTAACGGTGATTTTTCCACGCGGGGACTCGATGTTAACAAGCGTGTTCTCTGCAATAGCATAGCGCTCCGCTGTCATCGGATGAATTTCAATGAATGATTCAAACAGTCTTGCATTCAAATTGCTGCTTTTTCGTGTCTGCACTCCGGTCAAATAATGGGCCATGACTCTTCCTGTTGTTAAATATAAAGGAAAGTTTTGGCTGACTTCTTCTTTTGGATGTTCGTTTTTCAAAGGCACTGCAAGCAGTTCGGCCCGTCCGCCATCTCTTGCAAATTCGTCTTCAAAAAGACGCTTTGTGCCCGGGTCTGTCTCACTCCGGCACGGCCAGAATACGCCTTCTTCTTTACGGATCCGCTCGTACGTGATTCCGAAATAATCCGCAGTTCCCCCTTTTGAAGCCAGGCGCAGTTCGTCAAAAATTTCTTCTGCCGATTGATACGGAAATTGGGTGCCGTGTCCGAGAGCTCCGGCGATCATCGATAAAATCTCCCAGTCGTTTCTGCTTTCCCCGGGAGCTTTTTTATCTGCTTCCCGCAGGGTAACCCGTCCTTCCAGGTTCGTCAGTGTGCCTGCATTTTCCATATATGAGGCGGCTGGCAGAATTAAGTCAGCATATTCTGCTGTTTCCGAGATAAACATATCCACTGCTACGAAAAAATCCAGTGACTGAATGGCTTCTTTTACCATCGTTGCATGGGGGTTGGAGACGATCGGATTGGACCCTATAAGAAATAGACTTTTAATTTCTCCCTGTCCAATCAGCTCCATCATTTCATAGGCGGATACTCCTTTCCCGGGTAGATCCTTCTCCTTTATGCCCCATATGTCCGCTATATACCGGCGGTCCTCTTTGTTTTCAATAGACCGGTAGCCCGGGAGCTGGTCGGCTTTCTGTCCATGCTCTCTTCCTCCTTGGCCGTTGCCCTGCCCGGTAACAGCACCGTATCCACTGCCTTTTTTGCCTATTTTCCCTGTGAGCAGAAGCATATTGATGAAATTCCGTACAGCGAGGTAGCCATCAATCTGCTGTTCGATTCCTCGGGCGGTAAAAATCATCCCGGACTCTGCATTCGCAAACGCTCTCGCTGCTTTTTCCAGTTCCTGCCGGGGAAGGCCGGATTCTTCGGCACAATCTTCCATCGTCATGCTTTGTAAATGGGTAAACAGCTCTTCGGCGCCTTCCGTCCGCTTCTCAACAAAATCCATATCTGCTTTGCCTTCTTCGTATATACATTTGAGCATGGCATTGGCCGCAGCATTATCACATCCCGGCTTTACTTTTAAATGCAGGTCAGCCATCTGCGCGGTCGCCGTTTCACGGGGATCGATAACGATAATGTAAGCACCGTTTCGTTTTGCTTCTTCAAAGTACGGCATAATAGTCGGCTGGCAGTCGGCAATATTGGTTCCTGCCAGAATAATGCATTTTGATTCCGGAATTTCATCAAGCTGGTTTGTCAGCCCCCGATCGATACCTAAGGCTTTATTCCCGGCGGACGCGGCTGCCGACATACAAAACCGGCCGTTATAATCAATATATTTTGTGCCGACTGCCAGGCGCGCAAACTTGCCGAGAACATACGAAGTTTCATTAGTGAGGGAACCGCCCCCGTAAACACCTATCGCATGTTTTCCATATTCTTTCTGCAAAGCTGGGACTTTATCTTTAATCAGCTGCATCGCCTCTTCCCAGCTGATCCGCTGAAAAGCCCCGTTTATTTTCTGCATCGGATAGCGCAGCCTGTCTTCATGAAACGCATGCTGGTATGCGTTCAGGCCTTTCACGCAGAGACGGCCCCCTGTTGTAGGGTTGTCCACGCCTACGGTGCGGTATTTTTTTCTGGTTACGATCGTTTGTTCAATGACCTGTTTTTTGCACTGCATGCTGCAGAAAGGGCATTGCGCATTATATACTTTTTCTGTTTCCACTTTCTGCTGCTTTTCCCGAAAGTATTTAAGCATCAGCTCTGACATACGTGTCCTCCTTGTTGTGCCAGCAGCGTTTTGATCCGCTGCTGCTCTTCTTCTTTCTGCTCCAGAAGCACCGCTGTATTATCCTCTTGAAAAAGAACTTCCCGAATATGAACCATCGTTACTCTTTCCATCCAGTCGGACAAAGTCTCCGAGTACCCTGCGGAAATACGATAATACAAGAGAACAGACTCAAGCAGCTGAAGTACCATTTTCTGATCGGAAACAGAAAAAAGAATATGACTTTTCTTCTGCACAGTAACGTACAGCTCCCATTTTCCATTTTGATATAACAGGCCGGCATGTCCATTCTGAATGTTCGCACAGTTTTGGCTGCAGGAGGACATCCGGATAAATGGCTTCGCGGGAAATGGCAGCAGTTCCAATCTTCTTTCGAGCCATTCCGCCATTTCCCCCTCCGGCTCTTTCGTACAGCCGCATTCGACTTTCTCCAGGCTTCTTGTCTGGACAGCCGGGAAGGGTATACCTGGAAGCAGATTCCTTTTTAAACCGAGCTTCTCCGCGGCCTTTTTTACTAAATCAGGTGATACCGGTGAGAGTTCAATGGATCCGTCCGGTAGTGGTTTTAAAGAACCTGCGCCTAAGGCTTCTGCTGTTTCCAAGGCCTGCTGCCATTCTGCCGGCGACAACCCTCCAGCTTTTCCGGGAATCCGGATGGCCAGATTTCCATCGGAGCGTTCTGTCACATTGCTATAGGAAGAAGTCTTATTCGATTCTTCCGGAAAAGTGACAGGGGATATCATATATAAATAATAAGGAAGCGCCTCTTTGCAGGTCAGGCATCCTCCATCTGTTTTCCAGTCCAGCGTGCGATAGGCTTCTATCAACGAGGAAGGCGTATCTTCCTGCAGGATGCTGACGACTTCTTCTTCCTCCATTGCCGTACATTCGCAGAAAGGTATTTTTTCAACCTGCTCGTTAAACGCCTCGCTCTGCATATAGTCCAGCAGCTCTTCGACTGCCGGGCGGCACCCGCCGCAAGATGAGGAAGCGCCGGTACAGGCCTTTACTTCTTCTAACGTGCATAACCCGCGGCTCTGTACTTCTTTGATGATGGCACCTTTGGATACATTATTGCAGTGGCAGACAGCCGCATGGGAGGAGAGCGTTTTGATCCTGCTCTCTGTCGAATCATTAATCGATAACAGCTGGTGTTTTTCTTTTTCTGACAGCGGCTTTCGGGTTTTAATCCACTGCTGCAGGGGAGCGGACATGCTCGTATCTCCATAGAGCACAGCCCCTTGTACCATATCTTCTTTCATAATAATTTTACGGTACTGGTTTTCTTTTTCATCGAACAGCTGCAGGATATGGCTGTCCGTTTCCTCTTCCAGACTTCCGGCAGAAAACACTTCCACGCCTGGGATTTTCAATCTGGTGTACACTGCTGATCCGGGATAGTCGTTTTCTTTTTTTCCGGAAATAGAAGCGGCAAGCACTTGGGCCTGCTCATACAAAGGAGCGACAAGACCGTATGTAGTACCCCGATGTTCAGCACATTCCCCGAGCGCATAAACGCCTTCTGCCTCCGTTTCCATCAAATCGTTGACTATAATCCCTTTATTGACCGGGATCCCGCTTGCCTGCGCGAGCTTCACTTCAGGCTGTATTCCCGCTGCCATTACAACAGCATCCACCGCAAGAGACGTGCCGTCTTCAAACAGCAGTTCTTCTGCCTGCATTCCACCATTTATCGCTTTTGTTTCGGTTTCAAATAAAAAATCCATACCCTGCTTTTCCAATTCTGTCCGCAGCAGGCCCGCTGCCATCTTATCGAGCTGCCGGTTCATTAGATAAGGTCCTCTATGAACCACGGTCACCTCAAGCCCTCTATTTAACAGGCCCCGGGCTGCTTCCAGTCCGAGCAGTCCACCGCCGATGACCGCCACTTTGTGAAGAGTATCTGTCTGCTCCAGAATTGCTTCGCAGTCCTTCAGCGTCCGGAACACAAATACGTTGTCTTTACCGGATCCCTGAACAGGCGGAATATATGATTTGGAGCCGGTAGCAAGCACCACTTTGTCAAAAGGAACTTCTGTTTCGTCCTCTGTATAAACGAGCCGTTGTTCTTGATCCACATAGACTGCTTTCGTTCCCATAAGCAGCCGGATATCGTAGTCTTCATACCACTTTAGCGGATGCGTGTATAATTCCGGTCCGCTTGCTTCCCCCTGAAGATAGGAAGACAGCTTCATCCGGTTATAGGAAAGGCTTGTTTCTTCACCAATAATCGTTATATCAAAACACTCCGGGGCGGCCTCGAGTAATTCTTCTACAAAACGGAGTCCCGCCATGCCATTGCCGATCAATAACACTTTTTCCTTAGTCATAACATGCCTCCATTCCGTATTGGCTTCTTTTTAAATGAAATACATATGTTCTCATTGTCTAAAAAGAAAGGCCGCCCTTCAAGAAGGACGGCAGAAAATGTCACAGACTTTTATTCATAATGCTTTCTGCGCCGAAAACCAATTGACTTCCGGGTGGTAAGGATAACACCGGATATAACAACTACGGCTCCGCCTATCTGCGTCCAGGTGATCGTGTCTCCCAGAAAAATGTAGGCGCCTGCCATCGTAAACACAGGCAGCAGATTTAAAAACACCGATGACTGGGAAGCACCAATCTCTGCAATCGAACGATTCCAGAGCAGCAGTGCAATCACAGACGGAAAGATGCCTAAATAAACAATTCCTGCAATATCCTGATACCCGGCAATAGGAGGCGGTCCATAAAGAATGGTTTCGACTGCAGCAAAAGGCAGCAGAATCAGGGCAGCCGCCGCAAGCATGACGAGCAGGCTTCCGTAGGCCGGAAACTTGTGCATATGCGTTTTCACGAGAAACGAATAAATCACCCAGGCAGCAACTGCCGCCAGCATAATAACATCCCCCTGGTTAAACGACAGGTTCCTGATCACTTCAGCAGACCCGTTGGTAATGACCCAGAATGCTCCTCCCAGGGAAAGGACAACGCCCGCCCATTGGTATCCCTTCAGCCGTTCCCGAAACAAAAAGAAACTCGCCACAATCGTCACAACAGGAATAGAAGACTCCAGAATCGCTACATTGGATGCGCTTGTATATTTTAACGATAAATAAATAAAGGCATTAAAAAAAGCTACTCCTGTTAAAGCCAGGCCGAGAAGCGGCTTCCACTCAGACCGGAATACTTCCCGGTGACGGACCGCCTGTTTCCAGCCAATGGGGAGAATGACGGCCAGTGCAATCCCCACGCGGAGAAATGCGATGGTAAACGGCGGAATATCCTCCAATGCTTTACCGACCAGTATATTGCCGGTGAAAATAATAACAGTAATGATTAAAAAGATATATGCTTTCATATGTACCCACCGCCTTTATGCCTTTTCAGTGTACGTCAGACCGCGGCTGCCTGCCAAATAAAAAAGCCATTCTTTTTAGAATGGCCAGATTGTTTTTCTTAATTGTCCTGTTCGTCTTCTGTTTCCAGCTCATCGTCGTTTTTAAATTCTACATCTATATCGATGTCTTCATAGTCCTCTTCCAACCCAAAGGCCTGCATTGATTCATCGAGCAGTTCACCTTCAGCGGAATCGGCGGTAACGTTCATGGAAGGAAGAATATTTTCAAGTTCATTTAATGCTTCTTCACCTTCTATTGTCGTACTTTCCCCGTCCCGGGAATCTTCTATTTCAGCCTCGGGGCTGCCGCCATTGTAGTCATAATCGACTTCATACTGACCGTCCCCGTAGTCTGCGTCAAGATCGTATTCACCGATCTCAAGATCTTCATGCCAGCTGCCTCCGTTGTCATCCTGGGCAGTTTCTTCCTGGGTTTCTTCGTTCTGATCGTCCCCCGGAGCTTCTGTATCTTCCTCTGTGCCGCCACAGGCAGCCAATAGAAGAGCGCTTACTGATGAAAATGCCGCCAAACTGAATTTTTTCATAATAATATACCTCCCTTTATCATCTATCCACTCGTTCCCTGCAGGGATTTGCAGCAAACGTACAATAGAAAACAAAATGTTTGCTTTTTCATCAGTTTAATATTAAACTGATAAGGGTAAAGAAGGGGGAGCCCATAAATGAGCATACAGAAAAAATTAACAAAAAAACAGAAACAGCTGGGCCTGCTCCTCTGGTTTCGACTTTCCCGCTTTTACAACGAAAGCGTGTACCGCTCCAATACTTATTTAAAAAGTTATGGGCTGACAACCTCCCAGTTTGATGTTCTTGCCCAGGTGGGAGCCCACCAGCCCCTTTCGCAGCAGGAGCTGGCAGAAAAGCTTTTTGTAACCAAAGGAAACATCACGCATATGCTCCGGAAAATGGAGGATATGGGATACATTCAGCGTGAGCAGAAGTGGCGTACAAAAACCATTACTCTTACGCAGGCAGGAAACGCCCTTTATAAGCGGAGCGTGCCCGACCAGGAACAATTTCAGGCTATGCAGTTTCAGGTTCTTTCCGAACAAGAACAGCAGCAGCTGTTGCATCTATTAAAAAAAATCCAAAAAAACCCTGTTTCCCATAAGGAGGAAAACCAATGAACATTAAAGGTATTCATCACCTCTCTGCCCTGACAGCAAACGCAAAACACAATCTCGATTTTTACACAAAAGTAATGGGGCTCCGCCTTGTTAAAAAAACGGTAAACCAGGATGATACTTCCGTTTACCACCTTTTTTACGGAGATGAAAAAGGAAATCCCGGTACAGAGCTTACCTTTTTTGAAATTCCGATGGCCGCTCCAAACCAGCCCGGAGCGAGCAGTATTTCCGGTACGTCC
Source organism: Sinobaca sp. TMA16-18 (assembly GCF_059510535.1). Classification (NCBI taxonomy): domain Bacteria; kingdom Bacillati; phylum Bacillota; class Bacilli; order Caryophanales; family Sporolactobacillaceae; genus Sinobaca; species Sinobaca sp. TMA16-18. Next base: position 347,562 of record NZ_JCAKFM010000002.1, on the reverse strand, counting down.
CTGCGTGTTGCAGACGACAAAGCGCTTGATTTCTGGAAAGCCCGTTTTGACAAAATGGGCGTCGGCCATGACGACATCGTCGAACGTGCCGGACGCCGCACGCTTGCGTTTCAGGATCCTGAAGGCCAGCGCCTGTTTCTTGTTTCCGATGAGAACAATACAGGTGTACCCGGGGGCGTCCCATGGGACCGTGCCCCTGTACCGGTGGAGCATGGTGTGACAGGACTCGGCCCGATTCGATTAACGGTGAAAAATCCGGCACCGACAGCTGGCATTCTTACAGACGTGATGGGATTCCGCCGCAAAGGAAGCTACGCTGCAGAAGTGGAAGGTCAGCCGGATATTGAAGTATTTGAAACGGGAGAAGGCGGAAGCGGAGCGGAAATTCATCTGGAACCGCGACCTGATCTTCCTTTTGAAAGACAGGGACGCGGCGGCGTACACCACGTTGCTTTTCGTGTAGAAGACAAAGAGGAGCTGGAAAAATGGATTCAGCATGTGACCGATGCCGGGCTTCCTAATTCCGGTTTCGTGGAACGCTTTTACTTCCGTTCTTTATACTTCAGGGAACCAAATGGTATATTATTTGAAATTGCTACGGATGGCCCCGGATTTGAAGGTGATGAGGACATTGACCACCTTGGTGAAACGCTTGCGCTTCCACCATATCTTGAGCCTAAACGTGCAGAAATTGAAGCAAAAATAAAGCCGCTCGATTATACACCGGAAACGTAACACGCGCTGCCCGAAAGAATAATTACAATACAAAGGTGGAATACTATATGAAACATATTTTTAAGCAGTCCAGTAAAAAAAACGCCCCGGTACTCCTTTTGCTTCACGGTACAGGCGGCACAGAAGAAGACCTGCTTGAGCTGGCCAAACTGATCGATGACCAGGCTTCTATCCTGAGCGTCCGCGGAAATGTATCCGAAAATGGCATGCCCCGCTTTTTCCGCCGCCTGGCAGAAGGCGTATTTGATGAAGAAGATTTAGTATTCCGCACCGGAGAACTAAACGACTTTATTAATGAAAGCGCGGAGAAATATGAATTTGACCGCAGCAATGTGATTGCCGTAGGCTACTCCAACGGCGCCAATATCGCGGCCAGCCTTCTTTATCACTATAAAGATTCTCTTAAAGGCGCATCTCTTCATCATCCAATGGTGCCAAGACGCGGCATAGAGCTTCCTGATTTAAACGGCACGCCTGTTTTTATAGGAGCCGGAGAAAACGACCCGATCTGCACACCGGAAGAAACTAAAGAGCTCAGCCGAACCCTTTCCGATTCGGGAGCTGCAGTAGAAGAATACTGGAGCCAGGCCGGTCATCAGCTGACTCTCGAAGAAGTCGAAGCCGCCAAAGCCTGGTATAAAAAGACCTTTTAATAAAATGAAACCCCGGAGACACTTTAGTCTCCGGGGTTTTATTTACGAATCAACAGCTTGATTTTATGCTATTACATCGTGAAATTCATCATTATCCTTCAGCTGCTTTTCTGCATAGGAGCATTGGGAAATAATTTTCTTATTTTCCGCCCGGGCCTTTTCCACTACGTGCTGGACAAGCTGGTAGCCAATATTCTGTCCTCTTAAATCTTCCGCTACTTCCGTGTGTTCAATCACTATTTCGCCATCTTTTTGTTCAAAATAAGTAATCCCGGCAGCCTTGGTTCCCTGCTGGTCTTCTACGTAAAATTCATTGTTTCCTTTTTTTACATCCATGTCGTATCTCTCCTTTGTTTTCTTTTTACCTTTTCCGGAGAAATTAAAACATTACTCCCATTCGACCGGCTTTTCTACAAGAACACCGTCGTCATTTGTTTTTTGATTCAATGTATGGTCTTTGGCCTGGACACAGATATAATACAGCACTTCATCGGAATGGTTGCGAAGCGTCCGGGCTCCCTCTGGTGCTACACGGACAACCGTTCCTTCTTCGATATCAAATATCTCATCATCCACCTGAAACTGCCCGCTTCCTTTCACGAAAATATAAAGCTCTTCGTTCTCTATGTGCTTATGATGAAACGGAATAGATGTATGCGGTGGAAAAGAACTCAGGGAGGCTTCCATGCTTGTGAGGCCGAGCAGTTCATTTAAGAACAGCTTGCCCCTCGTTTTGACTCTGCCTTCAATTTTATAGTCCTTCAGATCCTCCCACTTCCCTGGATATGCTGCCGTATAATTTGTGCCCTGCTTTTTTTCTGGCATGCTGGACCCTCCTCTAAATTTTCTGTTTCTCCTGCAGTATATAACGCTTTCATAAAAAAATAAATCAAGCCGCATCCTTGCAAAGGAGAAAAAGGCATGATATATTTTATAAATCGTAATCATTACGTTTTATAAAGGAGAGAAAAAAATGGCTAAAAAATCAAAAGTCGTCAAACAGCAAAAGCGGGAAGCACTCATTATAAAATATGCTGATATCCGTCGGAAACTAAAAGAAACAGGGGACCTGGAAGCGCTCCGCCGGCTGCCAAGAGACTCTTCCCCTACCCGTTCCAACAGCCGCTGCGGGGTGACCGGTCGTCCACGGGGATACATGAGAAAGTTCAATATGTCCCGAATCGCCTTCCGGGACCTGGCTCATAAGGGACAGATTCCCGGGGTAAAAAAATCAAGCTGGTAAAAATAAAAAAACACTGGACTGCCTTTGCAGATCCAGTGTTTATTAATGCCCTCCATAATGGGGAAGCATTTTTCGTTTATATAAAGCAGCCACGGTATTTAACAAAACGAGCGGCATTTTCTTAGGAAAATACTTTCTCGTATAATATACATAAAAAGCATTTTTTAAGTCATCCCACTGTGTGCAGTCTTTCTGCTGGCGGTAGCGGGCCACGTCAATAATTTTAATATCTCCTGTATCGGTGATAAGAATATTACGCAGGTGAATGTCCGACGGATTTAGACCTCTGTCTCTGGCGAACTGCAGAGCCCGGTCGACTTCTTTCAAATAGTTTTCCGTTATCGGCATGCCTCTTTGCAGGCATTGAAAAAGTGTACTTCCTTTCACATAGTCGATAACCAGATAATTCTCCCCTGCCTCATACAAATTTGGATAATACTCCAGTCCTCCAAGAGCCTGATAGATGAGGGCTTCTTCTTTAGCTACCGCTGCAAAGTCCGGAAAAAACATTTTCAATACTACTTCTGTTCCTTTTATTTTAAAAACATAAGCGCTTCTTCCTTTTCCGATAAATTCCAATGTGTCGTCGTAATCAATAAGGATCGAGTGCGTCCCTTTGTTTATCATTCGGACGCTTTCTGCAAGAGCAAGGTATGTTTTCACAATGCTCAATCCTCCTTTTGTCGTGTGTCTTATTATATCACGATTTTTTCTTTCTATCTTTTTATCGCTTTCTTTTGAATGATAATGACAAATAAAAAAGAGTCGGGTACTATCATAAGTATAATCTGAAAGGATGTGAAGAGCATGTCTTGGAACCGCCATCGAATTGGGATCATTCTGGGCCCGTTATTTTTTGCCCTCATTTATTTTTTTCCGGCCCTGACCGGTCTTGAAGATGCACCGCGTGCCGTGCTTGCTGTCACCGCCTGGGTAGCCACATGGTGGATTACAGAAGCCATGCCTATTCCCGCAACGTCCTTAATGCCGATATTTTTGTTACCGCTTACGGGAGGAGCAGAAGAAAGCACCGCAACCATGGCCTACGCCGATCCGATTGTGTTTATGTATATGGGCGGGTTTACCATTGCGCTTGCCATTGAAAAATGGGATTTACATAAGCGCATTGCCATGTTTATTCTTCTGCTTTTAGGAACAACCAGCAGCCGGATTGTACTGGGTGTCGGGATTGCCACGGCGTTTCTATCAATGTGGATCTCCAATGCCGCCACTGCACTCATGATGCTTCCCATCGCGCTGGCATTAATTACAGAAGCAAAAGACAAAGAATTCTTTAACGAAAAAGACTTGAAGTCCTTTGCGAAAGGCCTGCTTTTAACCGTCGCGTATGCAGCTTCCATCGGCGGCCTGGCAACGCTTATCGGTTCCGTTCCAAACGCCGTGTTTGTCGGAATCGCCAACCAGCAGCTCGACCAGACGATTACCTTTTTTGACTGGTTTATTTTCGGGTTTCCGATTACCGTCATTATGATGATTACGTTGTACTTTTATATGACAAAAATTAAATTCTCTGTGCCGAATACAGGCAGTATTTCTGAGAACTTCGCCCAGGATCAGCTGAAAGAGCTTGGGCCGATGAGTTATCAGGAAAAAGTGATTCTAATCATCTTTTCGATGACCGCTTTTCTCTGGATTTTCGGAGGATTCATCCCCTTTCTTGACCTGACCGATACAACCATATCGATGATGGCGGCAGTCTCCCTGTTTCTTATCCCAAGCCGCTATAAAGGAAAGCGCGGCGGGATTATGGTATGGGAAGATATGAAACGGCTGCCATGGGGACTTCTTCTCCTGTTCGGCGGCGGTTTATCGCTTGCGGCTGCCTTTGACGAGTCCAACTTAACCGAATGGTTCGGCGATATCCTGGGCGGCCTGCAGGTGCTTCCGTATCTGCTCATTCTCGTTGTCCTGGCAGCGATGGTGCTGTTTATGACGGAAATTATGTCCAACACAGCGGTTTCCAACATGTTGATTCCGGTCAGCATCGGACTTGCACTTGGTATCGGCGTAGAGCCGTACGGAATCATGGCCATCGTGGCGCTTTCCTCCTCTTGTGCGTTTATGCTGCCTATTTCCACACCGCCGAACGCGGCCGTGTTCAGCTCGGATTTCATCACCATTGACGACATGATTAAGGCCGGTTTCTGGCTCAATATTATTTCGATTATTGTCATTGTGGCTTTCGTTTATTTCTGGCAGCCTGTTGTTTTAAGCTTTTAAAAAAAAGAAGAAAAATAAACAGGGGTGACTCCTGCAAAACAGCCATAGGAGAAGATAAAGAGGCGTTTTCCCCTCTTTAGCTGAGGCATGGCCTGCGGAAAGCACCCCTGTAAAGGTTTTGTATAAAAATACCTATATTTTGTCTTTTTCAACAGCCTGAAGAAACATGCGCATTTACGCGCATGTTTCTTTTTTATACATTGCCTTCTGCAGGAATAGGATGTTCTTGTAAAATGCGCGCCATATGAAGCAGGTTATAGGCAAGCATCGTTACGTGGCCTTTCGTAAACTCATTACTCATGCCGTCGGCTTCAATAAACGATGGACCGGGCCCGGCTTCTCCCACCCAGTAGCAGTCTACGTTGGGCGGCACGGTAAAGCCGATATGGGAAAGCCCGTACAGCACCGAGGCAGCTGCATGTTTGGCACCGTCTTCGTTGCCGGTAATAACAACGCCGCCTACTTTATTGTAATAAACGGACTGACCTTTTTCATTTGTCACACCGGTTCCGCCATACAGCCTTTCCATGGCAAGCGTCGTGATACTGCTTTTCTCCCCTATCCAAAGAGGTGTGCCGATAATCAGGATATCTGCCTGTTTTACTTTTTCAAAAACAGCCGGCCAGTCGTCTCCTTCTCCCAGATCCTCACTAATACCATAAGGAATGTGATAATCAGCAAGCCTTACCGTCTCTGTGGAAACTCCTTCTTTTTCCAACAGTTTCAGCACTTCGTTTGTTAAAGCTTCCGTATTGGATTCTTCGTCACCGCTTTTTTTCAATGACCCATTTAATACCAGTGCTTTAAGTGCTGCCATATTATCCCGCCTTTTTTTTCTGAGTAATTGACATGTACCCTTATCCTGGAAGAAATATGCAGAGCTGTTTTGTTTTTTTCGTGAAGGGTACTGATTAAAAACAGCTGAGAAGGGGAGAGATAATCAATGACTATTTATGCAGCAGATGCTTTACAAGGAGAACATGCCCTAATTACCGGTGCTACCGGCGGCATTGGATACGACACGGCTATTACGCTTGCCAAAATGGGAGCAGCCGTTACAATTACCGGACGCCGGCAGGAAAAGCTGGAAGCATTGCAGCAGCAAATTAAACAAACCCATCCGGACGCTTCTGTAGCAGTAATTCCTGCAGACATCGGCAGCAGTGAGGAAAGAGCTTCTTTAGCAGCAAAGGCGGCTGCGGAAAATGGAACGATCAGCCTGCTTGTGAACTCAGCAGGTATTATAGGAGGAAGCACGGTCGAGCAGTTAAAGCAGGAAGAGATGGAATCCATCATGCATATTAATTTTACCTCGGCTGTACTATTGAGCCAGCTCGTATATGAAGGCATGAAAACGCTTGGCCGGGGAGCGATCGTAAACGTTTCTTCTTTATCCGGACTCCGGGGAACAACCGGCAACACTGCTTATGCTGGTTCCAAGTTTGCGCTTATTGGATTTACCCATTCCATGGCGCTCGAAGCAATCCCTTATGGCATTAGAGTGAACGCAGTCTGTCCAGGCTATGTTGATACCGAAATGGGTGAGACTGCTATCGCCAATAAAGGCAGGCGGGAAGGCCGAAGCTACGAAGAACAGCTGGAAATAGCTAAAGCCGGCATTCCATCCGGTTCCCTCACTCGTTCGAAGGATGTAGCAAATACGATTGCCTTCTTATTGACAAATGCCGCCTATAATATAGTTGGTGAATCAGTGAAAATATCCGGAGGCAGTGTGCTCCGCTGAGCACTCGTTCACCGGTTATGTCAACATACGAAATAGTTTGTTCAAAAAAAGTTCAAACTATTTCTTTTTTTTATGTCATTTCTGTGAATAATTTGGTATACTAAATTTATAGAAAATATGAAAACGCTTACTAATCTGAAAATTATAAAAAGAGGTGCTTGTAATGGATGTATTGCTCGTATTTATGGTTTTTGCCACACTTGTCCCATTTTTCTTTGCCCGCCGCAAAAAATGGTTTCTCGTTGTTCTTCAGTCAGCTCTTGCTTTAGGCATGTGGGACTATTTTCTAAGTCATTTCACACCAATTACTGTGCTTAATGCACCGACTTCCATTATTGCATTCTACGGCAGCCTGCTTATCACGAACGTAGCCATTATCTATATTATGATCAGCTATTTCAAGCAGCTGGAGCGCTCACGCCGCGTCCCTTTTCTCCGCTCTGAGGTAAACAACAACTCTAAATAAAACTTCGACATAGTAAAAGCCGGTTTACTGTCTGTATTGGCAGTATTTCCGGCTTTGTTTATACAATCTTCAAGAATAGAACAAAAAAAGGAAGCTTATCGCTGTCGATAAGCTTCCTTTTACTATTTAATGATCGCCATTGTGTTCTTCTGTTTCTGAACCGCCGCCATCTGTGCCGTGGTCGTGATAACCAAACGACATAACCCAGATCGAGCCTAAAACAATAATACCTGCAATACCAAAAGCGTAAATCATATTACCAAGCTGAATGCCTCCGCTGTCTGTTTCGGTAATATGCATAAACATAAACAGCTGAATGCCTGCCTGGATAATGGCAAGTGCCATAATACCAGTAACGATCCATCCCATTGGAAGTCCTGTGCCAAGAGCAATCCAAGCCGCTGCGCCGGTAAGCACAATCGAGGCAAGGTATCCAATTAAATGTTTTATAGGGAAACGCGATTCACTATGTGAACTCATTTAAGCCACCATCCCTAATAAATAAACGACTGTATATACGAATATCCACACAACATCTAAGAAGTGCCAATACAAGCCGAATATAAAGAATTTACTTGCTGTCCGCGGCGTAATACCTCTTTGGTAGAGCTGGATTAATAAGAGGACACCCCAGCCGAGGCCAAGCGTCACGTGAAGCCCGTGTGTACCGGTCAGAGTAAAGAATGCAGACCAGTATGCTGCTGAGCTGATCGATGCACCTTCATGTACCAGGTGATTAAACTCATAAATTTCCAGTCCGAGGAATCCAAGACCTAATACAAGCGTCAATCCCATCCAGATGAGAAGGCCGTTCTTCGATCCCCGGCGCATTTCATTGATGGCGATTCCGCAGGTAAAACTACTTGTTAAAAGAAGAAACGTCATTAACAAAGTAATAGGCAGTTCAAACAGTTCGTGGGGAGGCGGAGCATCCGCCGTCCTGCCTATCATAACAGCATAGGTGGCGAAAATGGTAGCAAATAATGCAATCTCTGCGCCTAGAAATATCCAAAAACCAAGGATATTCATACGTCCTTCTTGTGTGCGGTATTCCATTGGTCCTGTTGTTGCTTCCGTATGTGCACTCATTATTTGCTATCCTCCCCTCTGGCTGCCTGCTCTATTTCGTGTATTTCTTTTGTAGAGACATGGAACCCTTCATTGTAATCAAACGAGCGGATACCCATAATAACAAGGGTAAAAATCAAACCTGGAATTGCCATCCAGAACCATTCCCATACAAGGCCGAAACTTGCGATAAACAGGCCGAACATCATGAAGAATGGAAGGCCGGAGTTGCTTGGCATGTGTATTTCTTCCACTTTTGATTTGTCATAGGTCGTTTCGCCTTTATCTTTCATTCCTACATATGCGTCTTTACTGTCAAACTCAGGAAGAGTAGCGAAGTTATAGAATGGAATTGGTGTAGCAGTAGCCCAGTCCAGTGTTCTTCCTTCTCCCCATGAGTCGCCTTTTGTTTCACGCTCGGCATAACGGAAGCTGTAGTAGATGCTGTAAACAAATACAGCAAATCCGGCTGCCATCATAAAGGCGCCCGCTGTGGCTGTTAAGCTGAGCGGCATCCATTCGGGTTCAATCGTATATGTCCGTCTTGGCATTCCTGCGAATCCAAGGAAGTACATTGGAAGGAAACAAACGTTAAAGCCAATCATAAACAACCAGAAGAATATTTTTCCAAGTTTTTCGTTAAGCTTGTGTCCAAACATTTTTGGATACCAGAAGATTAAACCGGAGAAACATCCAAATACAGTACCCGCGATAAGCACATAATGAAAGTGAGCTACGAGGAAGTACGTATTGTGATACTGGTAGTCGGCTGCGGCCATTGCAAGCATTACCCCTGTTACCCCGCCGATAACGAAGTTGGGAATAAATGCAAGCGCCCACAGCATCGGTGTTTCAAACGTTATCCTGCCTCGATACATCGTGCCGAGCCAGTTGAATATCTTAACCCCGGTCGGTACGGCAATAAGCATTGTCGTAATCGAGAAGAAGGAGTTTACTCCGCCGCCGGCACCCATTGTAAAGAAATGGTGAACCCATACGAGGAAGCTTAAGAGTGCGATAATAACCATTGCGTAAACCATCGCTTTGTAACCAAACAGCTGTTTTCTTGCAAAAGTAGAAATAACTTCTGAGAAAATACCAAACGCCGGGAGAATAACGATATATACTTCCGGGTGTCCCCAAAGCCAGAAAAGGTTTGCCCACATCATCGGCATCCCTTCGCCGGCAAGCGTAAAGAGTTTGGCGTCGAATATTCGGTCGAGCGTCATTAAAGCAAGTGCTACAGTAAGAATTGGGAAAGCAAATACAATGATAAGAGATGTAATAAGCGTCGACCATGTAAAAATTGGCAGCCTCATCATCGTAATTCCCGGAGCCCTCATCTTCAGAATTGTAACAATAAAGTTAATGCCGGTTCCCAGCGTACCAATACCGGAGAGCTGGAGTCCCAGAAGATAATAGTTGATTGCCGGTCCGGGGTTTAATTCGGCCCCGGCCATCGGAGCGTAGTTTGTCCAACCTGCGTCCGGCGATCCCCCGATAATAAAGGAAATATTAAAGAGAGCAAGTCCAAAAGCAAAGGACCAGAAGCTCAAGTTGTTAAAGAACGGAAATGCTACGTCACGCGCTCCGATTTGAAGCGGTATGGCAAAGTTCATTAAGCCAATTAGAAACGGCATGGCCATGAAGATAATCATGATTGTTCCGTGTGTTGTAAAAATTTCATTGTAATGCTGTGAATCCAGGAAGGTCATTCCCGGCAGCGAGGTCTGTACCCGCATCATCATTGCATCGATACCGCCGCGGACAAACATGACAATTGCTGCGATGATATACATAATACCTATCTTTTTATGATCAACAGAAGTTATATACTCTCTCCAGAGCCATCCCCATGCCTTGAAGTAGGTGAGTACAGCTACAACCGTTATAGAACCAAGCGCAATAGAGACCATTGCGCCATATATAAGCGGATCTCCTGTTACGATAAATTCACCAAACAAAAAGTCTATAAACGCCTCCAAATTATCTCACCTGCTTTCTATTAAAACGTGCTAATCTTCCCATATGTCACGACCGCCTTGAAGGTAAAGCTTCTCTCCGAGCTCTCCACCATGGTGATCAATAATGTAATCACGGCCCTCATTTGTTCCATGATCGACAAAATCTAAATGCGTTGATGAAAATTCATTGTTTTCACTCAGCCCAGGCGTAAGCATAGCTATATACTCATCTTCTGTAAGCTCAGGAGCTGACTCCTGCGTTTCGGCAACCCACGCATTATAATCGTCTTCGTTTTGTGCGATAACTTCAAACGTGTGACCGGAGAAACCGGATCCATTGAAGTTGGCATTGCGTCCTGCATACTCGCCTTCGTTATCAGCCTGCAGATACAATGTGTTTTCCATACCGGCCATGTTATACTTCTGTCCGCCCAATGCAGGAATCCAGAGAGCCGTCATGGAATCGGCTGAAGAAAGCCTGAATTCGATAGCCCTGTCTGTTGGTATGTGTAAATAGTTAACCGTTTCGATATTTTCTTCAGGATAACTGAAAAACCACTTAAAGTTTGAAGTTGTTGCATGAACAACCAACGGCTCAGTGTCCGCAGATACTTCCGGCGGCTCCTCCAATTCATAAATCGTTGTTACGGTAGGGATAGACAGTACCGTTACAATAATAAGAGGAATAACCGTCCAAATTACTTCAAGCTTGTTGTTGCCGTGATGAGTTGGATCATAATTGTCGTTGCCTTCCTTTTCAGGACGATATCTGAACTTCACAAGCATATATGTGAAAAGTACGAATACAACAGCTACGATTCCCAGCATCATAATGATAGAAAATGTGATAAGTTCTGCTTGACTCTCTGCTACCGGCCCCTGTGGATCAAGAACGACTAAATCCGCACAGCCGCTTAAGAATATAACAAGAGCAAATGCAGGCAGCATCAGCGTCCGCTTTGCCCGGCTTATAAATTTTCCCACCTTACCCAACACTCCTTCCTAGTAATAGTAATACCCTGCCAGAATTACATTCTGCTCTGTCCATGGTAGCAAATTTATGCTTTCTTTTGTTCACTTTTCAAAGACTGTCATACAAACCTCAATTTTGTGTTTCAAATTCAACACAAAATCGACATAAAAAATTCACGGTTTCTAATATGTAAGAGTATATCCGCTTTGTTGAATTTTTTATGCTTTTTTTCATTTGGTATGAAAAAGCATTATTTATACAATTAGTTATGCCGTCATGCTCCTGCTGTCTGCTTTACTGCCCCCTTTTATCTGAACAGCCGTATTATTGGTTCACATAAATACCTACCGTTAGTATTGTGCTACGACTTGCAGAAAAAGTAAAGTCTCACCCTCTGTTTCAGCAGGAAAAACATAAAATGTTCACGATTCATTCCGGCTTTTCAAACGTTCTCCATTTTCTTGCTTTCCAAGAGGTTCTGGATCTGGAAACCGTGAAGATAATTAAACCAATCCAGACAATAATAAAAGCTGCCAGCTGCTGCAGGCTGAATGGCTCATTAAACAGAAATACACCCAGCAGGAGCATAATCGTGGGCGCAAAATACTGCAGAAATCCAATGAGCGAAAAGGAAATACGCTTGCTGCTTGCAGCAAATAAAAGCAAAGGCACTGCTGTAGCAGCTCCGGCTCCAATCAGCAGGGCATGGTCTTCCCACGAAAAACGAAATACGCTGCCTGTATTTCCCTGCACGGCAAATAGAAACAGCAGTGCAAAAGGCACCATAATCATTGTTTCGACTGTTAATCCGGCCCACGCACTGAGCGGGGTTGTTTTTTTAATCAGTCCATAAAGCCCAAAGCTCAGTGCCAGGCCAATCGCCGCCCATGGGAAATAACCATAGTAAAACGTCAGCGTGATGACACCTCCGACTGCCAGAAAAAAAGCCAGTCCCTCTGCCCTGGTCAGTCTTTCTTTTAAAAAGACGGTAGCAAGTACAACATTGAACAACGGATTGATATAGTAGCCAAGGCTCGCTTCAATAACCCTGTCACTGTTCACCGCAAAAATAAACAGAAACCAGTTAATGCTTATTAAAACGGCCGCTGCTGTTATGGCTGCCGCTGATTTTTTATTTTTTAATACACGAATGATTTCACTTCCGACCGGCTGGATCTTTTTTAGCACCAGCAGAACAGCTCCCATGAAAATCAGGGACCAGACAATTCGGTGGGCAAGCACCTCACCTGCCGGAACACCGCCGAGCATTTTCCAGTACAGGGGCAGAAATCCCCAAAGCACATAGGCCAGTCCGGCAAAAGCCACCCCCGCTGCCTGTTGATTTTCTCTCATCTTTTTTTCTCTCCCGTCCCTTTTTCTACTCTACAAGCCTATCGCAAAATAGAAAATGACGCATCTATTTTTTCGGAAACCGAAAGAATAGATGCGTCACCTATAAAGTCCTGTTTTTTAAAACATGCCGGCAGCAGCTGTCGCTTCCAGACCGATCATACTGATCAGTCCCAAAAACATACTGATGGTAAAAAAGAACGAGATACCAAAAACAACCCAGGCGGACATTTCTTTTTTGATGGAATAATACGCCAGCCAGGCAAACAGGACACCGATTAAAATCAATACAAAACCGGGACCGTGAAAAGAAAAGACAGGAGTGGACGGACCGGCTGGACCGCTGTCAAATAACAGCGCATAGAGCGGGGACGGACCTTCCGAACGCAGCAGCCTTTCAATTCGCTGCGGGGTTTCCTGCTCAGTCATAAATCCTGTTACAGCAAGTATGCTTAACGCCACAGCACTTTCGGCCCTAAGCCAGGGTCTCGGGCTGAACGAAGCATCCTTCTTTAAGCGTCCTCTAATGAAAAACGCATTAAAAACGGCAAAAAGCAAAATAACCGCAAACAGCAGATGTTTTAACAAAAGCGCCTGACCGTAGCTAAGCACCCAGGAGCCGGTAATTGACTCCGTAATAAGCTGGGACATAATCAGACCGGACATCGTAAGCAGCACAACACACCCAACTGCAATAAGCGTAAACCATTCCAAAAACCCTTCCCAATTTACATAGCTTTTGGAAAACCAGCTGACGATAAACAGTGTTCCGATCCACACACTGACTGCCAGGTAATGCATCGTATGGGTAGTAAATCCGATTAGACTGCTCGCTGAAGCTGCATGCCCCACACTGGCCTGAAAGCCTATAATGGCTGCTAAAATAGCCATAGAGGCCAGGTAAATACTCCAATGCGCCTCTGCTTTTCTGTAAAATAACGCAATCAATACTGCAAGCGCTATGGAAGCTATCGTTAATGATATCCACGCAGTTCCAATTTGGAACGAAAACACAACCATCTCCAGAGCTTCGGAGAGCAGACGGTCACGCCCCGCTGATATAGAGCGGGCAATGTCCAGCAGCGAAGGAAACGATAAGACAGGAAGCAGCAGAGCGCTTCCCAGCACGAGCGGAAATGGTACGTGCAGCTCCGGACGGTTCGTTTTTGGAATCATATTCAGCAGAGCGGTCCCCATCAGAATTCCAAGTGCAGCATATAAAAGCCCGTTGCTGATCGCAATAAGCACTTATTTTTTTCTCCTGATAAGAAAGAATAAAGCACCGGCTACAAGGACAAGAAGGATCACAGTGCCTGCCAGTATGAGTGTATTACCATTTCCTTCTTCTTCCTCTGCTGCACCGGCAGTATCTGTTTCTTCCGCTTCCGGAGCAGCTTCTTCTGCATTTTCCTGTTCTTCCTGAGCGGCAGCGGCATCTTCTTCCTGATTAACCGTAAAGGCAATAGTATCTTCTATAAGGTGGCCGTCTTCACTGATGATTTCAAATTCAAACGTGTAGTCACCGTTTGGGAGCGGATCGTCCGCAGTAAACACAACCTCATCTATCGGTTCATGCGTGACATCCCCTAAAACTGGTTCGCCTTCTTCATCATAAAGATCAGCTATGTTGTAATCCTGTATGGGAGAATCGAAAGTAACATGGACTTCGTTCATATCTTCTTCGATTGTTTCTCCATCTTCCGGTGTTGATTCTTCCATGTACGTATGGGCCTCAGCTGAAGCCGGAAACCATAACAAAGCAAAAGCCGCAAAGGCTGTTCCTATATATTTCATGCAATCTCTCCTTAAATTAGTCTCTCTTTCTTTATAACAGAAACGGGTCGAAATGGCTGTGAATAAATAAAGACTTTTAAATGAATGCAGTAAAAAACGAGCCCACGGTAAAGCGAGCTCGTTTTAGTTTATCTTTCCTGCAGTCTTCTAATTCTTTCTTCAAGAGGCGGATGAGAAGAAAAAAGCATCGCCATCGAAGTCTTGCCATTAATTTTCAGCGTCTGCACTGATCCGTGACTGTCATCAATCCGCTCGGAGTACTGCTTTAAGGACTGCAGGGCGTGGGTCATTTTGTCCCGCCCTGCCAAATCGGCTCCGCCGCGGTCTGCGTGATATTCCCGGTACCTGGAGAAAGCCATAACAACAATGCTTCCCAGGATGGAAAATAAAATCTGAAACACGATAATGGCTCCGAAGCGTACGAACATCCGCAGTGTACTGTCTTTTACAAAGTTGGATACAACAGTGGCCACAATACGGGCAAAGAAAATCACGAATGTGTTTACTACCCCCTGTAAAAGCGTCATGGTGACCATATCACCGTTGGCAACGTGAGCCACTTCATGGGCAATAACACCTTCAACAGCCGTTTTATCCATCGTCTGAAGCAGTCCGCTGGATACAGCTACCAGAGAACGTTTTTTAGTAGGGCCTGTGGCAAAAGCATTCACTTCCTTGGAGTTGTAAATACCAACCTCCGGCATGTGAGTAAGCCCTGCATTTCTTGCCATCGTATGAACAGTATCAAGCACCTGCTTTTCAGCCTGTGATTGAGGCTGGTCCGGCTTGATTACTTTTACACCCATTGTTTTTTTGGCCATCCAGCGTGACATCGCTAAGGATATTAAGGCGCCCCCAAAACCAAATGCCGCACTAAACAGCAGCAGCGCACCAAAGTTCATGCTGCCGTCCGGGCTTGTCATGCCTCCGATATTAATACCGAATAAGCCCAGGATGCCTATAACGATAGTAATCGTTGTTATAACTAAAATATTAGTAAGTACTAACAGCATAATTCTTCTTCCCATTGTTTCCACTCCTTTTTTCTCTCTTTCATCATACCTGCTTCTATTTTACGAGGCTACTGAATTATTTGTTTCACTTTCTTTGCCTTTGTTTCGTTTATTCTTCTTAAAAAAAGGAATGTAGATAAGTATACGTCTATTCACAGCACGTGCAGCAGCTTCACCAAATAAAGGAGGACACTCTAATGAAAGCTTTAGCCCTGACTAAACCTGGAAGTATCGATAACTTGGAAATCACCGATCTTCCTTTACCGGAACCACAGGAAAAAGAAGTACGGATCAAAGTAAAAGCGGCCGGTGTAAACCCGGTGGATTATAAATTATCGGAAAACGCCCTTCCCGAATGGGAGCTTCCCCACGTGCCGGGTCTTGATGTATCCGGCATTATAGATAAAGTGCATCCCGGTTTATCGGATTGGAAAGAAGGAGACGAAGTCTACGGACACATCAGCATGACCGCAAACGGCGCATTTGCCGAATATGTTACCGTTTCTGCTGATGTAATCGCTCCGCTACCGTCGGGGTGGAGCCATGAAGAAGCTGCTTCTCTTCCGACAGCCGCTTTGACAGCCTACCAATCCCTGTATCGAAAAGTAGCGGTGCAAAATGGACAGACCATCCTTATCCAGGCAGGGGCAGGCGGCGTAGGCGGCTATGCCATTCAGCTGGCTTCGCTTGCAGGCCTCCACATTATTACCACTTGTTCTCCGGAGAACAATGAGTACGTAACCGGCCTGGGAGCACACAAAACGATCGATTACCGGACTGAGAATGTAACCGAAGCGATTCACAAATATACAGATGGACGCGGCGTGGATATCGTACTGGACACCATTGGTGAAAAGACAGCTACCGAAGCGATTGATTACCTGGCGTTTAATGGCCACCTCGTCTGCATCGCTTCCCTGCCCGATTTTACACAATACACACCAAAAACACTGGCTCCTTCCTTCCACGAAATTGCACTTGGTTTTGTTTATCGTTCCGACGACCTCGAGCAGCGTGCCGACCTCGGTCGTATGGCCAGAGAGCTCGGAGCACTTGCCTCTCAAGGAAAGATTAAGCCTCTTCCTCAGGAAGTTGTTTCTTTGGAAGAAGTCGTTTCTGCACTTCACCGTATAAAAGACGGCCATGTCCGCGGTAAAATTATAGCCGCCTTATAAGAAACGAAAGCAGAAAAACCCTCAGCGGTTTTCTGCTTTTTTCTTTGATGAAGCCAGCTGTTTTAACTTTTCATTATACATATAAAAATAATACAGCATTTCACTTATAACTATCAAAATAAGACCGATATCTACTATATAAAACAAGATAAAAGCATTACCAGTTCTCACCATGCCCCCTTTTCTTTTTGACTGAATTCCAGACTATCCCACACATTACATATAAACGGAGGAACAACGAATGAAGCGACTTTTTTCTATTTTAACTATTATACTGGCGGTGATTATTGTGGCCATTACGCCTCAGCAGCATGTGAACGCAAACAGCAATTATTTATCCACCTGGCTTTGGGACACAAATAAAATGCTCTCTGAACCGGACCGCATTCTTACTTTTCTTGAATCAAAGGAAGCAGAGACGGTTTATCTGCAGATTGACCGGACCATCCCGTCTTCTTCCTACCGCAGCTTCATACAACGTGCCGGGGAGCGCGGTATCGCAGTTCATGCACTCGACGGCGCCTCCGACTGGGGAACGCGTTACAGCGGCAAAACACAGCCGCCAGTCATCCCCTGGCTGAAAACCTATCAGAACAGCGCCGCTCCTTCAGAAAAATTTGCAGCTCTGCACCTTGATGTCGAGCCTTATCTTCATTCGAGCTGGAACACAAATCATGCCAAAAGCGTCCTGAATTACCAAACACTGCTGATTAACAGTACAAAAGCCGCTAACGATATGGGACTCCCTCTTTTTGTGGATATGCCTTTCTGGTTCGATGAAATAACCTACAGCAGCAAAATCGGAAAAGGCAACCTGGCGGAATGGATCATCAAACAGGCTGACGGTGTTAATATTATGGCTTACCGTGACAAAGCAGATGGCCCCAACGGTATCATTACGCTGGTTTCAAACGAGATGAAATGGGGGAATGTATATGCAACGCCTGTAACCGTAGGAGTAGAAACGATGAATCTTGGATCATCTGAATCGTTTACTACATTTTATGAGGAAGGCGAAACATATATGCAGGCAGAATTGGAAAAGGTACGGACCGCCTACAGCGGGTACCGGAGCTTTAACGGCTTTTCCATGCACCATACGTATTCGTGGATTGATATGAAACCATAATACAAAAGGACAGTATCTTACAAAAATGCCTGTAATCGGGCATTTTTTTATTTTGTTTTTTAAAAAAGGAGGCCTTGTTGTGCTGAGTGATTATTTATTAAGTGATTATATTCTGCTCCTTGTAGGACTTCTGCTCGCCTGCGGAGTTCTCGTGTCCAAATTTTCCAGCCGGCTTGGCGTTCCCTCTCTAATATTATTTATCGCTATCGGCATGCTGATGGGATCCGGCGGATTGAATATCCTTCCTTTAGGGAACGTGGAGCATGTGCAGACCATCGGGATCCTTGCGCTTGTTATTATATTATTCGAAGGCGGGATCCAGACAAAGTGGTCGGTTATCCGGCCTGTTGCCGGCACCGCTCTTTCATTATCCACGCTCACGGTGCTGCTGACTTCGCTTCTTCTGGCAGGTTTTGCTTACGTTTTGCTGGACCTTACCATGATAGAAGCCTTTCTTCTCGGAGCACTGGTGGGCTCTACTGATGCAGCCGCCGTGTTTGCTACATTAAAAGGAAAAAATATTAAGCCCAGTCTCAGTGCCTCTATGGAAGGCGAAGCCGGGGCCAATGATCCCATGGCCGTTTTTCTTACCCTGGCAGCTATAGAACTGCTCATGTCTCCGGACCCAAGCTATACGCTGATGGCCGGAAGTTTTTTATGGCAGATGATCGGCGGCGTCGCAATCGGCCTGGCCTTAGGCAAGGTTGGTTCTTATGCTGTTAACAAAATTAACATGGATGCCGGCGGCCTTTATCCTATCTTTGCCATTTCATTTGCGTTCATCATCTATAGTTCGGCTCAATTTGCGCTCGCCAGCGGTTTTCTAGCTGTGTATGTTGCTGCTCTTGTAATCGGCAATTCGGAATTGACCTACCGCCATTCCATCACCACTTTTCACGAAGGGTTTGCCTGGATGGCACAGATCGTCATGTTTATTGTACTGGGAGCACTGGCCACCCCGGAAGATATTTTCTCGTGGGGCGTCATATGGACAGGTGTACTGCTTTCCTTTTTTATTATGTTTATCGCAAGACCCGCAGCCGTTTTTCTTTCTACGCTCGGCAGCGGATTTTCCCTGAATGACCGGCTGTTTTTATCCTGGGCCGGACTGCGTGGCGCAGTACCTATTATTCTGGCCACATTTCCAATCGTAGCGGGCGTAGATAATGATTCGATTATTTTTAATACGGTCTTTTTTATCGTGCTTACTTCAGCTCTCATTCAAGGGTCAACCATTGCTCCCTTGTCCAACAAGCTGAAAGTTACTGCCCCTGACAGCAGGGACGAACATTCTTCCTGGGAGCTTGTTAATATAGGAAAAACAGATGCTAAGCTTATTGAATATCAGGCCTCCAGACATTCTGCCATTATCGGCCAGCATGTAAACAGCCTTAATATACCGGAAGAATCTGCTGTCAATGCATTAGTCCGTGATGGAGAACTTCTTAATACAGACGCTAATATTGAGATCGAGCCGGGGGATACGCTGTTTATTCTCGTAGCCACCAGAAAAAAACACGACCTTAAACAAATGCTTGAGGGAAAAAAAGAAAAGAAACGTTTTTCGTAACAATAGGCAGACTGCGACTTCATTCATCCTGTTAACTATGGAATGATTGAAGTCCACTTTTTATAGGAGGTCATATTATGAATATGAAATACGCCGGCGTTGGATTGGTTATGCTGGCTGCCGTATTCTGGGGCATTACCGGAGGTATTGCTGACATTCTGATGAGCAGGGGCTGGGACCCTATTATCATTTCCCTTTACCGGGGCATTATTGGCTTTATCTGCTTTTTTACCTGGGTTCTTTTCCGCTTTAAGGAAAATTGGAACCGGTCTACTTCTTTTTACATATGGGCTCTGCTTGCAGGAGTCGGAGTGGCCGGAAATTTCACCTTTTATTTCGTAAGTATCCAGGCTTCCAGTATCGCTATTGCGGTCACTTTAATGTATACAGCACCAATATTTGTTCTTCTCATTTCTTTTATGCTGGGCATGGAGCGTTCCACCTGGATGAAATGGGCGAGCATTGCCGGAGTGCTTATAGGAATTATTCTTCTTACCGGAGCTTATAACATGGGGTCACTCACCGTGAGTGCTCTGGGAGTAACAGCCGGCCTCGCATCCGGTCTTTCTTACGCTCTGTTTATCTTCGGATTTAAAAACGCTTCCGCTCTTGGAAAGCCTCAGGCTACGTTAACCATCGCTTTTTTTATCTTTTGTCTTATCCTGTTTCTGTTTGCAGACATGAATGAAGCCGCTGCTGTATTGACATCAAATGATACAGGCTGGTTTCTTCTTTTAGGAATCGTCGGAGCGGGCATTTCTTTTATTATATATGTGATTGGAATCCGCCGGACAACACCTGCAAATGCTTCAATGGTTGCGATGGTCGAGCCGGTCACGGCCTCGCTGTTCGGTGTCTTGCTGCTCGGCGATCATTTAACCATCATTCAACTGCTTGGAATGGCGCTTATTCTCGTTACCGTCACTGTCGTAAGTGTAAAAACATCCAACTAAAAAAAGAGGGACCCGGAGATTTTTCTCCGGGTCCCTCTTAAACATGAACACAACTTTTAAAAAACTATGTTCAGTTATTCAGCAAATTTATTGTATTTTCCTTCAAAGTACAAGAGCGGGTCCCCGTCTTGTACTTTTAGATTAATGACTTCCCCTACAAACAACGTATGGTCCCCTGTTTCATGGGTCGAATGCACTCTGCAGGCCAGGTTGGCTAACGAATCTTCAATAACAGGCTGTCCTTCGAACCGCTCAAATGACACGTCGATATCTTCTTTGAGCTGTCTTGCAAAGTACATGGAATACTTTTCCTGTTCCTGTGAAAGAATACTTACCGCAAATGTCCCGGCTTCTTTAATTTTTTCATGGCAGGTCGCGTTTTTGGATACGGAAACGACGACAAGCTTCGGATCAAGAGATACGGACATAAATGCATTGGCTGTCATACCATGTATTTCTTCTGTCTCTGTTGTAACCACGGTCACGCCGGAGGCAAATTTCCCCATGGCGGATTTAAATAAGCGATCGTCCATTTTTCTTCACTCCTTATTTAGTAGTAACTGATGCTGCAGCTTGATTGGTATGCAGGGATGATTTTAATGAACGTGCAATAAGCTCCCATGCTTCTTCTGCCTGCTTGTTGGGACCATCATGGGTAAACGCATGCTCACATCCGTCAAACCGTCTGTGCTCTGTTTCAATTCCATGCTTGGTCAGCTTGGCTGCGTACAGTTCGGCCTCCTCTGCAAGAGAATCATATTCCGCCGTAATAACCAGAGCCGGCGGTACCCCTTTCATACTCTCTGCCATAATAGGCGAAGCAAGGGGATTTTTAGCACTTTCCTTATCTACTACATAGCAGTTATTATAAAAAGTCAACTCTTTAGCCGGAATCACACGGTTTTCATCCAGCACAGGTTTTTCTTCAGCCGGTGTTGCCAGATCCACCACTGGATAATTCAGAACCTGTTTAGAGAACGAAAATTCTTTTCTGATAGCTGCCAGCAAAGTGAGCGCTGCTGCCAGATTGCCGCCTGCGCTCTGGCCGCCGACAGCCAGCCGTTCTTTGTCCGCGCGAAGACTATCGGCGTGATCAATCACCCATTTGATAACTTCATAGCTTTCTTCTAAAGCTGCTGGAAATGGGGACTCCGGCGCTTTGGCATAATCGATATTCACTACAAGACAGGAAGCCTCATTGGCTATATATCTGCAGTACGGATCATCCTGGGAAGGCTGCCCCTGCACAAATCCTCCTCCGTGAAGGTTTATGTAAATGGGAAGTGTGGCCGCTCCGGATGTTACTGGATAATAAAAGGTTACAGGAGTCATGCGCCCTGTCGTAGAGATTAACCGTTTTTCAACAGAAGCTACCGCTTGAATATTTATCGTGGATGGGCGCTTTTTAAAAGATGCTTTTTTTCTAACTACTTTTGCCTTCCAGGTATTTATCATTTTACCGCTCCATATAATTTGTCATATATCATTATGTACCCCCTCTATAGTGAATTCTAACATTCTATTGTGCTTGGCTTTCTACAGGTTTGGTTCAGGCAAAAAGAAGGTATGAGATAAGTAAAATTTTTTTAGGAGGTTTTTCCCATCGCACACACTACTTCATCCACTGTTGAAAAGCTTCTGACCGATTTTCGGACAATCCGGAAACAAACGCTTCACATTACCGCCCCTCTGGAAACAGAGGATTATATGATGCAGGCCTCTCCCGATGTAAGTCCGGCAAAATGGCACTTAGCCCATACAACCTGGTTCTTTGAACAGTTTATTTTGAAAAATCATGCTGAGAATTATGTAGAGTTTTCTAAAGACTCCAACGCTCTCTATAATTCTTATTACGAAACGCAGGGAAAAATATTTCCTAAATCCCAGCGCGGTTTGATCTCCAGGCCGACAGTAGCAGAAACTCTCGCTTATCGTGAATACGTAGAAGAGAAAGTGGAAAGCTTTTTACAAAATACTCCTTTAACAGAAGAGATTGCCGATCTCATGGAAGTAGGTCTCCAGCACGAACAGCAGCATCAGGAACTGCTTATTACCGATACTAAATATAACTTCTCTATTAATCCGACAAATCCTGCTGTCTTTCCGGAACGAACAGAAGAAACGGCTGCAGCCGCAAGGGAATGGCTCACGTTTGAGGAAGGACTTGCCGAAATAGGAACTAATAACGTTCATTTTTCTTTTGATAATGAGCGGCCTGTACACAAATACTGGATCCATCCTTTTTCGATCGCTACTGTACCTGTAACCAACAGAGAATACATGCAATTTATAGAAGACGGCGGCTATGCAGAAGCCGGCTACTGGCTGTCTGAAGGGTGGGGTATTGTTAAGCAGGAGCAGTGGGCGGCTCCTCTCTACTGGGAAAAGCACGACGGAGAATGGTATGCCTATTCGCTGCAGGGGTTAAAGAAAGTGAACCCGGAAGAACCCGTGACCCATATCAGCTATTATGAAGCAGACGCTTTTTCCCGCTGGGCCGGATTCCGGCTGCCTACAGAACAGGAATGGGAGCATGCTTTCCGTGATTATGCGACAGAGGGCCACTTTGTGGAAGCAGAAACCTATCATCCGGCTCCGGTACACAAACCGGAGCAGGTGTATGGCAACGTATGGGAATGGACAAGAAGTCCCTACTCTCCTTATCCAAATAACCGGCCACTGGAAGGCGCACTCGGAGAATACAATGCTAAATTTATGAGTAATCAGATGGTACTGCGCGGGGGTTCCTGCGCTACGCCTCAGTCTCACATCCGCTCTACGTACCGGAACTTCTTTCCACCTGAAAAACGCTGGCAGTTCAGCGGTATTCGTCTCGCCAGGGATGAATAAATGAAAAACACAAACCTTTCTTATACGTTAGTCGATCTGCAGCCTGAGGTGTCCTCTTTTAAAGATGATGTAATTGCCGGGCTTGGGCAAACGCATAAAACCCTTCCGGCTAAGCATTTTTACGATAAAACAGGAAGTGAATTGTTCAATGCTATTACAAAGCTTCCGGAATATTATGTAAGCCGGACAGAAATGGACATTCTGCATGATTTTGGTCCTGATATTGCTGAAGCGATAGGCGGACGGGCCCATATTATTGAATTGGGCAGCGGAAGCTTTGAAAAAATGAACCAGGTGCTCCCTTTTCTGGACGAACCTGCGGCCTATAAGCCGGTCGATATATCAATCAGCGCCCTTCAGGACACGGCAGAACACGTGCTGAAGCATTATCCGGCTTTGAAAGTGACCGGTATCTGTGCAGATTACACAAGCACGTTGGACTTTCTGAATGAGGATCCGGAAACGAATAAAACGATCTGTTTTCTCGGTTCTACTATCGGTAACTTTCAAAAGAAAGAAGCCTCCGCTTTTCTGCAGTCGCTCGGAATCGAACTGGCGGCCGGTGGACAGATCTTGATTGGCGTAGATCTAAAGAAAGATACTTCCCTTCTTCATAAAGCCTACAATGATGCCAAAGGTATTACGGCTGCCTTCAACTTAAATATTCTGGAGCGTATGAACAAAGAAATGAATGCAGGCATCAATGCTGCTGACTTTACGCATCATGCTTTTTACTCTGAGGAAAACGGACGAATCGAAATGCACCTCCAAAGCAGTAAAGAGCAGCTCATCTCCTTGGAAGGGCACACATTTCACTTCTCCAAGGGTGAAACCATTCATACGGAAAACTCACATAAATTTTCTGTTTCCGAATTTATGACTCTTGCCGAACAAGCTCATTTAAACGTTGAAACTTTTTGGACCGATGAAAACGAATGGTTTGGCGTGTTTTTGTTAAAAAGGCCATAGATAAGTAAAGAGAAAGCACAGCGGGTGCTTTCTCTTTTTCTGTTACAGCGGCCAGGTTTTATGATGATAAGCCATATCCCAGAATAAATATTCGAATTTTGTGGTCGTTAAAAAGATCTCTTCCAGTTTATCAAGTTCATGCTGCGGCTTTCCTTCTGCCAGTTCATCCAACAAAGCGATACACCACTCAGCAAGTTCCTGAAAACCGGGATCGCTGTACATTCGTATCCATTCCCCGTACAGTTCGTGCTCCGAAGCTCCGGGAATGCGGCTTAAATCCCGGCCGATTTCTGCGTAACTCCACATACACGGCAGCAGTGCTGCTGTTAGTTCAGCCAGTCCGCCGCTTTGCCCTTCATGCAGCATATACCTTGTATAAGCTAACGTCACCGGGGCTGCTTCTGCCTGCTCCAGTTCTTCTTCTCTAATATCCAGCTTGGCACTGTACTCCCGGTGCAGCTGCATTTCTTCATTCAGCGTAGACTGCAGCAGATCCGCAAACTCCCCCATCGTCTTCAATGTCCGGGCTTTCATCGTTCCCATCGCAAACAGTCGGGCATACTCTTTTAAATATAAATAGTCCTGAATCATAAAATAACGAAATGCTTCTTTGTCCAACGTGCCATCTCCCATCCCGGTAACAAATGGATGGCTGTGGTTTTTAGTCCAGATTGGCTGCAGCTTTTGCTGAAGCATATGGCTGAATGACATACCTATTCCTCCTTATTTTTTTCTGAATGCAGCCATTCGTATACATAAACGGCAAGCGTTCTCGTAAATGTAAGCAGCTGATCTACAGAAAGCTTTTCGTTCACCGCGTGGGCATTGGCAAGCGTGCCCGGGCCAAAGATAGCTGTCGGGATACCGGCATCACCAAGCCATCCTCCATCGGTTACGGTGGGAGAAACATCAAGGACCGCTTTTTCTCCCGATATTTTCTCCAGCGCTTTTGCGAGCATTGTTGTTCCCTGGTGCTCTTCATCCACCGAAAGCGACGGGAAGATTTCTCCCCGGTCTTCAATCATCGAGGTGCCGCCCCATTCAAACACGGGAGAATGACGTTTCAGCCAGGGATCTCCGAAAGCGACATTTCGTATATGTTCTTCTACTTCTGCGGCTGCCGATTCATGCGTTTCATCCGGATAAAAATGAACCGTCACCCAAAGCCGGCATTCATCTGCAACAAAAGCCGCGTGCCTTCCGCCTTCAATGACGGCCGGATTGATGGTATTGGCTCCAGCCGGAACACCCGGATAACTTTTTTCTACCGCCCACTGCCTTTCCAGCGTCTGCAGACCTTGAATAATCACCATCATTTTTTCAATCGCACTGGCTCCCTTGACCGCGCCTCCGGCATGGATCATATTCCGCCTCATCGCATCATGAAAGGTTTCCGGGCTTTTGATCGTAATCCATCCGGTAATGACACCGCCCTGGCCCTGGATATGAAGATCACTTGTATCTACAACGAGCGCATAGTCGGCCTCATAGCCGCGTCTGCAGCAAGCAAGCGTTCCTGCCTCTCCTACCTCTTCCCCGATAACCGATTGCAGCGTCAGGTCACCAGGCAGCTCTATCCCCTGTTCATGGAACATGCGGAGCACAAATAAAGCTCCTGCCAGTCCGCCTTTCATATCCGCTGCCCCGCGTCCCTGAATCCAGCCATTTTTTATTTCTGCCTGGTAAGGGTCTGTCTTCCACTCCGATCCTTCCACTTCTGCTGTATCTACATGGCCATTTAAAATAAGACTGTGGTAGTTGGCTGCATCGGTTCCTTTTTTCTTCGCCACCACATTCGGATCACCCGGATAAACGTCCCAGGTGTCGACCTCATAGTTCATTTCTTTTAAATATGAGGCAATAAAAGCTTGGATGCCTGCTGTATTTCTTGCCGGCGGCGCCGGGGTTTCATAAGAAATCAATGTTTTTACCAGTTCAATAAGATCTTCCTGTTTTTCTTCCATATGTGCTAACAGTCCGGATAATTCTGTCATTGTCTCTGCCTCCCCCATCAAATGGCTGATCCGTATACAACATACAAAAAAGCTTCTTCCCGAAAGAAGAAGCAAAGACAACGAAACCGTCTTCCGCTTCTTCCCTCCGCCGGTATGAACCAGATCAGGTAATAAGGGTCAAGGATTTCTCCTTTTCTCAGCTTATACAGCTCCCCTAGAAGTGACGCATGATTATTCATTTATGTCTTCCAGTAAATCACAGATTGCGTTTTCATACAACTGTATGTTTGATCTTCTGGCAAATAGGCTATTAGTATACGTTGGCTGAGATGCAGAGAGGAGCACACCCATGATTCGCACGATGGCTGTTACGATACATAATGAATGGAAAGAAAATGAAGATATCGCTGTACTGCTTGCAGATCACACGATTAAATGGTTCTGGGCCGATTTCAGGGACCCTTCAGAGCAGGAAGCCTCCCGCCTGGAAAAAGACTTCGCCTTTCACCCACTGGCTGTGGAAGACTGCTTTCATTCTATGCAGCGACCTAAATACGACCACTATGAAGAGTTTGAGTTTTTTGTTATCCATTCGCTTCAGAAGGATACCTTTGCTAAAAAAGAAGTAGACATTTTTTCCGGCCGTAACTTTGTCGTAACTTTTCACTTGAGCGCCTCTCCGGAAATAGATGCCGTTTGGAAACAGGCCCGGACCTCGGCTGATGTCCGTGAAAATGGCGCGACTTATATTGTGTATTCTGTTATTGATAAAATAGTCGATGCGTATTTTCCGCCTCTTTATCAAATGGAAGACCGCCTGAACGAAATTGAAGAAAAAGATACGGACAAAACGTACGGTGCTTTAATTGATGAGGTATTTGATATCCGCGGGGACCTGCTGCAGCTGCGCCGGACTATCGTTCCGATGCGGGATCTGCTTTATCGGATGCTCGACCTTCGTCTTGAGCTTATCACCGAGCATAAAGCGTACTACCGGGATGTGTATGATCATTTATTAAAACAGACTGAGCTTATTCAATCCAACCATGAGATGACTTCTGATATGCGGGACAATTACCAGACAATTAACTCCAATCGAATGAACGAAATTATGATGACTTTGACTATTGTTTCCACTATTTTTATTCCGCTTACCTTTATTGCCGGATTGTATGGGATGAACTTTACGAACATGCCGGAGCTGACAGCAGATAACGGCTACTTTATCACGCTTGCGGCAATGGCCGGCATGGCCGCTGTCCTGCTGCTTTTGTTTAAATGGAAAGGCTGGTTTAACATTTTTAAGTAACATTGGACCTCTCAAAGGATTGTTTAAGAGTTCGGGAACAGGGAATTGTTTATCCTATACACTACTATGAAACGGGGGGATGTTCCAATGCTTGAACAAACAGCTGGTAAACAGGTGATCGACCTATTACACACGTGGAAGGTAGAACGGATTTTTGGTATGCCCGGCGATTCTATCAATGAATTGATGGAAGAGCTTCGGAAACAGGAAAACATTCGTTTCATTCAAATACGACACGAAGAAACAGGAGCACTTGCGGCCTCGGCACATGCCAAGCTTACTCACCAGATCGGTGTCTGTTTATCCATTGCCGGTCCCGGAGCCGTCCATCTGCAGAACGGACTGTATGACGCAAAAAAAGATAAAGTCCCGGTTCTCGCTATTGTTGGACAGATCAGCAGCACAATGGTTGGTACCGATCACTTTCAGGAACTAAAGCTTGAAGCGATGTTTGAAGACGTAGCCGTATACAACCGACGCGTCCAAACAGCCGAACAACTTCCGGATATGCTTAATCAGGCCATTCGTACGGCTTACGCGCAAAAAGGCCCCGCCGTTCTTATTGTACCGGATGACTTATTCGGTCAGAAGGTTAAATCAAAAGAAGGTCTGACGTCTCCGGTATACGCTTCTCCTGTAATCCGTCCGGAAGAAAAAGACCTTAAAGAAGCAGTAGCATACATGCACGAATCGAAAAAACCCGCAATCCTGGTTGGGAAAGGCGCGGAAGGCGCGGCCGAAGAAGTATTGGCTTTCGCCGAAAAAATCAAAGCCCCTATCATCGTCTCCCTTCCGGCTAAAGGCATGATTCCGGATGATCATCCGCAGAATATGGGCCAGCTCGGACAGCTCGGTACAAAGCCATCCTATGAAGCTATTCAGGAAGCCGACCTGCTGCTTCTGCTCGGAACTGCATTTCCCTACCGTGAATTTCTCCCGGAGGACACGCCTGCCGTCCAGATTGATATCGATCCTTCTGTCATTGGCAAATATTATCCGTCCCGGGTCGGCCTCATTGGAGACTTGCGCGCCATCCTCCCCTGGTTCACGAATGGCCTGGAAGAAAAAGAGGATGATTTTCTGCAAAGCTATATTAAAAAACGGAAAAGCTGGAATGAAGAACTCCAGCAGGACATCGATAAAGAAACAAAGCTCCTGCAGCCCCAGCAGGCGATTGCTGAAATACAGAACATTCTGGAAGAAGATGCTATTATTTCCCTTGATGTCGGCAGTATTACGGTTTGGACCGCCCGCTACCTCCGTCTGAAAAAGCAAAAAATAGTTGTCTCGTCCTGGCTGGCGACGATGGGCTGCTCCCTGCCCGGAGCGATTGCCGCCAAGCTTGCTTTTCCGGAACGACAGGTGATCGGTATTGTCGGAGACGGCGGTTTTTCGATGGGAATGCAGGATTTTGTGACTGCTGTAAAATATAAACTACCTCTTATTATGGTTGTATTTAATAATGAAAAACTTTCAATGATTGAATTTGAACAACAGGCGATGGGCAACCAGCCTGCAGCAACAGATATCAGTGACATCGACTACGCCGCGTTTGCCCGTGCCTGCGGCGGCATCGGTTACACCGCTGATTCGCGGGAAGAGCTCAGACATGCGTTGAAGCAGGCATCCACCAGTGAAGTCCCGGTTGTAATTGATGCTCATGTCGAACATATTCCGCCGCTTCCCGGCAAAGTGTCCTATCACCAGGGCATTCAATATGGCCAGTATATGATCAAAAGCATGTTTTCCAAAGGGTCCACTACGATTCCACCTATCAAAAAAGGCCTAAAGCGGCTTTGATCCCGCTTTAGGCTTTTTCTTTTTGACTATCCTTAAAAGCCCCTGGGGCTTAACGGATGTGTCCGCTTCCGTTTCTTCAGGTTACGGCATCGGAAGCTGGGCTTCCTGCGCGAACCTTCCAGAAATCTCCACAGCTTATCAGAACTCTTATCCTTTTCTAATTACCTTCTGTTGTTTCTTCTTTGCGCGATAATCACTTCTTTTTCGCCTTTTTCCATTTTTGATTTACAGATAGGGCATGTTTTTTCCTGAAGCGTATCGTCTTCCTGGGTTTGAATTTTCACCCATACGATACAATCGTCGTTTGTGCATAACCATGCTTTTACTATTTTTCTTTCTTCCGGCTGCTGTTCCATGGGTTGTCTCCTTTTTTGGGTTGCATGTGGGAAAGCCTCTAAAAAAAATCGGGATACTTCCACTGCTTTTCCACGATATTGGGCGGGGGAACCGATATAGAGCTCTTCTTTTGCCCTTGTAATAGCGACATAAGCTAAGCGTCGTTCCTCCTCAATTGCTTTTTCTTCACTTTCATTGCTTTTCTTTATAAAATCTCCACATCCGGCAGATTTAACCGCCGTGCTGTGCGGCAGGATCGTTTCCGATGCGCCGATTAAATATACTACTGGAAATTCCAGTCCTTTTGCCCGGTGAATTGTCATCAGGGACACTGCATCTGTTTTGGCGGCCTGTGTTTTTTTCTGCATGCCTTTATACATTTCCACCATATCATCCACAAAGGATACAAAAGCCAGAACCGAATCAAAACGGCCGGCGGACGATTCCAATTCATCGAGCGTTTCTTTCACGCCTTCTTTATGCATCGTTTCCGCCTGGGCTTCATTGGCTTCCAGGTATGCGTCATAAAATGCTTCACGCATTTTCTTTATTGCCTGCTTTGGCTTCATCGGTTTCAGCTGTTTGAGCAGACGCTCTCTCTCCTGCAGCTTGCTCACCTGAAAAGTTCGCAGCCCGCCGAGAGACTCAAGCAGCTCCAGCGGCTCCGCCTGTTCTCCGACAGCTTCCAACCGTTTGATGTGAAGCATTCCTTTTTCCCTGTTAATAAATAACGTCGGCAGCACTTCAGGCAGCGCATCGTTATAATATGGATTTAAAGCAAGCCGCAGATGATCCATCACCGCTTTGATCGGCCACTGATTATAAAACATCTGATCCACTGTCGTAAAAGACAAGAAAGGAATCTGATGGAGCGTCAGCTGCTCAAACATAGCGCGGCTCACACTGGCAGTTCGGTGAAGGATGGCAAAATCGGCAAAAGAACGGCTGCCATTCTGCACTTTATGAAGAATATCAGCCGCGGCCAGCTTCGCTTCTTCATCTGTCGTTTCCGCCCGGAAATAAAGCGGATATGTTTGGGATAAAGCTGTAGACTTGAGCGTCTTTTCCCGTCGGTTCGTATTATGGCGGATAACTTCATTTCCCAATCCTGTAATAGGCGACGTTGACCGGTAATTAATATCTAGTGTGGCGATTTCTGCTGTTGGAAATTCCTTATCAAATTCCAGGATAATTTCACTTTGCGCTCCATTAAAGGAATAAATCGTCTGATCATCATCGCCTGCTACAAATAAATTTTTATGCGAAGCAGACAGCATCTTCATCATTTCGTACTGCAGCGGGTTGGTATCCTGAAATTCATCTACCATAATATATTGAAATCGTTCCTGCAGCTTTTTAAGCAGGGTTTCTGATTCACAGAGCAGTTCGTAGGCATGACAGAGAATATCATCAAAATCCAGCTGATGTTCTTCTTTTTTCCAGGCTTCGTACCTGCGAAAAACCCCTTTCTGTTCAATTTCCATTGGGGTTTTGGCCGGCATTTCTGCGAGGGAAAGATTGTTCATCCGATAAGCAGAATATAGTGACAGCAGGGTTTCCGGCTGGTACTTTCCATCAAATCCTGCTTCTTTCAACTTTTTCTTAATGATAATATGCTTAAACCGCTCGCTTGTCATCATTTTCTGATCGTACCCCTGCCCGCGGAGCAGCTGCAGGAAAAAAGAATGAAACGTTCGAATCTGAAGCTGTCGGACCGCCTGTGCAGAGATACCGGGCAGCGCAGCAATTCGTTCTTTCATCTCTTCGGCAGCTTTCTTC
Source organism: Sinobaca sp. TMA16-18 (assembly GCF_059510535.1). Taxonomy (NCBI): domain Bacteria; kingdom Bacillati; phylum Bacillota; class Bacilli; order Caryophanales; family Sporolactobacillaceae; genus Sinobaca; species Sinobaca sp. TMA16-18. Next base: position 316,493 of record NZ_JCAKFM010000002.1, on the reverse strand, counting down.
GTAAAGGTTACGAGCAGAATTTGAGCAGCCGGTATTTTCCGGACAGCGAGCAGATAGCCGGTTCGGCAGACAAGAACCGACGTTTTGCCGGAACCGGCCCCGGCGAGAGCCAGAAAAGGCCCCTCCCCATGCCGCACAGCTTTCATCTGCGCCTGATTAAGAGCAATTCCTTTTTCTTCAAGTGCCTGGAAATAAAAGTAATCCGCTTCTCCGCTGTCTGCCTGTCCTGTACCCGATTCTTCCCGGGCCAGGTCTGCTTCAGGAACGACGGGACTGACGATTCCAAACGGTGTTTTTTCAAACGATGTATTTTCCATGCTATCACCAATTTTACGTAGTATGCGACATATCATTATGCTACTCTTCATTCTACCACGTTTACCGGATACCGGCAGGCATTACTGCAGGAGGGATCCTTCATGTTCCATGTCCGGCAGTACTTCCGCGGAAATATCTTTATTTCTTTCTATGTGCGGATCTTTCTTTTCCTATGCTAGACTAACAGAAAGGAGGCCGCATAGAATGGAACACGTTACACACACTTTGAAAAAATGGAAAGACGATTTTTTCAAAATAAGCGACTACATAGGAAGCCATCCGGAGTTGGGTCATGAAGAGTTCAAAGCATCGGCTGCTTTGGCAGAGCTTCTGCAGAGGCACGGATTCGATGTTACGACCGGCATTGATGGCATTCCTACATCATTTGAAGCAGTTTACCATGGCAGGACTCCCGGTCCTCATATTGCGTTTATGGCTGAATATGATGCCCTGCCGGGACTCGGACACGCCTGTGGTCATAATTTAATCGGCACGATGGCAGCGGCCGCCGCTGTTGCCGCAAGCAAGGCCATGGATGACAAATCGGGATCTCTTTATGTATACGGCACCCCTGCTGAAGAAACCCGGGGAGCCAAGGTACCTTTTTCTGAGAACGGTATTTTTGACCACTTAGATGCTGCTATGATGATTCACCCGTACAGCCATTACGAAAAAAGCGGGACGTCTCTTGCTATGGACGCTGTTCAGTTCGCTTTTCAAGGGAAATCCAGCCATGCGGCGGCTTCTCCGGAAAAGGGGATTAACGCCCTTGACGCAGTGATTCAAACATTCAACAGCATTAATGCCATGCGTCAGCATGTGCCTTCCGACGTCCGTATTCACGGCATAATTACTGAAGGCGGACAAGCGGCCAATATTGTACCGGGCTATGCTGAAGCACGCTTCTATGTAAGGGCCGGCAGAAGACGCGATCTTGATAAGATTACCGAAAAGGTGAAAAATTGCGCACGCGGGGCTTCTCTTGCGGCGGGAACATCACTTGAGATATCCAACTACGAGTTCTCTTATGACGATATGACAACCAACGAAACCCTATCCTCCGCTTTCACCTCTCGTTTAGTTGAAGCCGGTGTAGATGCTTCAGCTGTCCGGGAGCAAAAAGACGGAGGGGGATCACTAGATATGGGGAACGTCAGCCACGTCGTTCCATCTATTCATCCGTACATCCAGATTACAGATGAAGATTACGCATGCCATACCCCTGGCTTTGAACAGGCGGCACGAAGCCGGCGCGGGTTTGACGATATGCTTACAGGAGCGCAGGCGATGGCCATGACCGCATTGGATCTGCTCGACCAGCCGTTCCTGCTTCAGAAAGTAAAAGAAGAATTTAACAGGCAGCAAAACTGACACAACGACCCCCTCACCAGTGGTGAGGGGGTCGTTTTAAGATGCCGTCATATACTCCCAAATATTAACCGCAATTAACAGAACAGTGACGACGACAAACAGGAGCTTCACGTAGGCAGCGCCTTGTTTAATAGCGAAATTCACCCCCATGTATGCACCCGCCACCATCGCAATCCCCATCGTAATTCCATAAATAAAATGAACCGAATCAAAGCTGATAAATGTAATAAGAGCTGCAATATTGCTTCCGAAATTCAGTACTTTCGCATTACCTGCCGCTTCTACGAAGTTAAACCCCATCATGAGAAACGCAAATAAGAGAAATGAACCGGTTCCTGCTCCCAGGAACCCGTCGTAGAATCCGATAACAAACGCTGCGGTGCCGGCAAATATAAGCAGCGACATGGATATCCCTTTAAATGTCGAAGCCATTCCCCAATCGCGTTTTAAAATCGTATAAATGGTTACTATAATAAGAAGCACTAAAATAATCGGCTCCAGCACGTCCGGAGGCAGCAGCTGGACAATGAACACACCAAACACAGAACCTCCAAAGGAGAGCGGAAACAAAATCCAGACGAGCCGCTTGTTGATCTGCCCGTTTCGCATAAAAGAGATCATGCTCGTAAACGAACCCATCGTACTTGCCAATTTGTTCGTCCCCAGTGCTGTAGAAGGCGGCAGTCCCGACGCCAGCAGCGCCGGAGTGGAAATCATTCCGCCCCCTCCGACTACGGAATCAATAAAAGCTGCCAGAAATCCTGCTATAATTAAAAACAACATGACGTAGAGTGATATATCTTCCATATGTAAAACTCCTGCTCTTCATTTATTCCCATTTACTAACCTTCTATACTATACAGAAAACGGCATGTCATTTCTATTGGAAAGGAGATTTTTTCTTTATGCTGCCGAAAAAACTTGTCGCCGAAGCCAAAGAACGGATGGCTCCCTATCGATGCGAGGGATTTCTGGATGGGGAAAACCCTGTCAGTCCTGAGCTTTTTTTCATTGGGGAAGCTCCCGGCGAGACAGAAATATATAAAGGAGACCCCTTCGGAGGGCGGGCTGGAAAACAATTTCTTCAATATATTGAGTACCTTGGTTATCCGCTCGAAGACGTTTACGTGACCCGCACTATAAAAAGCAGGTCCTATACAGTAAAAGAAAAAAACGGGAAAGACCGCAAGTATAACCGAACTCCTTCCAAAAGAGAGATTCTGGCCCATGCGCCGCTCCTTGATTACGAAATCAGCAGTGCCAGTCCATCCGTCCTGCTGCCAATGGGAAAAACACCTTACTGGCGGCTGCTCGGCAAAAACTATGCTGTATCGGAAACGGCAGGCCGCGTTATCCGTTCTCCCATCCGACAGTATTCGAAAGAATCCGGCAGCTATGTCTGGTCGGAAAAAGAGTATTTCATTTTCCCCCTGTACCACCCGGCCGCTTCCCTATATAATCGTTCTCTGGATCAGACTATTTATGCCCATTTGGATAACTTGAAAAAAGCGCTGACCGCCGGTATGCTTTAACCGCTCTCCATTTATTGTAAAGGATGTGTGCTCATGCTCCCTGAAGAATTAATAGACGCTGCCAAGAAACGACTGGCCCCTTATCCGTGTGAAGGATTTGTATCGGGAACCGGCCCTTTAAACCCGGAGCTTATGTTTATCGGGGAAGCTCCCGGCGAAACCGAGTTTCATAATGGTATTCCCTTTACCGGCCGGGCCGGCAGAGAGTTTAACTTATTTCTCAATTACCTTGAACTGTCCCGGGAAGAGGTCTATATTACAAGTGCCGTGCGAAGCCGCCCCTACAAATGGGGAAACGCTGCCGGCAATCCAAATAAGAAATACAATCGGACGCCGACTTTAAAAGAAGCAGCGGCCCATGCCCCCGTACTCGATTACGAAATTCAGACGTTTCAGCCCAAAGTTCTTGTTCCAATGGGAAAAATCGCGTACCGCCGCCTTACTGGGGAAAATCCAAAGATGTCCTCTGTCACCGGTATTCTTCAAAAGCGAAGCATACTGGAGCTCACTTCACCGGACAGCTACGACTACCAGTGGTCCCGCAGGGAACATTATTTATTTCCTATTTATCATCCGGCCGCTCTTTTATATAACCGTTCTCTTGAAACTTTTATGTACGAACATCTAAATACTTTGCGGGACCATCTAAACCAAAAAACAATCGGAAGGCCAAAATAAAAAAGCAGGAAAGCTCCCTGCTTTCTTTCTATTTGCCGTAATGAAAGGGACATTTTCCTTTTATCGGTTCTGCATCGTCGCCTATAAAAAATTGTTTCCATTCATTATGCTCCGGATCGCCAAAATGACTGATATCCGGATGCTTAGGCAGGTTATCCCATTTTTCTACACGTTCTCTTACTTTTTCACGCGACATAATGCCGCCTTTTTCTGTTCCTTCCAGACCTTCAAATATTTTGCGTGGCTGAAATCCCAGCACGAGGCTCCGCCCAAGGTCACGGGTTTTTCTTTGTTTGTAGGCCGGAGCATTGCCAAATACAAAAATAGGTTCTTTATGAAAATGAAAATCCCATAAATAATGCTCCGGGTCCCTTGGTTTATCAGCCGGCCAGCTTTGTGTATCTTCTTCATGAAGAAACTGTAAAATGTTCCAGAACTGGCTTCTATACTGATCCATCGTGCCCTCCGTAACTTCCGGCTCCACGAATACAAACAAGCCATGTCTCGTGAAAGGCGGCTCCTGGAACAACTCCAGAAATTCTCCCACCGCCTTCGGCAGGGCCGACCAATCCTTATGCTCTATATAGGCATACCGTAGTTCACCTTTATTTTCTGCTCTCATTCCAAAATAACACGGGAATGAAGCATCGGTTACGGTATCGTGGAATGTGCGGTATTCCTGCAGAAGCCACTCGGGAAGATCTGTGCCCTCTTCCATGTCCTGCTTTGTGAGTAATGTTTTCAATAGATTCCTCCTTATAGCGTATTGCTATTCCATACCCCAAAGGTCAGAAGTCAAACGTCACAAATAAGAGGAGAGCATCGATTCAGATATCTTCCGGAGCGTTTTCTGATTTTCTTTATTATAAGAAGCAGCAGACGATGCTTCTTCTCCTTTTGGCGTAAAGTATTTACCCGTCATTTCCCTATAGCTTTCAGAAACCGCCAGGTCGGCTTCCAATTGGGCGCCATTTTTTAACGAATTCCCTGCATATTTCGTAAAGTAGTGAAGCAATCGGTAAGGTCCTTTGTTATTCAGGGCAAAACCGCTTGAAATATTGCCGGGATGCATCGCGTTCACTTGAATGTTTTCGGATTCGAGCCGGTCTGCTAAGTCATATGTAAACATATTCAAATACAATTTAGCCCCCGCATAGCTTTTCATCGCTCCATATTTTTTCTCTCCCTGCAGATTATCCAGTTCAAACCGTGCAAATTTATGACCGACGGAAGATACGTTAACGATACGAGCCTCCGTGCTTTTTTTCATGAGCGGCAGTAATTTATAGGTAAGCAGAAACACGCCTAAATAGTTTAAAGCAAACGTTTCCTCGAACTGTTCTTTTGTTACCGTCCTTTTTTCAAAAAGAGCACCTGCATTATTAATCAATGCGTCTATAACCGTAAGTTCCTCTCCTAATCTGGCTGCCACAGCCTCAATGTCCTCCATTAGAGAAAGATCGGCCTGATAAAAGAAAATGTCCGGGTTTGATGTTTCCCGCTTTAATGCTTCTACTGTGGATGTCCCTCTTTCTTTGCTGCGACCAATAATGGTTACGCGGTGCTGCTGTCCTGCCAGAATACGGGCGGTCTCTCGGCCAATTCCGCTTGTTGCTCCAGTAATTACGATGTTTTTCATCTTATACGCCCTTTCTGTTACATTCCATTTTCCACCTATACCCGTATTTTTCTATTTACAAGCGAACCCTCTTTTCTCCATAAAAAAAGTCCCGTGGAGAAAGTGTCTCCACAGAACGTTTATTTATGATCTACCAGGTGTTTATTGTGTTCCATATCAGCGGCTTCCCACTTTTCGGCCCAGGCATAAATTTCTTGAATAACCGGTTCAATGCCTCTGCCTTTCTCCGTTAATTCATATTCCACGCGGGGTGGAATTTCCGGATAGATCCTGCGGGTTACCATATTGGCAGCTTCCAGATCCTTTAAGCGTTCGGATAGTAATCTTCCACTGATTGCCATGTCTGCCTCCAGCTCCGTAAAGCGGCGCGGCCCATTAAGCAGCTTATACATGACAAGAACGACCCATTTTTTGCCGAGCAGGTCCATCGCGTTCGTGATCATGCATTTATCGGTTGTGCATTTATCTGATTGAGCCATGATAATTCCTCACTTCTTTGCGTTTTCTATATTATATCACAACGCAAATGTCAACTGTAAGGGTTCAAAGTAGTCTATTTTCTAAATTAGAAAAAAATACGTATTTTTATTGCTTATTTACCGAAAGACGATAAAAACTTTACCCGGTCTCCCATAGGCGGTACCTGGTCATCGACTAGTTCAATTTCCAGCAGGGATGGACCATCTGCGTCAAAAAGCTGTTCCTGTTTCAGCTGATCAAGTTCTTCGAGGCTTGATGCCTTAAATGCAGGAATCCCCATTGCTTCCACCATCGCTTTAATGGAAACGGGCTTCTGGCTGAAGCGTTTATGCACACGCTTATATTGAAGATTGTGGCCGTGATGGACCATGCCAAGCCGGGCGTTATTGATAACAATAAACACAACAGGCAGATTGTACTCTTTTGCTGTAAGTATTTCCATTCCATGCATAAAGAAGCAGCCGTCCCCGGTAATGCAGGCGCTTGGCTTTTCGGGCTGTGCTATTTTTGCGCCAATAGCCCCTCCAATAGCACTTCCCATCGCTCCAAAGTGTACATTTATATCAAAGGTATCTTTCTCCAGCACTTTCATATGATGGACCACATAGGCCATAAATTCTCCTATATCCACTATATACCTTGTATCAGCCGGAAGAAGGGACTGAATCTCATGAAGAACCGTCTGGGTATTAAATACATGCGGCTTTTGAGCCGGCTTCTCCTCGTATTCCTGAAGCATCGGCTTCGCTTCCAGCAAAGGCAGCAGTTGATGGAGAAATAAAGCAAGATCGCTCTCAACGCGAAGATCGACCGGATACTTGCGGTCGAATACACTGACGTCATGATCCACTTGGATAACATAACGATCGGTTGATATGCAGGGATTCCAATTGTTGGTCGCTGTTTCGCCCAGGCTGGAACCGAGCACCAGAATCGTCTCATAGCCCGCATCATTCATTATCTCAGACGCCTCTTCCATTCCGGCAAATCCAAAAATCCCCTTCATTGCTGGATGGGAATCAGCGATAATGCCTTTCGCCTGCGGACTTGTTACAATAGGCCACTGAAGTTTTTCTGCTAAAGCCTCCACCTCGTCAGCAGACTGGCGGATACCCTGACCTGCGAAGATGATACCTTTTTTACAACTATTAAGCTGCGCTGCCGCTTCCTGAACATGCTCCATATCCGGCTCGGACCTCTCCAGTGAAGGAAAAGGAGCCAATGCCCCCTGCTCTACGGAAGTGAGCTGCAGATCGATAGGAAGAGCCACATGAACCGGTCCCGGTATGCCTTCTAAAGCGATAGCCGCCGCTTTTTCAATTTCCGGCATAAATGCTTCTGCCGTTGGAATCGTCACGCTGTATTTTGTCAGGCTTTCATACGCATCTGATACATTTAATTCCTGGGAGGCGTTTAACCCCCTGGAAGCTACCGGCACAGCTCCCGTCAGAAACAGCACCGGCAGCTGTTCTCTCATCGCGTTGGCTGCTCCGGTAATAAAGTTTGTGGCTCCCGGGCCGCTGCTTCCAACACACACACTCAAAGACTGGGAATATTTAGCGTACGCACATGCCATATAGCCTGCTGCTCCTTCATGTTTTGTAATAACAGGCTCCATTCCAGGTTCTTCGTATAACTCGTCGAAGAAAGCGTTGACCGACCCGGCAGGAATGCCGAAAATATATTCAATTCCTCCAGATTTTAAATATTCCACTAAGTGGCGTGCTGTTTTCATTCGCCTGATCCCCTTTTTATTTCGACTGGGCCGTACGTGTTGAATATGCCTTCTGCTGCCATGGGCCTGGAAAATAAATAGCCCTGACCGTAAATACAGTTTTGTTCAAGCAGAGCTTCTACCTGCTCCTCTGTTTCAATTCCTTCAGCCATTACTTTTAATTCAAGGTTATGGGCCATCGTAATAATCGACTTGGTAATGGCCGCGCTTTTTGCATCCTTGTTCATGCTGTCAATAAAGGAACGGTCTATTTTTAACAAGCTGACGGGAAAATCTTTTAAATAGCGGAGAGAAGAGTATCCTGTTCCAAAGTCATCAATCGCCAGATCTACTCCCATGCTGCGGAGTACTTCCATCTTTTCGGCGTTTTTGTCGTTATTATGCATTAATAGATTTTCTGTAAGTTCGAGCTCCACCTGTCCCGGATCAATTTTTTCTTCTGCCAGGATCACCTGAACGTTTTCAATAAAGGAAGCATGACTGAAGTGGCGCGGCGAAATGTTCACTGCAATCGTAACCGGTTTCATTCCGGCTTTCATCCAGGCCTGCATTTGTCTGCAGGCTTTACGCAGCACCCATTCGCCAATCGGAATAATGAGGCCGGTTTCCTCCGCAAGCGAAATAAACAAATCCGGACTCAGTCTGCCATACGAAGGATGGTCCCATCTAATCAATGCTTCAATACCGACCAGCTCTTTAGTTTCCATATTGAACTGCGGCTGGTAGTGAAGATCCATTTCTTCATATTCCAATGCTTTGAATAAAGCCGTTTCCAGCTTCATCCGCTCCATCATTTCGGTTTCCATTTCAGGGTGATAGAACTGAAACTGGTTTCCGCCGGCTTCTTTGCAGCGATACATCGCTGTATCCGCATGCTTTAGAAGTCCTTCTACATTATCGCTGTCAAATGGGTAGAGACTGATTCCCATACTGACCGTAATAAAATGATCGACTTCATTAATAGTAATCGGGTTCTGAAACGCTTCAACAATAGAGTTGGCTTTAGACTGGACGTCTTTAATATTATTTTTCCCGAGAAGAAGAACCGTAAATTCGTCCCCTCCCTGCCGCGACAGCGTATCAGAGGTCCCCATTACCTCCCGGAGCCTGTAGGCCACCTGCTTTAACAAAAGATCCCCGTGTTCGTGTCCCATTGAGTCGTTCACATTTTTAAAGCGGTCCACATCCAAAAATAAAATTGCCAGCTTCTCTTTGTTATCTTCCGCATAACCAAGTGCCTGCTGGACACGGTCCTTAAAAAGCACCCGGTTTGCAAGCCCGGTAAGGCTGTCATAGTAGGCATGGTACCTGATTTTCTGTTCCATTTCCTTTCGCTGGGTAACATCCCGAAGCGTAATAACATAGCCTTTTATCTCATTCATGTCCAGGATCGGGGAGAGCACATATTCTCCCGGAAACAGCGTGCCGTCCTCTCGTTTAAAAAATTCAGCGGAGAGCTTAGGTTCTTGATGAAAAACGCTGCTCTCCGGGTTGCTTTCCATAATAGGGGTGGAGAATACGTCGTGAATGTGCCGCGTTTCCACAAACGTGTCCTCCTGATAACCGAGCATATTAAGCGCTGCAGGATTGCAGAATGTCACATACCCTTTTGTATCAATACCAAATATACCTTCCCCTGCTGCATCGAGGATCATTGCCTTCTCTTTACTTAGACGCTCCAGTTCTTTTACATTCTCTGCCTGTTCTTCATTCTTTTTCAGCAGAGCGGACGTCCGGTCCTGAATGATCAATTCCTGTTTATCCATATAGATCAGCGTGGAAAGGACAGGGGCAACGGCATCTACAATTGATCGGGCTTTTGCCTGCTGAGTTTCTGTAAAATAAGGCTCCGCTCCCATAAACTGCGGAACTGCCACCACTCCGAGTACATCACCAATGGAAATAAGCGGAAGCATGAGCAGGCTGCGGATATTAAATTCTTTGATCGCCTCTTTATGTGTTCTAGGGTCTTCTGTGGCATCATACAAATACACAGACCGTCTATTCTCTACTACGTATTGAAACAGCTGATCTTCGCTGTGGGTTAAGTTTACTTTTTGATGCGCGTCTTTCCAGGCTTTTTCAGACCATTCGCTTTTGTGATTCAAGCTCCGCGGTTTAATATACCGGCTCATGGAAGCCTCGATAAAGTGCATGCCGGCGTTTTTGTTGTACAGCACTTTTTCCAGGTAGGAAAAGCAGGTTTCAATCGCTTCCTCGACGGATTGATTCATCGATAAAGCTTTCGTCACATCCAGTATTAATTCATTTTCCGCGATCAGCGATTCTTTCCGCTTTAATTCATTGGCGTTCCGGATGGCCACTGCCGTCATATTAATGTAGGCCTCGACTGCTTCAATTTCCTGCTGAGTCAATTCCATTGGCATGTTGTAATTAAACAGAAAAACCAGTCCGTAAATCTCGTTATCAAAAACGATAGGAGAAGCAAGCAGCGAGCGGATTTTAAAGTCATCCACCGCGTCTGCATCCGGTCTTTCGTCTGTAGTAATGCTCGGAATATAAATTGTTTTTTTTGTTTCAATAATCTGCTGGGCCAGCATGTCTGTTTCCGGATCTATTACATGCATATCCAGAGTTCTGCCATTAATAAATTCGGGCTTCCCGGCAAATCCTTTATAGGTGCCGTCTTCCTGAGGAAGATAGATACCGACTGAATCACAGAGGACCACTTCTTCAGAAATAGCCTCTACTACATGATTCAGCATGTCTTTTAGCTCCAGCCTTGAATTAATAAGCCGGGTTACTTCTGCCAGTCTGGTATATCGGTCCTGCTGTTTCATGTCTATCTCCCCCCTTTTTAAATGAATATGTACAGCCAGATGATCTGTTATATATATGTACGTTTCGAAGAAAATGACTCATTATACATAATATATCTATTTTTATGATTGGGCACGTTTTTCTTTTGCAAAGAGATTGTAATGGACAGATTTTCAACTGGCTGTTACTTGCTCCGTCCTTTTATACTTTTCCTGAAAAAGAGGAAAGTTAAACGAATTTTCAATTTTTTGTTCGTCGTGAGTGTATTATCATTATCCATTATATCCCTAATATCGCCTATTATACCATTTCCGTAAGCATATTTTAAAAGTTTAGTATAGGACTATTTAGAAAAAATGGTTACCGGCATTGAATAGTGGCTTCAGCAGTTTATATTTCGGGGTGTCTATGACAGATCACTTCTACAAACATTGAACAGAGTCTTGCTGCCATCACTTTCACTATATAGAACAACGCCACCCTTGCCGATGTCGTGCCCGAATTACAAAAATAGTAGTCGAAAAGATTTTAAAAGAAAAATTAAATCAAAAAATATTTATATGTATGTATATAAATACAAAAATATTCATTAACTAACTATCAGAATAATAGCTGATTAAACCCGTACCACGATATTATATACTTATACAGTGTATTAAAGCGGATACAAAAATAGTATTAGGTAATATTGTTAAACTATGATCGCTTGAACTGTCACATCTGCAGGAATATTTGAATATATATGCAGTTGCTGTATACTCTCTCCGTTCTCTTGAATAAATGTTTTTTTCTTCTATTATATTCTATACATGATAAGCGAAAATTGTATGATATTATGTATTATGACCTTATACAAACATATCTTTTAAAAGGAGGCCTACCATGGCAAATTGGTTTACAATGGACACCCCTTTGGGAGAAGCAGTGACCTTTACAAACGACCTGCTTTGGACCTACGTACTTATTGCAATGCTGTTGATTCTCGGAGTTTTCTTTACTATCCGAACAGGCTTTGTTCAATTCTCATTACTTGGAGAAATGGTAACTCAGCTGTTTAAAGGCACAAATCATCAGGGATTCAAAGAAAGAAAAGGGACTACTCCGTTTCAGGCTTTTGCTATCAGTACAGCGGCAAGAGTTGGTACCGGGAACCTGGCCGGTGTTGCTATTGCTATCACCGTCGGCGGTCCGGGTGCTATATTCTGGATGTGGATTATTGCCCTGCTTGGTGCTGCTACCGGATTTGTGGAAAGCACGCTGGCACAGATCTATAAAGTAAAAGATAAAGACGGATTCCGCGGCGGCCCTGCTTATTATATGGAAAAAGCTCTTGGTGCCAGGTGGATGGGCGTTCTTTTCGCCATATTGATTACGCTTTGTTTCGGGCTGATCTTTAACGCCGTTCAGTCGAACACAATTGCTGCTGCCTTCAGCGGTTCTTATAATATTGATCCGCTCTTTATCGGTATTGGGATCGCCTTCCTTATCGGTATTGTAGTCTTTGGTGGTATCCGCCGGATTGCTGTTGTAGCTGAAATTATTGTTCCTGTCTTTGCCCTTCTTTACATATTTGCCGCTCTTATTATAATGTTCATGAATATTACAGAACTTCCTGGAGTCATTGCGCTTATTGTCGGAAATGCATTCGGACTTCAGGAAGTTGTAGGGGGCGGGGTTGCTGCTGCCTTAATGAATGGGATTCAGCGCGGGTTATTCTCCAACGAAGCTGGTATGGGTAGTGCGCCAAACGCGGCAGCTACAGCTTATGTCACCCACCCGGTTAAACAGGGGCTTGTCCAGGCACTTGGCGTGTTTACAGATACCCTTATCATCTGTAGTGCGACAGCTTTTGTTATCATTCTTGCCGATGTTCATACTGTTGGGGAAATGGAAGGCATCCAACTGACACAGATGGCCTTTGACTCGCACTTTGGAGCCTGGGCCCAGACTTTCGTTTCTCTCGCTATTTTCTTCTTTGCTTTCAGTTCCCTGCTTGGTAACTATTACTACGGGGAAGCAAACATTGAATTCATTACGGAAAACCGATTGTATGTACAGATTTTCCGTATCGCTTTTCTAGCTATGGTGCTTATCGGATCCATGCTTTCGCTGGACTTGATCTGGAACCTGGCTGACGTGTTTATGGGTACGATGGCTGTAGTGAACCTTATAGCAATTACACTGCTTACCAAAACGGCAGTGGCTGCATTAAATGACTATAGACGTCAGAAAAAATCAGGACAGGATCCTATTTTTTACAAAAATACGATTCCAGGTTTAAAGAATGTAGAAGCCTGGGATAAAGAAGACGATACAAAAGAATAAGCATAAAAGCCGGCAGGACAGTCCCTGCCGGCTTTTATTATAAAAAACGATACTTTTCATATGGGTTACAACCTTTGTATTTCGGGTATCTAGTAAGCAATACACTGCGTTAATGAGAAAGGAGGAACAAACGATGACTATTCTTTTACGCTTTTTATTATTTCTATTTGTATTATTGAACTTAGCCCTGGCAGGACTTGTTATTGCAGGACTCTTCCAATGGCAGCCCGCCCTGCAGGCCGTAGAAACCTACTTTCTTCAAGCTTCTTATATGTCACAGAGCTGGTGGATTGGATTAATTATTGTGTGTGCATGGGCACTTATATGCTTACTATTTCTTATCCCAGCCCTCAAGCCAAAGAAAAAACCAAAGAAAGTTAAGTACATTAACACAACTTCTTCTCACGGCAGTATCCAGGTGCCTATGGAAACTGTAGAAGATATCGCTCATAAAAGCGCTGCTACAAAGCCTGGTGTAAGGCATGTAGATGTGTCCTGCTCCCGTGCTGGAGAAAATGTCGTTACACTTAATGTAACCGTAAGGGCCAATGACCGGGCAGACGAATCCTACTTATCACAGGAAGTAGAGGAATCCATCCGTCATGATGTCGAAAATTATGCGGAAGTAACCATTAAAAGCCTGAACCTTAAAGTAGAAGGCGCAGAAGCTCCTTCTCAGCGCTCCAAACAAAAAGTACAATAAGTAAGCCCGGCAGGGCAGGAAAATGAGGTGATACTATGGAACACAACCCCCACCAGGGACGAATTCATCCGGAAGGTGCAGAAGCAAACATAACCCCGGCTGAATATAACCGGGAAGCTATCGAAAAAACAGCCGCTTCTGTTACCAGGAATGTACAGGGCATTGTTGAAATGAGCGGAAATGTCGCCGACCGTATGACAGAAAGACTTGGCAGCGACAATCCCCGGAAAGGCGTCCAGGCTTTTATAGATGGCCAATCTCTTTCTATTGAATTAACCGTTACGGCACGCTACGGAGAAAATCTTCAATCTCTTCATCAACGTGTAAAAGCAGCAGTGACAGAAGCACTTCAGCCTATGACAGCCCTTACTGTTACAAGCGTAAAGCTTTTTGTTGAAAACATTGAAAAACACCCCCGGGAAGAATCGATTGCTTAACTAAATAAAAGCATGCAGGCTGAACAACAGCTCTGCATGCTTTTTATTATTTTCTCAGTACATCGTGGTCTACATAACGTTCTCCGTTCATTTCGCTGATGATATTAACAGCGGTCCGGGCCCCATCACCGGAAGTAATGATCGTATGCACACTTGCTCCGGCAATCGTCCCCGCTGCCCATACATGCTCCATTGACGTCCGGCCGGCCGCATCTGTTTTTACAATTTTCTTAATGCGGGGCTCCCGGCCTTCTTCCATTTCAATACCTGCCGCTTCCGGCAGCTGGGGATTGTTTCCAGTTGTTAACAAAACATGTTCTGCTTCATAATCTCCGTCTTCCAAATATATTTTTATTCGACCATTTTCCAGCTTTTCCATTTTAATTACCGTTGCTGTAACACGCTCTGCCCCGTGTTTTTCCGCCTGTTTTTTCCCTGTTTCCAGCAGGTCCGGTCCCGCAGTCTCCGGGATGCCGTAATGATTTTCCACCCATGCGGCTTTCGTCATGCTCTGTTCGTTATCAATTACTAACGTATGTTTTCCGGCTTTGGCAGCGAATATTGCTGCACTTGAACCGGCCGGCCCGGCTCCAATCACGATAATATCATACATAGATATCTCCCCTTTTCTCTGTTTATCTTCTATTTCCGAATTCCTGCTCATGTAAACCAGACGGCTTTCTTTTCAAATAAGAATAGACAGCATCTGTAAAATCTTATATAATCCAATAAAACCTATTCATTTACTAGGCATTAATTATTGGAAAAGAGGATTGCACCATGAGTCTGGAAGCTGTCATTGTTGTCTGCACGATTATTATTATGCTTATTTGTTTAATGAAAGAAGTAGCCCGGCCTGATTTTATTGTCTTCTGTGCCCTGGCTTTTCTCATGTTTACCGGCATTTTGGCTCCTGCTGATGCCCTCGTCGGATTTTCCAACGAAGGGATGCTTACTGTCGGCCTTTTGTTTATAGTTGCAGGCGCGGTTCAGCAGAGCGGTGTATTGAACCAGCTTGTTTACCGTGCATTGGGTAAAAAAGAAGGATCCAGCGCTATGATACCGCGTATGATGCTTCCGGTCTCCAGTTTATCTGCTTTTCTTAATAACACGCCTATCGTTGTCATGTTCACTCCTGTAATTAAGGATTGGTGCAAAAAGCACAATGTCGCTCCATCCAAGTTTCTTATACCTTTGTCGTATGCTGCTATTTTTGGTGGCACGCTTACATTAATCGGTACCTCCACCAACTTAATTATCCACGGTCTGATGCTTGATCAGGACATGGCAGGGTTTTCTATGTTTCAGCTGACTGCTGTCAGCCTCCCGGCCTGCATAATCGGTATTCTTTATTTAAGCACGGTAGGCTATAAACTTCTTCCGGTAAGAAAAAGCTCAGAAGAGTCTTTCACGGAGCACGCTAAAGAATATCTGGCCCAGAGCCGTATCACTGCAGCCTCTCCTTTAATCGGGAAAACGATTGAAGAAGCCGGCCTCCGCAATTTAAAAGGGCTGTACTTAATTGAAGTAATCAGCGGGACCGAACGAATTGCGCCGGTGCCCTCCTATTATCAACTAAAAGAAAAAGACCGTTTGATTTTCACCGGGCTTTTATCCACGATTGTTGAGCTTCATCAGGTAAAAGGCCTTCGTGTGGAAACCGGCACGGATATAGAGCTTGATGAACTGAGCAACGGCCGGGCAGTGCTGAATGAAGTCGTAATTCCATCCCAGTCTCCGCTCGCTTATTCTACACTAAAGGAAAATCAGTTCCGGTCCCGTTTCCAGGCCGGCGTAGTCGCTGTTCATCGTGCCCAGGCGCGTATCCAGAACAAAGTAGGCGATATCGTATTAAAGCCCGGGGACACACTGCTTTTGCTGAGTGACCGCGAATTTGCGGAAAAGCATAAAGAATCCAAGCTGTTTTATTTCATGAATACTACAGCACAGCAGGAACTGGTTCCTCAAAAAAAGTCACTCATTGCCTTGTTCACTCTCATCGGCATGATTCTTCTGGCTTCTACAAACGTGCTGTCGATGTTTATGTCTGCCATGCTGGCGGTTATCGTGCTGATATTAACGAGAACCATCACGCTGGAAGGGGCAAAAAATTATGTGCACTTTAACGTACTGATTCTTATTGCCTGCTCTATCGGTATTGGAGCCGCCCTCCAGCAGACAGGGGCCGCTGAATTTATTGCCACCTATCTCGTCTCCTGGACGGCCGGCGTTGGTATTATCGGTACGATTGCAGCTGTCTACATTCTTACAAATATATTCACTGAAGTTATTACGAATAATGCGGCCGCTGTGCTTATGTTTCCGATCGCTTTCGCGTCAGCCGGCCAGGTCGGCATCGATCCAATGGGGCTCTTCGTTACGATTGCCATTGCGGCTTCTGCAAGCTTTATCACCCCTATCGGCTATCAGACCAACTTAATTGTATACGGCCCCGGCGGCTATAAATTTACGGATTATATTAAAGTCGGCCTGCCGCTCACTATTATGTATATGATTGTTACCGTAACAATGGTTCACCTGCTGTGGGTATAAAAAAAGCAGCTCTCTGTGAGGAGAGCTGCTTTACAGTTTGTCGAGAAACTATTTCACCTTGTATATTTATACACGATCTTGAATTCTTTTAATACTTTGTTGAAAAGAGGAGAAGAAAAATATACAGGGGTGACTCCTGCAGAACAGCCATCGGTGAAGATAAAGAGGGCGTTATTTTCCTCTTTAGCTGAGGCATGGCCTGCGGAAAGCACCCCTGTACAGGATTTTGTATAAAAATACGTATTTATCGTCTTTTTCAACAGCCTGAAAGCAGCTCTCTGTGAGGAGAGCTGCTTTACTTATTTTTCATCAATTTCAATTGGAGCCGTGGTTCGTTTCATAAATAAAGATAAGACGAACGCTATAATCGCGAAGATCAGGCCGACCGTAAAGGCTCCCTGCACACCGGATGTGAGTGCTTCCTGCTGCGCAGCAGCTGATTCCGGATCAACTGCACTTTGCAGATATCCGGTTTCAGCTGCAGTCATAATCCCGATAAACAGCGCTACCCCAATCGCTCCTGCTACCTGCTGAAGCGTATTAAGAATAGCCGTTCCGTGCGGATAGTATTTACGCGGCAGCTGATTCAATCCATTTGTCTGACCCGGCATCATCACCAGGGAAATGCCCAGCATCAGCATCGAATGAAACGTAACAAACTGCCAGGTGGCGGTCTCTGTCGTTACGTTGGTGAAAAACCACATTGTCACAACGAGCAGGGCCGTACCGGGAATCACTAAGACTCTCGGTCCATATCTGTCGAACAGTCTCCCCGCAATTGGGGACATCGCTCCATTCAGCAGACCTCCCGGAAGAAGAGCCAGTCCGGCTGCAAAAGCCGTTAAAGCAAGGCCTCCCTGGAGAAAGAGCGGCAGGATAATCATCGTAGAAAACATGGTCATCATCATAATAATAAGCAGGACGGTTGTTAATGAAAACATCGGTGATTTAAATGCTCTCATATCAAGCATCGGCTCTTTTAGACGAAGCTGCCGCCAGACGAATAAACCAAGGGATGTAAATCCGGCAATAATCGTTAAATATACTCCCGGATCAGTCCATCCCCCGTCTCCTTCCCCGGCATTACTAAATCCAAATACCAATCCGCCAAAACCAATGGTTGATAACACAATAGAAATAACGTCTACTTTCGGCTTAGTAATGTCTGATACGTTTCTTAAATAAATCATCCCAAAGATAATGGAAAACAAAGCGAAAGGAATGATTAAAAAGAACAGCCAGCGCCAGTTAAGCGACTCTACGATAACGCCGGATAACGTGGGCCCGATGGCCGGAGCAAACATAATAACAAGACCCATCATTCCCATGGCGCCTCCGCGTTTTTCAGGCGGATACAGCACAAGAATAGTATTCATTAATACGGGAAGCAGCAGGCCGGTGCCTCCTGCCTGAATAATTCTTCCCACCAAAAGAACGGGGAAGTTCGGGGCCAGGCCGCTTAGCAGTGTCCCGGCTGTAAATAACGCCATGGCTCCGAGAAACATCTGTCTCGTCGTAAACCATTGAATCAGCAGGGCTGAAACAGGTACCAGAATACCAACCACAAGCATAAACCCTGTCGAAAGCCACTGAACTGTAGCCGCTGTAACTTGAAGCTGAGCCATTAAATCGGTGTACGCCACATTTAAGAGCGTTTCATTTAAAATAGCAATGAAAGCACCTATGATTAAGGAAATCATAATAGGGGCTCTTTTAATTCCACTTGTATCTACTGCTTTAGATTTTGTCGTTCCTGCTGCCGCGTCCATGCTTTCACCTCTTATACTATTTACCTAGCTATCTATTTTTTTAAAGCATAGAACAGCTTATCCTATATCCAGCTTTTTCTCAACAGAAAAAGCTTTCAAATTTGTAAAAAATAAAAAAACCTTCCGGTTTTCGGAAGGTTTTTTATAAATACTCAAGCAGGGCCGTAGCAATGGAAAAGTAAATACTCAGCCCGACAATATCGTTCATTGTTGTAATAAAAGGCCCGGAGGCAACGGCAGGATCAATTTTCAGCTTATTAATAATAATCGGGAACACTGCGCCAATCAATGCTGCCGCGCTGAGTGACAACAGCAGGGAGATTGCTACAATAAAAGCCAGCACAATATTTCCGTATAATAAGGTGACCAGGCCCAGTAGAACTACTGAACAGGCGGCCCCCATTAATATTCCGGTGCCAAGCTCTCTGCGCAGCATTAGAAACAATCCCTTTTTTTCCAGGGCTCCTGTGGCCAGGTTCCGTACGACCACGGCTAGTGACTGCGTGCCGGCGTTTCCCGCCGCTCCCATGATTAAAGGGATAAACACAGACAGCACCACAATCGCTTCCAGCGTTTCTTCATATTGATTAATCAAGTTCGCTGTAATTAATCCCAGAAACATCAGCAGTACAATCCAGGGCGCTCGTTTAGCTGCTGCCTGAAACGGATTCAAGCTGAGGTCTGTCGATCCTTTGGAAGCAGATATTTCTTCAATATCTTCTGTTACTTCTTCTTCAAGAACGTCCATTGCATCATCAAATGTAATGATGCCGACAAGTTTATTATCCTTTGTTACAACAGGGGCTGCCAGCAGATCATAGTCCTTAATAATCTGGGCTGCCTCTTCCTGGTCCAGGTACTCGTCGACCGAAATAACCTGCGTGTTCATCACGTCTTTAACGATGCGATCGGCATCACTGACAATAATATCACGGAGAGAAACAACCCCGACGAGCTCACCGTCCGCTCCCACAACATAAAGATAGTACACTGATTCTGCTTCGTTTCCAGCTTTTCGGAGGTAAGCCATTACTCCGTCAATCCGCTGATCTGCAAATATTTCCAGAAACTCTTTTGTCATCACAGCACCAGCTGTTTTTTCCGGGTAGGACATAATCTCCCGAACTTCGCGGGCTTCTGTCTGATCCATCATTTCCAAAAGAGCTTCTTTTCGGTCTGCATGAGGAATTTTCCCTATAAATTCAGCTACATCATCAGCATACATTTCGTTTAATACTGCAGCTAGGCGTTCATCATCCATTTCTATGGAAGTAAAAAACTGATCTTCATATTCCATCAGCTGAAATACAGCTGCAAGCTCTTCTGCTTCCAGATAGGCATACAGCTGCTTTCGTTCCTCTTTTTCCAATTCGAACAATACCTGCATCTGATCGTTCGGGTGAAGGTCCAGAAAGGGCTCGCGGAATTTCTCTATGCTGCCTTCTTTTAATAGATTTCTAATTTCCAGGACGTTTATTTCTACTGGAGTGTTGTTATTGTAATCCACGTATGCCCACCTCCTCGTGCTTCCCTTAGTTTATACCTATAAAAGAAGCATGGAAAGCCCCGTCCGCCATATTTTTCAAAACCGGAAGCTCTATCTAAGCTGCCACATCGCGTTTGGAAAAAACAAAAAACGTAATAAAGGAAAAAACTACAAAGTATATGATAAGAACAGCAACTGAAAATGGCAGGGTCATTCCTTCTATAAGCGGTGCCCCTGTTCCAAAATACATACGCAGGTCTGTGTTTGCAAACAAAATATATTTTGCCCAGTTATACTGGCTCAGGAATGCCACAACGTTCGTGCCGGCAAACATGAGAAAAATGGTCAGTCCTATCGCAATTGAGCTGTTGCGGAAAACGGCTGCAATCATAAAAGCAAAAATAGTCATCATAACCAGGTTCACCATTGCCAGGCCATAACCTGTCCAAACACTTGCCGCCATGCTCTGTTCCACTACATTTCCATTATCCAGATACAGCGTCGTTAACTGCAGGGACTGGAAACCAAAAAAGATTCCACCTGAAAGGTAGGCCGTAACAAAAAGCAGCGCCAGCAGTCCCGCCGCGTACATTAAACTGACGACAAGCTTTGACAGCAGAATCATCCATCGTTTAACCGGTCGGATCAGCAGCAGTTTAATTGTCCCATTGGAAAACTCCCCGGCCACACTGGATGCCGCTGCAATAACAGTAAACAGTGTTACAAACATCGTTAAGATAGAAACAAAGTCAACAAATCCCCACTGAGTCGCATCATTAATAGGGGGAATATCATTATCGAGCCGATATGTGTTTAATATAATATTTTCCTCGAATTGAACTGCCTCAGGATTTTCAGCAAGAATTTCCCGGTCGGCTTCCACCTGCTGTTCTAGTTCCGCTCTCCAATTATCTGCCGGCGGATCAACGTTCAAAAGCGTTATGAGCGCGGCGCCGATGACAACAGCGGCTAAAATGCCTGCCATCACCCAGGTTCCTGTTCTATTAAAAAGCTTCATGAGTTCATTTTTTACTAAATCAGTAAACTTAGACAACGCCTTCCCCTCCAGTCACCTTTAAGAATTTATCCTCCAGCGTCCCGCCGTTTAACGCAGCTTCGTAAATATTAATACCCGCTCCGGCAAGCTCTGTAATCAGTTCAGGCACTTTGTCCGGTGCGGTCTGCAGCTGAATGGTTTTTCCTTTGGTAATCATCGTTTGTTTAGGAAAGTGGGCCTTCAGGATTTTCTGGGCTTCCCGTACCGGATCCACTGTGAGATGAAGCGTTTTTTCTTCTATCCCTCCGACAAAGTCATGAACGTTCTGCACATCAATCAGCTTACCCTTTTGAATAATGCCAATACGGTCACACATCAGCTCCATTTCTGAGAGCAGATGGCTGGATACAAATACAGCCATTCCTTCTTGTTCTGCCAGATAACGCAGGTGACGCCTCATCTCGCGTATTCCCGCGGGATCCAGTCCATTTGTCGGTTCATCCAGTATAAGAAGCTTCGGCTTATGCAGCAGGGCCTGGGCGAGCCCGAGACGCTGTCTCATACCAAGGGAGTAGCGCCTTACTTTCTGGCCGCTCGATTCCCGCATACCTACAATGTCCAGAACCTGATCGATTCTTCCTTTGGAGGTAATGCCGTTCATCCGGGCGTAATGAACAAGGTTTTGATATCCACTCATATAGCCGTACATTTCCGGATTTTCGACAATTCCGCCGACGTGCTCCATCGCCTGGACAAATTGCTTTTGTACACTGAAACCGTTAATTTGGACGTCTCCTTTGGAGGCTTTCATTAAGCCAAGCATCATCCGGATCGTCGTTGTTTTCCCGGCCCCGTTCGGACCCAGAAAACCAAATACTTCTCCCCCGTAAATATCTACGGAAATATCATCTACTACATTGGTACGGCCCAACGTCTTCGTCAGCCCTTCGATTTTTACAATTGGATTTTCACTCATAAGCCGCCTCCTTAATCTCATAATATGATTTCATCCACTCTACTGTACTAAACCCGTGCTTGTACCGTATATCTTCCGTATACTCCCAGGCCAGTATCTTCCCATCTTTCATCAACATGACCTGATCAAGCAGTGGTTCGATTTCGCCAAGTTCATGTGTGGTCAGCAGAACGGTTTGTTTTTCTACGTCAATGTAGGAAATCAGCCCTTTGATAATAGATTCTTTCACCATAGGGTCAAGGCCGGAAAGGGGCTCATCCATTAAAATGACAGAAGCTTCTCTGGAAAGAACGAGCATTATTTTAACCCGGCCTCTGCTTCCTTTTGAGAGAGATTTAATCCGGCTTGCTTCTTCAATATTCATAAAGGTCATCATGTCAGCCGCTTTTTCTCTATTAAAATCCGAAAACTGCGTAGCATAAAAGTCGATCATTTCTTTAACTGTATAAAAGGAGTAATAACTCTCCATTTCTGATAGATAAGCTATATTGGAAGCGCTTCGGCGGGATACTTTTCCGCCGTTCAACCGAATACTTCCCTTATCGGGTCTGACCAGGCCGGCAAGCATCTTCAGAAGCGTCGATTTGCCGCTCCCATTTGCTCCAACGATACCAACAATGCCCGAACCTTCCGGAAGAGAAAAGTTAATATGATCAGCCGCCTTTTTCCGGCGGTAGCTTTTGCATACTTCCTGCATTTCAATCATTTTCTTCCTCCTTTAAGTAGCGCTCCACTCCTGAAAGAATGTCTTCTGTTGAAAAGCCCATCTCCTTCATTTCTTTTGTAAACTGGCTGATCTGCTCCTGTTTTAAATTCTCGCGGAGCTGAAGAAGCACTTCTTTATCTTCCGTTACAAACGTTCCCTGCCCTCTTTTTGTTTCCACGACACCGTCTCTTTCCATTTCATTGTATGTTCTGGAGACGGTATTTGGATTCACTCCAAATTGAACGGCAGTATCTCTTACTGATGGAAGCTTTTCCCCCGGCTTCCATTCTTCTCTTAATATTCTCCAGTAAATCTGCGTGGCTAATTGTCTGTAAATGGGTTTTGATGCATCAAAGGATGCTGGCATGCTCTACACCTCCACTCTTTTTTCAAGCAGAAACGAAGCAATAACCAGCACAAGCAAAGCTTCAAAGATTCCATATACAAAGGTCCCTGCATAAAAGCTGTAAGGAGCCTGGGCAGTGATTTCTCCGAGTACTCCTGTTTGAAAACGCACGGAAATTTCTCCCCATTCTGTCAACGTTTCGTAAACAGCTGAATTTGACAGCTCCGTGTAAAGCCAGCTTCCGGCACCAACTAATACAAAAACAATAAAAATCGCCGGCCAATTCCCTGTATAGGGCTTGATAAGTAAATACAGACTGTAAAACAACACAACAAACATATCAATCATTAAAGAAAAGAACAGTATGGTCAAAGCGCCCAGCATGCATGCTGTAAGCAGTTCACCCGTAGAAGGAAAAACAACCTGTTCATGGGCTGCCAGCAGAAAAAACACTAAAAATAATATTCCATTTACCAGTAATGTGACGGCTCCGTATATTACCGCGCTTGCTATTTTAGCTGATAAAAGCTTCATAATACTCTGTGGTGTATGAAGCCATAATTCCAGATGCCTGTTTTCCCTGTAAAAGCTGATAATAAAAAAAACAGGAATATATAAAAACTGTGCAAAAACTCCAGCTCCTAATAAAAGGGCAGAAGCATTAAAGGGGTCTGCCCCGCGTACCAATGGGATGATCAGAGTCAGACTCAGTAAAAGAGCTATCAAAAGCAGACCCGCTATGAAAATAGGCTTCATTAAACGCATTTCTTTTTTCCATAATCCTATCCAGCTTTTCATTATTTATCTCCTTTGTATTAGTGAACTAGTTACATAGTACACCCGTACAATAAAAGTGTCAACAACAAAAAAACACCCCGAAATAACAGAAGTGTTTTTTCATTATGGTAATAAATTACATATAATATATTGTAAAGAAATGAAAAGTTATTTTCAATCTGCGTCGTACACAACACCGAGCTGCTGCCTTACTTCATCTATCACAGCCAATACGTCCCGGGACTGCTGCAGCGTCACCTGCCGTTTGCCGCCTGAAGTGATCAGCTTCATAAATTCTTCTATCTCATAGCTCATCGCCTGTCGCCCGGAAGGCATCGACAGCTTTTCTTCTTCTCCGCCGCGCGGCAGAAAAGCGACTTCTTCCGGTGTATTTACATTATCTATCCGCAGCACACCGTCTTCTCCCTGAATCTCACTGGCAAGCGACGATCCCATGATTTTCGAATACGAAATAATAACTTCAAATCCATCGTACTGCATAAGAACGCACGCCTGTCCGTCCACTCCTGTTTCGAGTTTGTGTCCCATAGCCATGATACGCGAGGGAGGGCCAAACCAGGCTACTGCCGGATGAAAAAGATACACACCCAGATCCATACTCGCTCCGTTGGAAAGCTCCGGCTTAAATGCATTCAGAATAGTTCCTTCCTTATAGGCATCGTACCGGCTTGAATACTGGCAGTACTGCAGGTAGACGCGCCGGATCGGGCCTGCTTTTTCCAGGTGGCTCGTCATTTCTTTAAAAGCAGGCGTATACATGTTTTTAATGCCTTCCATTAACACGACCTGCTTTTGTTCTGCTTTTTGTATAAGGGCTTCTGCTTCTTTTTCGTTGGAGCATAATGGTTTTTCGCAGATAACATGCTTTCCCTTTTCCATTGCCGCCAGCGCCTGCTCGGCGTGATACCGGTTGGGGCTCGCAATATAGACAGCCTCCACCTCCGGGTCAGCAAGCATCGCTTCCAGGCTGTCATACGCCCGGGCTGCTCCATTTTTGGAAGCAAACGCCTCTGCTTTTTTCCTGTCTCTTGAAAAAACAGCTGTCAGCTCAAAACCTTCCACTTCTGTTCCCGCTTCAATAAACGCTTCTGTAATCCAGTTCGTTCCAATTGTTGCTATTTTCACCGGTCTCACTCCTCTTTTTTTCTATCATAGCATGAGTACACGAAAGATTTTATTTAACCTCAAAAAGCCCCTTCCCGGCATGGGAAAGAGCTTTTGTTTTGATTAAAGAGAATCGAAATCATTATCTGAATCTACTAAATTGTAGTCCGTCACCGTCGTTTCAAAGAAATCGGCTTTTCCGGTCGTATTATCATTATAAACTGAAACCCAGCGCATCGGATTTTTATTGTACCCTTCAAATACTGCATCAAATCCAAGCTCTTTAATCCGCTTGTTCGCCATAAATTTAATATAGCTTTCCAATTCATTGGCATTGATTCCGTCTATCTTATTGCCGATTACATAGTTTCCCCATTTGATTTCAAGTTCTGCCGCTTCAATAAAGGTTTCTTTTACAAAGTCGGCAAACTCGTCAGTATTCAGCTCAGGGTTTTCCTGCAGGGTCTCTTTTAAGATGTGGACAAACAGATTAACGTGAATCTGTTCATCCCGATTTATGAAATTAATCATTTTAGAGGTTCCGAGCATCTTCTCGTTTCGGGCCAGGTTGTAGAAGAAAGCAAAACCGGAGTAGAAAAACAACCCTTCCAGAATAACGTCATATACAATCGCGCGGACGAAGTTTTCCTGGGTGGGATTCTCCGTAAAATCGGTATATCCATCTGCAATAAACTTGTTGCGTTCCAACAATACTTCATCGGTTTTCCAGTATTCGAACACTTTTTCCTGCGTATTGCCGTCTGTTACGCTCGATAGAACGTACGTATACGACTCATTGTGGACTACTTCCTGAAAAGCCAATACGGACATAAGGGCCGACAGACTGGAATCGGTCAGGTACTCGGACACTTTGGAGGAAAAATCCGTCTGTACGCTGTCCAGAAAAGCCAGCAGTCCGATGATTTTATTAAAGGCTTCCCGCTCATCACCGCTCAGCTGCTTATACTGGTTGCGGTCGTTAATTAAGCTGACTTCATCTGGAATCCAGAAGTTGCGGAGCATATTTTTATACATAGGGTAGGCCCACTTGCGCGCAGTCTGATCCCAGTTTAGTATATTCGAGCTTTCGCCGTTGATAATACCGGTTGATTTATTTGGAGCTGTCGTGTCATACAGCTTGCGTTTTTGTAAAGTAGCCATTTTTTATGCCTCCTCTTTTCTTTTCTCTTAGCTGGAGCAGCTTTCGCAGTCCTCTATTACCGTTGAAGTGGAACGTGTGTAATACGTGGTTTTAAGTCCTGCTGACCATGCCTGAAGGTGCATATCCAGAAACTCTTTTGCTTTAATGTCCCGGGGGATATACAGGTTAAAACTGACCGCCTGATCAATATGCTTCTGGCGGGCGGCATTTTGGCGGATACTCCATGACTGATCAATGTTAAACGCAGACTTATAATACCAGATCGTCTTGGAACTGATATCAGGAGCGGTAGCCGGGGACCGGTAGCCTTTTTTCTCCTCCACGTATTCCTGGCGGTAAATAGGGTCAATACTGGCGGTGGATCCTGCAATAAGTGAGGTCGTTGCATTGGGTGCTACCGCCATAAGGTAGCCGTTGCGGATACCATTTTTCTGGATGCGTGTACGCAGCTCGTCCCATTCTTTTGAATCATATTTCCGTTCCAGGTAAGCACCGCTTTCCCATTCGCTTCCTTCAAATAATGGATAGGCGCCTTTTTCTTCTGCAATACGGCAGCTCGCTTCGAGCGTTAAATAGCTGATTTTCTCGTATAGTTCATCTGCATAGGCTACGGCTGTTTCTGATTCCCAGCGGATGCCTTTTAATGCCAGCAGATGGTGCCATCCGAACGTGCCAAGGCCAATGCCTCTGTAACGCTTGTTTGTCAGCTGCGCCTGCAGCACTTCAATATGATTTAAGTCAATGACATTGTCGAGCATGCGGACCTGAACTGGAATCAGACGCTCAAGCACCCCTTCTGTAACTGCTCTGGCAAGAGAAATGGAAGAGAGATTGCAGACGACCATATCTCCCGGTGTTTTTTCCGTAATAATCGTGCCTTCCGGCGTCAGCTTCTCTTCTTTAATAACCGTGGCGCTCATGTTCTGCATAATTTCTGTGCAGAGATTCGAGCTGTAGATCATGCCTTCGTGCTTGTTGGGGTTTTCCCGGTTTACCGTGTCACGGTAAAACATATAAGGTGTTCCGGTCTGCAGCTGGGATTTCATCACGCGTTTCATAATCTCAATCGCAGGGATTCGTTCTTTTGAAATACCGGGATGGTCCATGCACTGCTGATACTTTTCCCGAAACGATCCTCTGCCTTCTTTTTCATCATAAAAATCTTCTAGAGACCAGCCCATAACCTTTTCTACTTCATGGGGGTCAAACAAGTACCAATCTTCGCGGCTCTCTACTTTCTCCATAAACAGGTCAGGCAGACACACTCCTGTGAAAATATCATGGGTGCGCATCCGCTCGTCTCCAGTGTTGAGCTTTACGTCCAGAAACTCGAGAATATCTTTATGCCATACGTCCAGGTAAACAGCGAATGCGCCCTGGCGCTGGCCGAGCTGATCTACAGAAACAGCTGTATTATTGAGCTGCTTCATCCAGCCCATAATACCGCCTGCTACTCCTTTGTATCCTTTAATGTCAGAACCACGACTTCGCAGCTTGCCGAAATATATGCCTACGCCTCCGCCATTTTTGGAAAGGTTGGCAACATCTGTATTGGAATCAAAAATACTGCGCAGGCTGTCATCTACTGTATCAATAAAGCAGGAACTCAGCTGGCCGACATTTTTTCCTGCATTCGCCAAGGTTGGTGTAGCAACAGTCATATAAAGATTAGACAGCGCCCAGTAAGCCTCTTTTACCATATGAAGACGATTTTCCTGAGGTTCTTCGATCATCAGCTTCATCGCAATCACCATAAATCGCTCCTGCGGCAGCTCATAGACATTTTTGCTTTTGTCGCTCGCCAGATACTTATGGGCAAGGGTCAGCACACCGACATACGTGAACAGCTCATCCCGCTCCGGCTTGATCGCCTGCTCGAGTTCGATGATTTCTTCTTTGGAATAATCGCGTAAAAGCGTACTGTCGTACACCCCTTTGCTTCCAAGTGTCTTTAACAGGCCGTACAGCGAACCGTATTTGTCTTCGGCATCGTACGCCCTGTTTTTGGCAGCTTCTTTATACAGCTTTCTCAAATAAATCCGTGCTGCGACATACGTCCACTGCGGACCGTTTCTGTCAATTCTCTCTGAAGCCTGCAGCGTAAGGAGCTGGGTAATCTGATCGGCTGAATAGCTGTCTTTATAGGATACATTGGAAACAACGGCTTCTTTGTATTCTTCTTTATCCAAATCTGGAAATCCGTCTGTTACTTCGTCTATATAGGCTTCGAGTCTTTGCTTTTCAAAAGCCAGGGTGCGGCTGCCGTTATCTTTAAATATTACTGTCATTCTACACTCTCCTTAGTTCACTTCCTGCGTCCATCTTTCCCGGACGAGGCGGGCGGCTTCTGTCATATTCTTTAATGCATCTACGGTTTCCGGGATATCCCTTGTTTTCAATCCGCAGTCCGGGTTGATCCAGAACAGGGACGGCGGCAGGACCTGCAGGGCGCGGTCAATCATCTGCAGCATTTCCTCGGGGCCTGGCACTCTTGGGCTGTGAATATCATAAACACCCAGACCGATTCCTTTATCATAAACGGCTGTCTCAAATGCTTCGATAAGTTCGCCGTGACTTCTCGATGTTTCGATGGAGATAACATCCGCATCCATAGCGCGTATCGATTCGATCATGTCCTGGAATTCGCTGTAGCACATATGCGTATGAATTTGTGTCGTGTTCTTTACGTTGGATGTCGCCAGGCGGAAGGCACGGACGGCCCAGTCCAGGTAATGCTCATGCTCGCTGTGCTTCAGCGGCAGCCCTTCCCGGATAGCCGGCTCATCCACTTGAATCATTTCAATCCCGGCTTTCTCCAATGCTTCCACTTCTTTGCTCAATGCTGCGGCGATCTGGTTTGTCACGTCGCGCTCTTCCATATCATCACGAACGAAAGACCATTGCAGGATAGTAACCGGTCCGGTAAGCATGCCTTTCATCGGCTTGTCCGTCAGGGACTGGGCGTACTCGGATTCTTTTACGGTCATCGGCTCTGTCCACTCTACATCTCCAAAAATAACAGGAGGCTTGACGCAGCGGGATCCGTAGGACTGCACCCAGCCGTTCGCTGTAAATGCAAAGCCAGCCAGTTTTTCCCCGAAGAATTCAACCATGTCGTTGCGCTCAAATTCTCCGTGTACGTAAACATCCAGATCAATATCTTTTTGAATGTCCACCCATTCTTTAATCTTTTCATTAATAAATGCATCGTATTCTGCTTTTGAGATCGTTCCTTTTTTCACATTCTGCCTGGCTACCCGGACTTCCTTCGTCTGCGGGAAGCTGCCGATTGTCGTCGTAGGGAACAGGGGAAGCTTCCATTTTTCCTGCTGAACGGTGCGGCGTTCGCTGAAGGCTGCCGTTCTTGAAGAAGGTGTGCTTTCTTTAACAGGTTCAAGCGCTTTTGTTCTCCATTCTGATTCTGCGAGCGCTTGAACTGCACGATGGCTTTTCTGAAGAAGCTCAGTGTTTCCTTCTTTTAATGCAGTCCGTAAATTTTTGATTTCTTCCAGCTTTTCATCAGCAAAGGAAAGAGCTTCCTGCAGTACAGGATTAAGCTTCGTTTCATTCTGAACGGTAACCGGAACATGCTGAAGACTGCAGGACGGCTGAATCCAAATCCGGTCTTCCGATACAGCGTTTTGTATCGTTTGAAGATCGACACTCTTTTTTACCCCGTCGCTTTTCCAAATATTTCTTCCATCAATAATGCCGGCACCGACTACTTTATCTTCAGGAAACCCATGGACACGGAGAGACTCCGTATTCTTTTCTTTCCCATAGACAAAATCAAGTCCTATGCCGGCAACGGGAAGGGAAGTGATCTCTTCGTAATGATCCACACCTTCGAAATACGTCTGCAGCATAAGAGAAATTCCCGGTACTTCTTCTGCAAAAAGACGATAGGCTTTCTCCAGGTGGACAATATCCTTTTTAGGAAAAGAAGCTACGAGCGAAGGCTCATCTATCTGGACCCATTGCACGCCTTCCTGCTTCAGCTCCTGCAGGACCCGAACATATAAAGGAAGAAGCTGATCAAGCAGTTCCCCAAAATTTTTCTCCTCATATCCTTTCGCCAGCTTCAAAAAAGTAACAGGACCAATTATAACCGGCTTTCCTTCTATTCCAAGCTCCTGCTTTGCCTGCCGGTACGCTTCAAGCGGCATATTTTTTGTCAGGCGGGGCACGGCATGTTCCATTTCAGGGACAATGTAGTGATAGTTTGTGTTAAACCATTTGGTCATTTCAGAAGCCTGAGCATATTCTGACCCTCTCGCCATAGCGAAGTAGGCACTGTCGGGTATTTCATCGCTGAACGTCCCGAACCTTTCCGGAACAATATTAAACATAACCGACATATCAAGCATCTGGTCATAGTAAGTAAAATCATTTACGGGAATCCAGTCGATTCCTCTTTGCTGCTGTTTAACAAGAGATTCCAGGCGAAGTCTTTTCATTTCCGCTTTCCACTCATCGTGCGTTATGTTCTTTTTCCAAAATGATTCCAGTGCTTTTTTCCATTCTCTGTTCTCTCCAAGTCTCGGATAGCCGAGGCTGCTTGTTGTCCATGTGCTCATTTGTAAAATATCCTCCCTTTTTTTTACTAGTCCTGATCCGTTCCGAATCCGTCCATTTCATAAAAAAAAGAGTATTTCCACTGTGCACTAAGGGAGAGTGCATGCAGAAATACTCCTGGCTCGTATATGGTACGCTCAGGAACACCCGTCCTATCTCCCGTAGGTAAAAATCGGTGTTGGTAAAATAGGCAGGTCTCCTGGCTCCAGTGTCATCATCACAGCCGGCCTTCCCGGGGGCATCTGCTCCCCAGTGACATAATAACTGTGACTCTTCTGTTACAGTGGCGGGACCGCGCCGGCTTTACACCGGTCTTCCCTTTTCAGTCTGATATTGACAATCAGAGCACCTATTTCCACTAATATGGTTTTGTTGTAGACAAACTATATCTTTTTTCTGAGCAGCATGTCAAGGCATGTTTGCTTCAACTTTCTGTAAAAAGGCGAAAATATAGCATATATTGAATGAAAATAAATTTATTCGTCCATATTTAGTATTAAGTATCCCGATATAATTACTTAGTTTTTGGCAGCAAAAAGCAGCAGGAAGGACCTGCTGCTTTTGTAATGTTTCGTTATTGTTTGACGGATCCATGAGGATCAATAACAAATTTCTTTGCGGCGCCTTTATCAAAATCCTGATAGCCGTGGGGAGCTTCATCCAGGCTGATCAAAGTAGCATTAACCGCTTTTGCAATATCAGCTTTCCCGGACAAAATGGCTTTCATTAAATCGCGGTGATATTGCATAGCCGGTGTTTGTCCGGTGACAAACGTATGGGCCTTTGCCCACCCAAGACCAATTCTCACTTTTAGGGAGCCAACCTTTGAATCGTCATCTGCGGCACCTGGATCTTCAGTTACATATAAGCCGGGAATTCCCAGTCTGCCTGCCACTCTTGTGACGTCCATAATCGTATTCAATACGATCGCAGGCTGTTCTCCGGCGTTTTCTCCGTGACCGGAAGCTTCAAAACCAACAGCATCCACTGCGCAGTCTACAACCGGCTCACCGACAATCTGATCGATCTGTTCCCCGAGATTATCATGCTTCCGCAGGTTAACGGTTTCACATCCAAAACTTCTCGCCTGCTCAAGCCGCTCTTCGTTTAAGTCTCCTACAATTACCGTAGAAGCTCCGAGAAGCTGTGCGGAGTGAGCCGCTGCCAGTCCTACAGGGCCGGCGCCTGCGATATATACAGTAGACCCTGTGCGTACTCCCGCTGAATAAACCCCGTGATAACCGGTTGGGAAAATGTCCGACAGCATCGTAAGGTCCATTATTTTTTCCATTGCCAGGTCTTTATCTGGAAATTTCAACAGCTGGAAGTCCGCATAAGGAACCATGACGTACTCCGACTGGCCGCCGACCCAGCCGCCCATGTCTACATACCCATAGGCACCGCCGGGACGTTCCGGATTTACATTTAGGCAGACATGCGTATTCTGCTCTTTGCACATCTGGCACCTTCCGCACGCAATGTTAAACGGCACAGAGCAGAGGTCGCCTTTTTTAATAAATTCCACATCTCTGCCTACTTCCACAACCTCACCGGTTATTTCGTGGCCGAGCGCCAGCCCTTCCGGTGCTGTTGTACGGCCTCTGACCATATGCTGGTCGCTTCCACATATATTGGTCGTTACTACTTTCAGGATGACTCCATGCTCACATTTTCTTCCTACGTTTGATTTAGGAACGCCGGGCCCATCTTTTAGAATCAGGTCAGGGTAGCCGATATCCTCAATTTCTACTTTTCCTTTTCCGCGGTAAACAACTGCTTTGTTCATATGAATCCATCCCTTCTTTTCGATTATGCTTTCCAGGAGTTTCTTATCACATGTAGTTGAGTTCAAACCGTGACCTTCAGGACGGGAGATAGAAAAATGAAGATTCAGCTGAAAATGTTTTAGGAAGCATCCCCCCTCTCAATATACGGTAAAACGGAATCATTCCTTTTAATATATTAAAAATTCAGACTATTTACACTGGTCTAAAATAAAGCGCTATCATTATTGTAATTGATTTTCCGTTTTTAAGCGACCATTTATACAAGGTTTTTTTATATTTTTCCATATAAAATAAGTATTGGCAATCTTTTAAGAAGAATAGACTTTTAGATGGATGTTTGTTAATTTAATAAAGGCCCTTTGGAACTTGAAAAATTATACATTCTATATAAATATAGTTATTTGATATATTAATATACTAAAAAAACATAATAAAAAACTCTTTGCACCAAACGGTACAAAGAGCCTTAAGATAATAGTATTAGTGCAGGGTCATATTCGTTTAGCCAAAAAGATTAGAATAAGGCCTACGATTAAACCACCGATACCTACTCCCAAAATGCCTGTTCCTGCTCCAAAAAGAGAAGTAATAAGATTTATTACACCTGCTATTGCTAAAACATAACCTATAATGAGTACGATTTTACTTAACATATTATACCCTCCTTTATATGTTGATACTATAATATACCCTTCATGTATAAATTTAATCTCCCTATTTGTAGAATATGTACAGGAAAACAGATTTTTTTATGCTTTTTGGAGAATTTACGTTACTATAAATATAAAGCGGACGAATGTCCCATAAGGAGAGACGACTAATGAAGAACACTAACGAAGCGTATCAACCAGGAGACGAAAGCATTCTTGTCTGTGTTTTTTTTCCGCCGGATGCAGAGCGGCTGATCCGCAGAGGATCAACTATTGCCAAGTCCTTTAATGCCCCTCTCCATGTCATCACTGTCGAGAATTCCAGAGAAGACGAAGACTACCTGGAGAACCAGCAGAATCATGAAGAATGGCAGCGTCTGTCTGATCAGTACCAAGCTGATTTCACGATTGAACCGGCCAATGGCAGAAAAGTAGCTGAAGTTATCGTAGATGTAGCCAAAGAACGGGAAATTACCCAGATTGTTATCGGTAAAAGCGCCCGAAGCAAATGGCAGGAATTGACAAAAGGAGCTATTGCTACAGAAATCCTAAAGCGCATTGATTTCGTTGATATTCATATTGTGTCTGTACAGCGCGAGCTCCCACCTTCTTTCGGTGATTATCAGAAAGGCGTTCGTGCCTACCTTACAAAAGAAAATGAGACATATACCCTTCATTTAGGAAACTGTCCGGAAGGATGTATCGAAGGCATTTTCTTTAAAGATATGCATACTGATTTTGAGAGCGGTTTGTTCAAAACGTTCCACGGCAAGGAAATTGTTATCGGCCGCGTAATTCATGGCACGGTCCGTGAGAAAATTTTTCCAAAAGAGTAACACAGCGAAAGGAGAATTTCCTTATGGCCCGACTATTATTTGGTTTTATTCTTACTGCAGCCGGTGCGGCTCATTTCAAGCGCCCCGGCTTTTTTTCGAAAATGATTCCATTTCTCGGCAGAGTACGAATGGCCGCCGTCTACATTTCCGGTGCAGCCGAAGTGGTCCTTGGCATGCTGCTGCTGATTAATAAAGGGACCGCCTGGACGGGAAAAGCAGTGTCCATATTAATGGTGCTCGTGTTTCCAGCTAACCTGTATATGGCCGCAACAAACATGCCCCTGAAAAAAGGCGGGAAGCCGAAGCCGCTTCTTTTGTGGATCCGGGTCCTTCTGCAATGGCCGCTGATTACATCGGCCTGGAAGCTCTCTTCCCATACAAAATAAGTCTCTCATAGAAAAAGCCTGCCTCCTAATGGGAGACAGGCTTTCTTTAATTAAACAGGATAAGATTTATCCCGGCAAGGGCAATTAAAATGCCGGCCCACAGTTTGATTCTTTCTGAAGACAGATGGCTGAAGTAATGCATCCCTAAATTCGAGCCGGCAATGACACTTACAGCACCTGCGAGGAAGTACCATATAAATGTACCGCCTAAATCGCCGTTAAATAAATGGATGGTCACTGTCAACAGGCTTGTTATCACAAATGTCGCCTGCAGCGTCGCCGTGTAGGCATATTTATCTTTTAAGAGAAGCAGAAAATAAAATACAAAAAAGGGTCCTCCTACTGCAAATACACCTCCTACAATTCCTCCGAAAAAACCGAGGGTAAGAGGAAGCCATTTTTTCTCCGCCAGTGCCGGATCCTCTGTTTTCTTTTTCATAAAAATATAAATGACCATCATTATCAGGACGGCCCCCAAAATCCGTTTCATTATTTCCTCTTCGCCAAATGTATCCAAAATAAAAAAAGCCCCGATTCTGCCGGCTGCCGCCGCACTCAATATGTAAACCAGGCTTTTGTAATCAATGTGCTTTCTAAATCTCAGCATAATAGTTACGGACGTGACAAGAGCCAGGGCAATCACCAGCAGTGAGCTTTCCTTTACTGTGAATATAAAAGGCAGCAGCGCCATGGCAAACAATCCGAATCCAAATCCGCTGATTCCCTGAATAAAGCTGCCTGCAAACAGAATAACCATAATAAGCAGTAGTTCCATCATTTTTCGTCTCTCCTCTGTCTTCACTGCGTCAATAGTTCTTCCGCCCGTTATGTTACACCTTTTTCTCCTTTTTTTCGAGTCCCAAAGCCGCGCATAAGAGGGTTTTTCGACATAAAAAAAGAAGCAGAGCCCATATCAGGCTGCTGCTTCTTTTTGTTTATATTATGATACTGGCTGGGCTTGTTTTACACCTGAAGTAATTTCCACTGTACGTCTCGCCTGGTGTTTTACAGCTTCTTCAATGTTTTCTACGATATTTCCATCCTGTCCTACCGTTGCGCTGGTTCCGTATGGGTTACCGCCGGTAGTAAACGTAATTGGATCAGAGTAGCCCGGCGATGCAATGATTGCACCCCAGTGCATCATGGAAGTATAAAGAGCAAGGATAGTTGCTTCCTGTCCGCCGTGCGGGTTGCTCGCAGAACTCATGCCGCTTACTACTTTATTAACAAGTTTCCCCTGAGCCCAAAGGCCGCCGGTCATATCAATATACTGCTTCAGCTGTGCCGGAAGGTTACCAAAACGAGTTGGCATACTGAAGATAATGCCGTCTGCCCATTCCAGGTCTTCTGTAGAAGCTGCCTGAATGTCTTTTGTTGCTTCGTAGTGCTCTCTCCAGGCCGGGTTGGAATCAAGTGCTGCTGCCGGTGCTGTTTCTTCTATTCTTAGAAGCTTTACTTCTGCTCCTGCTGCTTCTGCTCCTTCAACTGCCCACTTAGCCATCTGGTGGTTTGTACCAGTTGAACTATAATAAATTACTGCAATTTTTGTGTCTGCCATTGTATCATCGCTTCCTTTCGAATTAAAAATATCAAATAGACCCATGTTTTTTTCTCCACCTTGCCTGAATTTGTACTATCACTGTTATCAACAGATTATGCAGTCTGTGTTGAAGAAATACTCACCTCCTATAAAAGTAAAATGTCTCTATTTTTGAAGGGACAGTCCCACTCTTTTTAAGAGGGCAATAAACTGTTCTTTTTCTTCCGGGCTCAGTACGCTGAATATTTCTGTAATCTTCTGTTCGTGGGCCGGGAAGATCTGTTCTATCTGCTGATAGCCTTTATCTGTTATCTCAGCATAAACGATCCGGCGGTCTTTTGGACACCGGACTCTGTGCAGCAGTTCTTTTTTCTCCAGCTTATCAATAACGTAGGTCATGCTTCCGCTCGTCAGCAGAATCCGTTTTCCGATATGCTGGATAGGCTGTCTGCCTTTATGGTAAAGAAGTTCAAGCACACCAAATTCCGTAGGTGTTAACCCGTGGGACTGAATGTCTTTTCTCACTTCTTCTTCCACCGCATGCTGGGCTCTTGATAAAACGATCAAAGACTTCAGCGCAGCAGAAGTTTCTACCTGTTTGTCTGTCATAAGACTCATATCCTTTTGTTTATGTCTCGAATTCAATTATCTTGAATTAAAGATAATTTACCATACATTACAGATTCATGCAACTTTTTCTTTGTTAATAAATAGTGCATTTCTCTTTGTATTTCGGTACACTGAAGGAAAAGTTTAGCTGGAGTGGGATGAAATGGGACTTCTTTTCAATATATTACTGCAGATTATTCTGCCTGTATTTATTTTATTGTTTGCAGGAGCACTGCTGCACCGCATTTTTCAATTTCAGCTGAGTACGCTTTCCAAGCTTCTCACTTATTTATTTCTGCCAACCATCATTTTTACGAATATTTACGAAAATGAAATGGAAGCCGGCCTGCTTTTAGAAATAGGCGGCTTTTTATTTTTGCAGTTTCTTGTTCTCGCTGTATTGACTGCGTTGTTTGCTAAAAGCACAGGGATGGACCCAAAACTTGCCGCCACATTCAAAAACAGTGTGGTTCTCAACAACTCCGGCAACTTCGGTATTCCGGTAAGCCAGCTCGTCTTTCAGGCCAATCCCATCGGTTCGTCCATTCAGATTATTGTGATGATGTTCCAGAATATTCTTACCTATACATATGGCATGATGAACTCCGCTTCAACGAACGGTCCGGGTGCCGGGATGATTAAAGAACTTTTTAAAACCCCGATCATTTACGCTTTATTTCTCGGATTTATCTTTTACGGCTTTTCTATTCCTATTCCCGACTTTCTGTGGATTCCACTTCAAAACCTTGCGGACGGCTTTCTTGCAGTTGCTTTAATTACATTGGGAGCCCAGGTCGCCTATCCAGCGCTGAAACATTTTTCCTTTCTGTTCTTTACCGCTATTTTCGGGCGTCTTATTTTTGCTCCGATCGTCGCTTTTTGTATTATCATGCTTCTTGGCATCGAAGGAACCGTCGCCCAGGCTTTATTTATTGCGAGCTCCTTCCCTATGTCGCGGAACAGCGCATTGTTTGCACTTGAATACGATAATTATCCGGACTATGCGGCTCAGGGCGTTCTTATCTCTACAATGCTCAGCAGTGTCACGGTAACTATCGTTGTCTATCTGTCCGAACTTCTTTTTTAAACAGTATAAAAAAAGCCACCGGAAGCTCCGGGGCTTTTAAACGACGCATATTTATCTTCTTTTCCTATTCTGTAGTCATTTCCAATTCTTCGACCCGTTTTTCTACATAGCGCTGATCTTTCTGGGCATGGAACGTTTCCGCTTTTTCCACGACCGCGCCGATATTGTATTCCGGAATCTGCGCATACTCTTCGTACGCCCGTTTATCAAGCAGTACGTTCCCTTCCGGCCAGTAGACGGCAATGTTGCTTTTCGCAATGTCCTCAAACTTTGCCGTGCCCTGGTAGGTACCAAATTTATTGTAGGTGACGACCGCTTCGCCTTCTTTAATATTTAACACAGCGGCGTCTTCCTCATTCATAATAATTGCATACCGGTCCGCGCCATTAAAGGCATCCTTGCTGCTGTAAATCATCGAATTAAACTGCTTTCCCCGTCGGGACGTCACATAGAAGTTTCCTTCCGTCCGGCGGTTCTCGGGAATATCAATGGCAAACAGCGTTCCTTTTCCATCCGGCGTCGGGCATATACCGCCTTCGCAGAGCCAGGCACCGCCCCACTGGAATACGTCTCCCTGCTCTTTCAAATGCTGGATCCCATCATAATTTGGGTTGGCTTTCGCAATTTCCGCACGTATTTCATGTGCTTCCTGGAAATTCATCTTTTCGCTCGTCTCCGGACGGATCCGCGCTGCCAGATCTACGTATATCTCCCACTCTGAGCGTGCCTCTTCAATGCGCGGTCCTTCAATTTCCGGACTGAAGTACACCATTCTCTCCGTGCTTGTGGACGTGCCTCCACCGGGCTGCTCGTATCTTGTCATAGCGGGAAGAACAATGACTTCCTCCTGGGCATCGACTAACGTGGACGTATTAAAAATGATGTCCTGATGCACGCGGAGCTCTACGCTGCTTAGAATATTTTCGATCGCATCCGGGTCCGGCATCGTTTCCAGAAAGTTGCCGCCGCTCGTAAAGAACAGTTTCAGCTTTCGCTCATGATCGTCCGGAAGTACTGCATTCTCAAGTGACTGGCCGATCGTGTCCCCCTGCCATCTCGGAATATCAAACCCCCACAACTCTTCCAGTCTTGCTGCATTGCTCTCCGTGAAATCTCCTCCCGGAAGCACAAATGGATCTGCCCCCATTTCTCCGGATCCCTGCACTCCGCTGTGACCGCGGATCGGCATCACTCCACAGTTTTCGCGTCCAATAAAGCCTCGGAGCATAGCCAGATTGGCTACCTGGGAGATGTTGTCGGTCGCAAAGCGATGCTGCGTCAGGCCCATGCTCCAAATAAAGATACCTGATTTGGAATGCGCGAGCAGCTCGGCAAATTCAGCAATTCGTTCCTGCGACAGGCCGGAAGAAACCTCCAGCTCTGCCCAGCTCTGTGTCTGCATGTGAGCCTTTAGTTCCGCAAAACCATTCGCATGTTCGTTCACATAAGCATGGTCAATGGCGGAACCGGGCTGCTTTTCTTCCATCGCAAACCAATGCTTCATCACGCCGTTCATAAAGGCGATATCCCCGCCGATATTAACCTGGTATACGTCATCTACAATCTGCGTGCCAAATACGGCGCTTTCCGGGATAGAGGGAATCCAGTATTTTTCCATAGCCGGCTCCCGGTATGGGTTAATCATAATAATTTTCGTGCCTGCTTTTT
Organism: Sinobaca sp. TMA16-18; assembly: GCF_059510535.1. NCBI lineage: Bacteria > Bacillati > Bacillota > Bacilli > Caryophanales > Sporolactobacillaceae > Sinobaca > Sinobaca sp. TMA16-18. The sequence continues at coordinate 277,459 of NZ_JCAKFM010000002.1, read as the reverse complement.
TGGCAGCGTACATGTATTTCGTCGAAACGGGCTGGTTGTTTGCGGCTACACTGCCCCAGAAGACAAGAACGTCTGAGCCGATCCAGTCTTTGTAGTTGCAGCTGGATGCGCCGATCCCAAGCGAACGCTTCAGCGCCGTTTTACTTGGAGAGTGGCAGATGCGCGAGGCGTTGTCTATATTATTTGTGCCGATAAACCGTGCCATTTTCGCGGCCGTATAATACACTTCATTCGTTATGCCCCGGGCCGTTAAGTAAAACGCCATCTGCTTGGGGTCAATTTCTTTTGCTTTGTCTGCGATACGATCCAGCGCTGTATCCCAGCTGATACGGGTGAATTTTTTCTCCCCTTTTTTACGGGAAAGCGGAAACGGAATCCGGCCGAGTTTTCGAAGCTGGGTGCTGTCGAGCTCCCGCATCTGGTCCACATCTTCCAAAATGTCTGTTTTCATGGCCGGTGCCGTATTCAGACGGAGCACATTTAGTCTTGTCGTACAAAGGTGCGGTCCGGAAAGCGTCTGGTCATAAAGACCGGATACGCCGAGCGCACAGCCGTCGCAGACTCCCTTTGTCAGAATACGATAGGCGTAGGCGGCATTGTCTTTATTGTCCCATGCTACTTTCATCGTGTCGCGGATATGATGGGGCTTCACCTTGCCGAGTCCCATAGGCGTTAATCCCGCCCAAAGACTTGGCGTTACTTTTTTATCCAATTTTACTGGTCCTGTATGTTTTGTTTTTCCCATTTCTTCCACCTCTTCATATGTAATAAATGCATGTTGGGAGAGCGCTTTCCTTTAATCGTACAGGCAGTTTTTCCGTTAAAACAAAAAACCACCGTACCTCTCCCTAAGGAAGAGATATACGGTGGTTGAGTCTTTAACAGGAACGCTGCCAAGTGCCTAACCTGATTTTTGTTATGCTTTTAAAAATTTTTCTTCGATATTCTCATCAAATACGAAAATCGACATGCCAAAGTCTCGTTCAATATCAATATCGACGAAAAGCTCTACAAATTTACACTGCAGAAACTCTTCCATTTCGACGGGAGGCGTCTTCCGGTATATTTCCTTGACCATTTCGGTTCTGGCTTCCCGGAGCATGTGCCGGCCTTCGTCTGAACTGGAAATAAATTTTTCGATCGGAGACAAATTGCCTTCCATTTCGCATATCGCCCAGTTTTTACAAAACGTAGTCTTGATCATGCTTGGTCCTTTGCCCATATGTTTCTTGCGGAACGAACGGACGAGATTACTAAATTCTGCTTCATATTTATGCATTGCTATGCCAATCCTTTTTTGTTCAGCTACGTAGAATCCTATAAGGATTTAATCGAAATGTCAACTCGCAGCTTTTGCTTTGACCGCATTCTCTTTTTTGAGCTTATTAATATCAATGCGGATCACGAGGGAAACGATCAGCGCTATGACAAACATCCCTCCGAAAATATATAAGGTCGCTGCATAGCTTGATGTGGTTTCTCTGACCCAGGCAGCCAGGTTAGGACCGACAAGTCCTGCTGCGGCCCAGGCTGTTAAAATATAGCCGTGAATCGCGCCGAGCTGTTTGGTTCCAAACAAGTCGCCGATATAAGCCGGGATCGAAGCAAACCCTCCACCGTAACAAGTAATAATTAAAAACAGTACGGCCTGAAATAAAATCGCTGCTGTAATACTTGGCAGAGCGAAAAAGGTAACAATTTGAATGGCGAAGAAGGCCGTATACACGTTCGGACGTCCCATATAATCGGAAATCGTCGCCCAGGCAATCCGTCCTGCCCCATTGAAAAATCCCATGATGCCAACCATTGTTGCCGCCGCTGCTGCAGAGAGTCCGGCAATTTCCTGGGCCATCGGAGATGCTACTGCTAAAATGGCAATACCACAGGTTACATTAATAAATAACATGATCCACAAAAACCAGAATCGTCTTGTTTTCACTGCTTCATTCGCTGTGAGCTGCGATAAATCAGTCGTAACCCGACCGGAACCACCCTGCTGGTATTCCGGCATATAACCCGCCGGCGGACGCTCTAAATAAAGAGCAGATAAAATCATGACAATAAAATAAACACTTCCAAGAATAAAAAAGGTGCCGGAAATGCTGACATTTTCAATTAAATTCGCCATAATCGGGCTTGCAATCATCGCTGCAAAACCAAAGCCCATAATAGCGAGTCCAGTGGCCAGACCGCGTCGGTCCGGGAACCATTTCACGAGTGTGGAAACCGGCGTAATGTATCCAACCCCAAGTCCAATTCCTCCAAGAACGCCATATGTAACATAAAGCAGAGCCAGTGATTCAATCGATACAGCAATACCGGAGCCAATCATGCCTGCTCCAAAAAACGATGCTGCCACCAGACCGGATCTACGGGGACCGTGCTTTTCTACAAAGTGTCCCATGAATGCGGCAGAGAGCCCAAGGAACAAGATTGCTATACTAAATGTGATCGATACTGCACTTAAGTCCCAGCCATACTGCTCCATTAAAGGATTTGTGAATACACTCCAGGCATAAACTGACCCTATTGAAATATGTATGCCTACAGCAGCAAGAGCGATGAGCCAGCGGTTTTTTGTTTTTCCCATTTTTTTCTCCTCTTTCTTTTATTTCATAGTATAAAACCGGCGTACGGTACTAATAGCGGTGGAATCATTGCTTTAAAACAGAAAAAACGCCGCCAGCTCTCCAAAAGGATACAAGTATCCCTTAAAAAAGTCGGACGACGTTTAGTATTAAGCAGGTATGCGCTACTTTTCCACCAAAGGTAATCGCTTACAAATGTGCTGCAAATAAAACCGATAACAGGATCGCTGCCTCGGAATTTTATCGCTTCACGTGCATGAACTTCGTATAAATCATATCTTGTTTCTGCTGAAAGCACAAGAGAAATTTACGGCCGGCGGAATAGTTGTTTCCTTTTCATGAATGTGTTTTCATTAAGATACAGCTCCTACGAAAAGAGGTATGCCCATGGCTATCGAACAGTCAGCAGATAAAATGAGCCTGACGCGGACGATCGTCCGCTATAACCAGGAGGCTTTTTCTGAAATAGAAGACAGCATCGTCACCGAATTTCCGCTCACGATTTATGTAAATGGGGAAGAATTTGCTACGATGGTCTGCACCCCCACCCATTTTGAAGAAATGGTGATTGGTTTTCTTGCTTCCGAAGGCGTAATCATGTTTTATAAAGAGATTGCTTCGCTCGAGATTGATGAAAGCAAAGGATTTGCCTACGTGCAGCTCGTAAGCGGCAAAACGATGCAGCCCGCGCAGTACTCCAAGCGGGTCATTGGTTCCTGCTGCGGCAAAAGCCGTCAGTTCTACTTTCAAAGCGATGTCAAAACAACCAAAACAGCGGTATCCGCCGTTACTCTATCCGCTTCGCAGTGCATCCGTCTGATGAAAACGATGCAGGAGGAAAGTACTTTATTTAAAGGCACCGGCGGGGTGCACAATGCGGCTATCGGTACGCCGGAAGAGCTTATCGTAAGCCGGACTGACATCGGACGCCATAATGCTCTTGATAAATTGTACGGCTACTGCCTGCAGAACCAAATTCCCGTCCGCGACAAAGTACTTGTTTTCAGCGGACGCCTATCTTCAGAAGTACTGACAAAGGCTGCCAAAATCGGTGTCGGTGTCGTGCTTTCCAAATCAGCTCCGACCAATCTGGCGATTGAACTGGCTGAAGACTTGAACATTACAGCCGTAGGCTTTATTAGGGGGCAGTCTTTTAATATTTATTCCCACCCGGAACGTATCCATCCATAAACAAGGAGGTTTTTCCATGAGTTCCTGCAGTATTGACCACACCCCGAAACAGGTAAAAGAAAAGCTGAACAGTCAGCGCGGCTTTATGCCGGAAGAGGTTTCCCAAAAAGCAGATGCGCTGCTGCATGAAGAGCTTTCCCAGGAACGACTCAATGAACTGTTTCATCTTTTAAAAAAGTATGATCTTGCAGCTCCCGAGGAACAATCGGAGCGAAACGAAGCTATTATCAACCTGGCTGTATAATGTTCGCCTTCCATTCACAAAATGGAAGGTTTTTCTTTTCCCGCCGGGTATCATTTCGATTACACTAGAAAGAAGAACATAAATTGATCTTGAAGAAGAAAGGTTGCTTTTTTATGAAACGTACACTCTTTGTATTCCTTCCCCTGCTTCCTCTTTTTGCTGCGTGCACTCCCGCCGCTGAAGAAGATACGATAAATATTTATGCCGCCACAAGCCTTCAGGACTCGCTTGAGTCCATGGAAGAAGAGCTTGAAACGGCTCTTGGCGCCGATGTTACATTCATTTTTGAAGGCTCCGGCATTCTTCAAGGCGAAATAGCGGACGGTGCGGACGCGGACATTTTCTTCAGCGCATCAAATGTTTCGATGGATGCACTTGAAGACGAGCAGCTGATCGATCAGGATTCCAGAGAAATCGTGCTCGCCAATGAGCTGGTCATGATTGAAAACGCCGGAGAGCCTGAAAAACTGGAAGGGCTCGATGATTTAACGACGGATGCGGTTGATAAACTGGCCGCCGGCACGCCAACCGATACTGCCGCAGGAATCTATACCCAGGAAATGATGGAATCTCTTGGTGTTTATGATGAAATCGTCCACAAAATTGTTCAATCGCGCAATGTGAAAGAAGCGGTACTCTTTGTGGCAAGCGGCGAAACGGAAACCGGCTTTGTCTATGCAACAGATGCTCCCTCCACTGACCAGGTGGATATCGTAACGGCAGTGGACCCCGACCTTCACTCTCCGATTGAGTATCCTATTGCACTTACCACAGACGGTGCAGAAAATGAAAATGCCCGCGAGGCGTTTGATTATCTTACCGGTCCGGAAGCAGAAGAAGTATTTGATTCCTACGGTTTTCTGCAGCCCGAATAAAAACAGCCGCCCTTTTTCCGGGCAGCTGTTTTTTTATTTCAGGCAGAGAACACCAGTTTAATTTTTCGTATATTTTTCAAAAAAGGCGAGTACACTTTTGTATACATTGATTTCGTTTTCTTTTTTTGAAAAGCCGTGGCCTTCATCTTCCAGTACGATATATTCTACAGCGGACCCTTTCTCTTTCAACGCTTCTACGATCTGGTCCGATTCTGCCTTCACGACTCGTGGATCATTTGCTCCCTGGATCACGAGCATCGGCTTGGTCATTGAATCCAGGTACGTAATTGGCGTATCTTCCGTAAACTTCGCTTTATCTGTTTCCGGGTCGCCGACCCACTGTTTCATAACCGGCTTCCAGTGTTCCGGCACCGATTCCACAAAGCTGAACAAGTTGGATACTCCGAAAATATCTACAACGGCCTGATAATAGTCCGCGTGTCGGCCGTGCAGCAGCAGGGCCATGTAGCCGCCGTAGCTGCCGCCCATCAATAGAATCTTATCTTTGTCTGCATATCCCTGTTCAATCATGTAATCCATTGCTTTTACATTATCAAGCCTCGGTCCATATCCCCAGTCACCTTCCACCATTTTCATGAAAGACAGGCCGTAGCCTGTGGAACCCCGGAAGTTAGGAGCAACAATGCTGTAACCCCGATTCAAAAGAAGCTGGAACAGCGCCCGGAACATCTTCCGCTCAGATGCCTGCGGCCCTCCGTGCGGCCAATGGATCAAATACCCGTTATCCACGTCCGGCTTTGCTTTAAAATACAGTGCTTCTATTTCCAGTCCGTCGTAGGAAGGATAACGGATGACGTCCGGGTCTACGAGACTTTCTTCTGCAATGCCGGGCACTTTAAAAGAAGTCAGCCGCTCCCAGTCCGGTGTTCCGTCAGCCAGCTTAAAAATATTAAACGGCTCAACGGCACGGCGGCCCATCAAATAGACCGATCCGCTTTTCCCTATCGTAATCTGCTCTATTACATCCACCGGCGTTTTTATTTTATCCAGTGTTTTTTTCTTCAGTTCATACACATACAGCCGGTCTTCTACGCCGAGGGAAGCAGACAAATACAGCTTTTTTCTATCTTCATCAAAATGAAGGCTCGAAAATTCCCCTTCCGGCGCATCCAGAAGCTTTGTAAACTGTTCGTGTGCCACATCAAAATGAGCCAGGTAGGTAAAGTCTTCTCCGCAGTTGGTGAGCAGGTAGATGTCCTGCTCGCTTGTAAACACGATATCCGACACCGTGTGCTGCTCCCCGCTTTCCGGCGTGAGCTGGACTTCTTTGTCTCCTTTAAACAGATAGCCCAAAACATATGTATTGGCAAAATGGCGGATAAACGCAATCGTCTGCTCTTCCGGGCTGCGTGCCGCAAAATAGGTGGCGCCGCCGCTTCCTTCGATCACCTGCTTTTCCGTATCGTTTTCCAGGTCATAACAGTACGTATTCAAAAAAGTCGCATTGTCTCTCGTCGTTGTATAATACAGGCGCTTTCCGTCGTCAGATAGAGAGCCGAAGAAATGTCTTTCTCCTTCCGCGGTACGAAGCGGGACGAGCTGTCCTCCCTCCGGCGGCATGGCGTACAGCCGGCTGTTTTCATCTCCGTCTTCATCAAAGCTCACGACGGCAAAATCGGAGTTTTCTGCATAATGAATGCCGTGGCAGCTTTGGTTAATGAACGTAAGCGGGTAGGGAAACGTATGAGGCAGGTCCATTCCCCAGATATTAAATGCTCCGTTCATGTTGGAACTGAACATGAGCTGGGATTCTTCTGTATTTACAGCAAATTGCTGAATGATTGTTGTCTGGAAAAACTGTTCGGCTTTCGGTTTATGAAACGATATCATATAGCTTCCCCGCCCTTTTTTTCCGTATTTTTTGTCTTATCCGCCGCTTACCGGTGGAATAAAAGCAATCGTATCCCCATCAGAAAGCGTATCCTCATTTTCGGCAAATTCTTCATTTACCGCTGCCATCGCCTGATCCAAAGAGACAAGCTGGTACTCTTCTTTCAGCCATGTTTTTATTTCCTGAACTGTCAGACCTGCTTTTGGGGCTTCCAGCGCTTCTGTCCCGGCTTCGTCCTGAAGGCGGGCAAAAAACAACACTTTAATCATTTTTATTTCTCTCCTTTGTCAGGGAAACCTTTTTCATAAGGAGTGTTCTCCAATTGGTCTCCTATCCATTTCGTTCCATCTTCCCAATATTCCTTCTTCCAAATCGGCACGATTTCTTTAATGCGCTCAATCGCATATTCGTTTGCTTCGTAAGCGGCTTTCCGATGCGGTGAAGAAACGGCAATGACGACAGCAATATCCGAAATATCAAGCATTCCGGTGCGGTGGGTGATCGCTGTAATAGCCCCCGGCCACCTTTCTTCAATTTCACTGCCGATCTCTTCCAGCTTTTTTACGGCCATCTTTTCGTACGCCTGGTATTCCAGCCGCAGCGTTTTTTTTCCGTGCGTCATTTCCCGGACCGTGCCTATAAAAGTCGTAATCGCTCCGCAGTTGCGGTGTTCTACCTTTTTTATAAGTTCTGCCGGGTCAAGCGGCCGGTTCGAAATCGAAAATAACGTGTCCTCTGTCATAAAGCGTCCCTCATTTGATTTATAATAAATTCCATATACTGCGGGCTTTCCTCTATAGAAAACACTGGAATCTCTTTGTCTGTCAGGTTTTTGTCCCAGGAAATGAAACAAAGCACCTGTTCACTGTCTTTCAGCAGATTCATATCTGCTTTTGTGCGGATCATAACGACTTTCGGGTAAGGGGCTTTCTTATAGCCTTCCACGAGTACAATCTTCGGATCGAACAAAGCCTGGGCATCAATTAAGCGCTCAAGGGACCATCCGGCACTCGGTGATTGGATATGAAGCATGCCGCCTCCCTCTACAAATGCAGCAGAAGCACCTGCTGCCAGGTGCTTTCCACTGTCTTTATCTTCCGGGATGTCCGGCGTGCCGCCGTGCCCGTGATGTTTAATTGTTCCCGTACTCCATCCCATATCTGCAAAAGCACGGATCAGTTTTTCGGCAAGTGTCGTTTTGCCGCTGTTTTGAAAACCGGTTATCTGTAAGACGGGACGATGCTGCTCCACGGCCATTCACTTCCCTCTGTATCTTCAAGCAGAAGGGTATCTACTTTCATTCCTTTTTCATAGCCTCTCGTGCCCCCGGGCAGAACAATAAATACATCCGCTCCGGCAATTGACGTGACCGATCCTGATTTATCAAGCCCCGCCGGCTTCACGTACACTTTTCCTTCTTCTACATACGAAGACGCGCGCACGAAACGGGTAAACGGGTTTGCTTTTGGAAAGTCCATCGCTAAAAAGGCGGACTGTCTTTTCAAGTGCGGCCGGCTGCTTTTCATCGCTGTTCTCATTAGTGGGCGGACAAACAGTTCGAATCCAACGTAGCAGGCGGAAGGATTTCCGGACAGACCAAACAGTACTTTACTGCCTGTTGTCGCGACTGTTGTCACACTTCCCGGACGCATTGCTACTTTATTAAACAATACTTCCGCTCCCAGACTTTCGAAAATAGCCGGCATGTAATCGTAGTCTCCGACAGATACACCACCTGTTGTAATTAAAGCATCCACATCCTGCAGGGCCTCAGTGGTCGCTTTCAGACAGTCATCAAAGTCATCGTTAAACTTCCCGAAATACACTGCTTCACCGCCGGCTCTTTCCACCTGGGCAATCGCCATGTATGCATTGCTGTTTCGGATTTTCCCTGGTTCAAGCGGTTCTCCAGCTTCGAGCAGTTCACTGCCTGTAGCAATAATGCCGATCCGGGGTTTTTTCGCTGCCGGCACTTGGGCAAAGCCGAAGGTGGCCAGCAGCGCTGAAATACCAGGATTGATAAATGTACCTTTTTTCACGAGTGCTGTGCCTTTTTTGGCATCTTCTCCCTGAAAAGAAATATTGTCATTATGCTTAATCTCCCGTTTCAGTTCTATCGCGGTAGAATTTATTTCGTTTACGAGCTCCAGCATGACAACCGCGTCACAGCCGTCGGGAATTTGGGCACCGGTCATGATTCGGACCGTTTCTCCTTTTTCGACCGGCCGTGAAAATACTGATCCCGCACCGATTTCACCAGCTACAGTTAACGTAACAGGATGGTCTCTTCCGGCTCCTGCTGTATCTTCTGACCGCACGGCAAATCCGTCATATGGGGATTTGTTAAAAGGGGGCACATCGTGATCAGCTGTTAAATCTTCCGCCAGAATACGTCCGTGGGCTTCTGCGAGCGGAAGCATCTCCGTTTCAGAAACCAGTGTCTGTTTCATGACGGATCGTACCGCATCTTCTACGGGCATCGGTTTTCTTTTTTCTACCATTCGGCATCTTCCTTACGATAAAAAGTATTTTTCATAAATTGCTTTGGCCTGTTCTACTTTCTTTGTGCCGTGCACGAGTACCCGGCCGTCCCGGAATACGACCAGACGATAGTCCGGAAGCACGCAGGACAGCAGGTAAGGGTTTTTCTGGACCCGGCCATGCCGGCCGAGCTTGGTTTCCAAATACGTAAAATCGTATGAACGGGTGGTTTCGGGACGAATCTGTACCGTATCCCTTCCGCAGAGCACCGCCATTTTCGTATCATCTGCGCCGGCTAAATGCGCGTACGTCGGTGAAGTGCCGCAGGAAGGACACGTTTCTTTTTTCGTTTTTCCTACTTGAATGGCATGATGCTGGTTTTTCCAGACGTCAAACAACGTCAGCTTTGTCTGCACCGCCTCTGTTCGTCCGGAAAGAATCTTCAGGGCTTCAGCGGTCTGATACGCGGATGTCATCTGCACCGCCGGGGCAATGACCCCGTCTGTTTCACACGTTACGCTGAACGCCGGAATGGCCGGCAGAATACACTGCAGGCAGGGCGTGTGCCCCGGTAGAATCGTAAAGCTCATGCCGTAACTCCCGGCACAGGCGCCGAATACCCAGGGAATCCCGTATTTCTGGGAAAGATCATTTAAAATAAACCGAATATCAAAGTTATCCGATCCATCGATAATAATATCCAACCCCGGGGCAATGTCTTCGAGCTTTTCAGCGGTCGCATCCATCACTAAGCTGTGAATCACCGCGTCGCTGCGAATTGCCAGCAGGCGCTCTTTGGCTGCGATGGCTTTCGGCATTTTGGCTTCTGCTTCTTTTTCTCCATACAGCTGCTGTCTTGGAAGGTTGCTCCATTCCACATAATCTCTATCGATAATCGTTAATTCTCCAACTCCTGCGCGTACAAGCGTTTCGGCAGCAGCGCTGCCAAGTGCACCTGCGCCGAGTATAAGCGCGTGCTTTTTCTGCAGATCAGCCTGCCCGTCTGTTCCGATGCCCGGAAAGAGTATCTGCCTTGAGTATCTATCATTCATTCTGTTCTATCCTCCGATATAGGACATCTCGATTTTTTTACGGTTTTTCACCGTTTCTTCGGTCCGTTCCTCTGAATAACGATCCGTCCTGCCATGCCATACCTGTTCAATAAACTGTCTGACTTCAGCCGGGGAAGCCCCGCTTCGAACAAGCGTTTTTAGATCAGTGCCGGTTTCGGCGAACAGACAGGTAAAGAGTTTACCGTCTGCAGAAATTCTCGCTCTCGTACATGTTCCGCAAAAAGCATCCGATACAGAAGAGATAAAACCTACCTCCACGTTGGACCCTTCATATCCGTAGCGGTTGGCGACTTCGCCGAGGTACTCACGCTCAAGCGGCTGCAGCGGTGCAATCGTGGATACCATTTCCAGCAGCTCTTTTTTTGTGACCACCTGTGAGAAGTCCCATCCGTTCGTCTGGCCGACATCCATAAATTCAATAAATCGGAGCGTCACGCCAATATCTTTGCAGTATTTGGCCATTGGGATTACTTCCTGGTCATTGACCCCTTTTCGAACGACCATATTAACTTTCACATGCAGTCCTGCATCCATCGCGGCCTGCATCCCTTTCAGGACAATATCCGGCTTCACTTTCCGGCCGTTCATTTCCTGGAACACCTGTGGATCGATCGCGTCCAGACTGAGATTAATCCGCATCAGGCCGGCCTCTTTTAATGCTTTAGCCTGCTTCACTAAATGGACGCCGTTTGTTGTAAGAGCAATATCTTCAATTCCTTCTATTTTTACAAGCCGTTCTATCAGCTCGGGTACATTCTTTCTAAGCAGCGGCTCGCCGCCTGTCAGTCTTAATTTTTTTACGCCGAGTGCAGCAAATTCTTCTGCCAGCATCGTAATTTCTGAAAAAGACAGCAATTCCTCTTCCGGCATAAAAACATAATCATCCCCGAAGATTTCTTTTGGCATGCAGTACGAGCATCTAAAATTACAGCGGTCCATAATTGAAATGCGCAGGTCCTGCAGAGGCCTTTTGTATTGGTCAAGCGTCGGGCTTTGCTTTAACATCTTAATCCCCCCTGCGAATAGATAAAAAAATCCGGCCCGCCGCTGGTTTATTAGAGAAAGGCCGGCATGTGTTTCCTCCACAGCTGAAACATCTGAGGAGGGTATATATGAATTTCCAGTCGTTGAAAAGGCTTCCAACCCTGTATGCATTCGTTAGCTGTATTGTATCCTGTTCGATCAAGTCCGGCAGGATATAAAGCTGTCTGGATTAGGTTCGATCGATGAGAAAAAACAGCACCGTCATTTGTTTTAGTATCTTTATTCGGAAAAAAGCTGATAGAATAATAAACAGAAAACAGCCTGCACCTTCTTTAGAGACTTATTCTAACACATATGGAGAGGAGAATTAAAAGAATGCACCACGAAAACGACGTACGTTCTTTAAGGGCAGCCGTTCTGACGATGTCCGATACACGAGGAAAAGCAGAAGATAAAAGCGGAAAACTGATTCATTCTTTTCTTGAAGAAGCCGGATTTCACGTTCAGGCCTACCGCATTATCAAAGATGACCGCCAGCTTATTGAGCAGCAGCTTAAGGAATGGGCGGAGGATCCCATGGTTCAGGCGGTTATTATGAATGGAGGCACCGGTGTATCTCCGAAAGATGTAACATATGAAGCCGTCGCCTCTCTGCTCGATAAAGAGCTGCATGGATACGGAGAGCTGTTCCGAACGCTCAGCTATGAAGAAATCGGCGCTAAAGCATTGTTCAGCCGGGCGATCGGCGGCAGTATTGGCAGCACCGCTGTGTTTGCACTGCCGGGTTCGAGCAATGCCGTCCAGCTGGGCATGGAAAAGCTGATTATTCCTTCTCTTCCCCATTTGATCGGAGAATTAACCAAATGAGCATTGCCGCAGCCGGAGCTGTACTTGCCGGGGGACGTTCTTCCCGGTACGGCCTGCCGAAAATGTTTGAGCTTCACAACGGGAAGCCGCTCTACCAATACAGCCTTGACGCTTTTAAAGAAGCCGGCATTGACGACAGATATATTATTACAAATGAGGAGCTCGCCGACCGATTCGACAGCCGCCTGGCTTCGATCATTATAGAACCGGATCCGTTTTCCGGACCCCTTTTTGGGCTGAAAGAGGCCCTCCGTCATGTGGAGCCGGAGAGCTGGTTGTTTCTTTTAGCTGCCGATATCCCGTTTGTCACCTCAAAATTTGTTGCTTCTTTGCTTAAAAAGGCAGAAGCCTCCACAAATAAACAGGCAGTTATTCCAGTGTCCGGCGGCCGGATCCAGCCGCTGCACGGGTTGTATCATTCCTCCTGCCTGGCCGCAGCGGATAAGGCCGGCCAGGAAAACAGCAGCATGAAAGCCCTCCTTGGTGAAGTCAGCGTCCTGTACGCAGAATATCCCGAGGACCAACAGGATTTTGTTAATATTAACCGCCCCGAGGACTGGAAACGCCCGCCACAAAAGACAGGCCTAAATAAAAGGAGCAGTAAAAACAATGAATGAATTTACACATTACAACGAATCAGGGCGCGCCCGCATGGTCGACATTTCCGAAAAACACGAAACCAGCCGGACCGCCACAGCCCAAAGTATCGTTCATTTAAGCGATGAACTGTATGAAGCCATTGAAAAGCAGCAGTTGAAAAAAGGCGATCCTCTTCATACCGCCCAGCTGGCCGGCATTATGGGAGCCAAAAAAACATCCGATCTTATTCCGATGTGCCATCCGATTGCCCTGCAGGGGACAGATCTTACGTTTGCTTATCACCAGGTGGAAGATGGATGGGAGCTGCACATTCTGGCTACAGTGAAATGCAAAGGCAACACAGGCGTGGAAATGGAAGCACTTACCGCTGCCACCACGGCGGCCCTTACTTTTTACGACATGTGCAAGGCGGTCGATAAAGGCATGATAATTAAAGAAACAAAGCTTCTCCGGAAAACCGGCGGGAAAAGTGGAGATTACCAGGCCGCTGAAAGATGACAATACAAAAAAAGAAGCCCTAAGCGGCTTCTTTTTTTGCTGTACTTTTTTTCCAAATAAATGCAGCAGCAAATCCTGCAGCTGTGCAGATTGCTATACCAATGCTAAATGACACGGGGGCTATCATGAGCCAGGGTCTCGCATCCACCATATAAAAAGCCGCTGCCGCACTCAGCGCGGAAATGACCGTGCCAATAAGGGGAGGCAGATACACATTTCCACCGCCCAGGCCGGTAAACACTACGGCACTTGCGAGCAGAATAGTATAAAGCGTTCCAAACACATTTGGATCAAGCATCGCATCCAGAAGCTGGGCAGGATGAAACGCTGTTCCATCAATATCTGACGTGTGCATCGGAATCTCATGAGCTTCCGACGATTCGAGCTCCATGCTCTTTAATTGAAAGACCGGCGGATCTTCCGGCCAGTTCTGCTGTTCCATGTAGGCAATATAATTAGAGTCGTGAAAAAACACCGGAGAATCGACGTTCATCGATCCTTCCGTAAGGCGTTCGCTTCCCCCATTTTCAATATTAAGAACAAAAAGTTCATACTGGTACATATCTCCTTCTGCCCGGTCGGATGCTGTCGTATAGGCAAATGCCTCTCCGTCCGGGGAAAGCGTTGGCGAATAGACGCCTGAGGGCAGCCTGTTGATCAACGTCTCGTAGGAATTGGAATCCTCGAGTGAATGAGTTTTCACTATTTCCCCTTCATCCCCCGTTGCGCTGTAAAACAGGGCTGAACCATCGTCAGCGAGGGAAAGGGCGCTCATAACATAGCTGTCTTCTTCGGTAAGCTTGACCGGCTCTCCCCCGCTGCTGTCCATTTCATATACATCAAATCCGCCGGCCGCTTCCATATCTTCGGAGAACCAATCTTCTGTTTCGATCCCAATAAAATACACTTTTTCATCATCCAATGAGAAAATGGCATCTCTTATATGTAAGTTTTCTGATGTTAACTCGGCCGTTTCCCGGGTAAGCAGATTAATTTTATTTAAATAGCTTATCCCTTCGGCGCTGTCTGATAAATAGAGAAGTTCGGTTCCGTCTTCGTTAAAGGAAGGCTGATGCTGATCTTCTCCCGTTCCGTTGGGAATCGGTTCCGGGGTCCCTCCGCTTACCGGGAGAGTATAAATGGAACGTTCCCCCTGCTGAAAATAAGAAAAAGCAAACTGCTCATCGTTTTTTGATAAATCCAGATCGCTGTTTACTCCGCTGTGATAGTCATACGGGTCATTATCCCAGAGAAAAAACAGCAAAAGCAGGCAGGCAAGCAGAACGGCGCTTCCTGCCATCGCAATAAAACTCCACTTTCTTTTCATCTATCTCCGCCTGCCGTTTCTGTAATCCCGTATTTTTTCCGCAGCGTTTTCTTCCAGCTTTCTGCAAGAAGCGGGCTGTGAAGAAGCGTAAGAATGGGTTTATGATCATTAATCGGCTGGTATGTCAGCGTATTAATTTCAGCAATCGAGAAGCCCGAACCGCTTTCCTGCTTCTTTAATGGGCTTCCCGCGGAAACCATTCCTTCTTTCAGCACTCTAAAATAATAACCGGAGAAGCCATTTTCTCTTACAAATAAGGGAAGGCTCGGAATGCCGTGCTTTTCGGCGAGCTTATAGCATGGCTGTCTCGGCTGGCTTACTTGTACAACAGCATCTCCCCATTCATAAATATCCCCAATGCAGACCTCTGTTTCAGGCATGCCGCGGATAAGCAGGTTTTCTCCAAAAGCCCCTTCTTTCATATCCATACCGTGGTGGCTTTTCCAATGCTCATAATGCTCTACTGGATACACACATACCGCTTTATCGGGGCCGCCGTGACTTTTCAGGTCAGCCTGGACATCTCCTGAAAGACCGGTGACGGAAAGAAAAACAGTTTTCCCGCCTACACTTTGTTTGTTAATCCCGGAAAGAATCTGCCTGTCCTTTTTTGAAGAAATGTTCACTGCTTCGCCAACATTTAACGATACAATATTTGATTCCACAACCACTCTCCTCCTCCTGGTGCTGCATGCCAAACCATTTTCAGCTTAAAAAAAAGCCTGTCCGGAAAAAGATCCGGACAGCTTTGATTTTATTTCAGCGCATCCGTCAGAACAGGAACAATCTGCTTTTTGCGTGAGACTACTCCCTCTAATACTGCTTTGTTGTTGGAAAGCGTGACGTTAAATGCTTTTTCTACAGCTTCAGTCTTGCTGCCTACTGCTACAGCAGTAGAGTCACTGTTTAAAATGTCGGTAACGACAAAGACAAACAGATCAAGTCCATTCTTCTGGACAGCCTCGTTCATTACTTTTTCAATTTCTGCCTGACGCTCAAGTACTTCGCTTGGATCGATGGCATTCACCTGGGCAATTTGGACTTTTGCACTTCCCATAGAGAATTCTTTAGCATCCAGAGAAATTAATTCTTCTTCTGTTTTGCCGCTGATGTCGGCTCCGGCTTTAAGCATTTCCAGGCCGTAGCTGTCCGTATCAACACCTGCAATAGCAGCGAGCTCTTCAGCCGCAGCTACATCTTCGTGTGTGCATGTCGGTGATTTAAAAAGCAGGGAATCAGAAATAATAGCAGACAGCATCAAGCCGGCTGTGTTCTTATCGATCTCCACGCCATACTCTTTGTACATTTTGTTCAAAATAGTAGCAGTGCACCCTACCGGCTCGGCGCGATAATAAAGCGGTTCGGACGTTTGGAAATTGGCAATCCGGTGGTGGTCAATGACTTCTTTAATGCTGACTTCCGCCAGGTCATCCACGCTTTGCTGCGATTCGTTATGGTCTACCAGGCTGACGCGGTCTGTTTCATTGGAAACCGACTCCACGAGGCGCGGTGCTTCCACCTTGAAATAATCCAGGGCATATTGTGTTTCTCCATTTATTTCACCCAGTCTTACCGCTTCTGCCTCGTCTCCTGTTTTGTTTTTTAAGGCAGCATGTGCGATCGCTGAACATATCGTATCTGTATCGGGGCTCTTATGGCCGAATACTAGCAATTTACTCATTCTATCTCTCCCTTGTATGTATTTTGGCTGTTTTCACTCTTGTATTTTATCATAAACCCTTTACGAATAATGCAGTCGGGACCAATTTTTATCCAGGGAATCTATTTTTGCTTTCCGCCCCTTTTTAAGCTATACTCGATTAAATAATTAATTACCTAAGTAACTATATGGAAGGATGGGGTTATTATTACGCTCGACCGCGATATTTTTACACTGCTGCACCAGAAAGTCCGCCTCTCCATGAAATCCATTAACTATGAGCTTCAGGAACATTCCCTGTTCAGCTCTCAGTGGAGTCTTCTCTACTGCCTGAAGAAAAATGGAAGCATGACGCAGAAAGAAATGGCAGAATACCTGCACGTGGAATCCCCCACTATCACCCGTACGCTTCTAAAGCTCGAAGAAAGCGGTCATATAAAGCGTCAATCCGGCATTGATAAGCGCGAACGCGTCGTCAGTCTGACAGAGAAAACCCTGGCATGTTTCCCAGCCGTAGATGCAAGTGTCAGACGCCATGAAAGAAACATGCTCTGCCGGCTGTCTGCTGACGAAAAGCAGCAGCTTGCTGTGCTGCTGGAAAAAATCGAATATGCTGAAGAAAGAAGGTAACTCCTGTGTCCTCCACCGCTTCAGAAAAAATCTGGACAAAGCCTTTCTGGATTGCCCTGATTAATAATTTTTTTATATTTCTCGCGTTCTATGCCCTGCTGACGATCCTGCCTATTTTTGTTCTACAGGAACTAGGCGGCACAGAGGGACAGGCCGGCCTCGCGACGACTATATTTTTAGTTTCCGCCATTATTACGAGAGCTTTTGCCGGCCGCATTATCGAAAGCTTCGGCAAGAAAAAAATGCTGGTGCTGAGCGTTCTTTTATTTGCCTTTTCCATGCTTTTGTATCTGCTTGCTCATGAGCTTGTGTTTCTGCTGGCCCTTCGTTTCTTTCACGGCATCTGGTTCAGTATTGCTACAACGGTTTTATTGGCTGCAGCAGCGGACCTTGTGCCTGCTGCCAGAAAAGGTGAAGGCCTGGGCTATTTTATTATGTCCATGAACTTAGCGGTCGTCGCCGGGCCGTTTATTGCGCTGACCGCCGTTCGTTTTGTGCCATATTCTGTTTTATTCGGCGGACTGGCGGCGGTTTCCATTCTCGGATTTCTATTAACGTTTCTTATCCGCCTTCCGGTAGAAACACCTTCGCGGCAGCCTGTATTTAAACAGCTGACTGTCCATGACCTTGTTGAAAAACGAGCGGTTCTGCCATCCAGCATTGGATTTTTAGCCGCGTTTTCCTACGCTAGTGTTATTTCTTTTATTTCCGTTTATGCGGAGTCCATTAACCTGTTTCATGCGGTTAATTTGTTCTTCGTTTGTTTTGCAGCTGTTATGCTTTTGTCCCGGCCGTTTACAGGAAGACTGTTTGACCGGGCGGGCCCCGCTTACGTTATTATTCCATCCCTGCTTGTGTTTTCTGCAGGGTTGTTTCTGCTCAGCACCGTTACGACAACAGCTGTGCTGCTTATCGCCGGCGGCCTGATCGGCCTCGGCTACGGCTCGATTCTGCCGAGCCTGCAGACGATGGCCATTCAGGCTTCGCCTCCCGGGCGGACAAGCCATGCCACTGCCACTTTTTTCATGCTGTTTGATTCAGGAATTGCCGTGGGCTCCTTTGTCCTTGGAACCATTGCTTCACTGATGACGTATTCCTTCGTATATATAATATGCGGAACGCTTGTCCTCGCGACACTTGGCATTTATATGCTCCTGTATCGAAACATGCTTCGCGTGCAGTCTGTCCACTAGACTCTTTTTTGTTTGCTCTTATCAAAAGAGCCCGACTGCCGTACAATAAGAAGAAGCATATTATAGAAAGCAGGAATACAAATGGCAAATGGACAATCTAGAAAAGATATTACCCCCGGTGTAGAGGTTGATATCGTTTTGAAGCAGGATCAGCGGACCGGTAAGACAACAAACGGCATTGTCAAAGATATTTTAACCAAGTCTCCTCAGCATCCGCACGGCATTAAAGTGCGCCTTGAAGATGGAAGTGTCGGCCGGGTTAAAAACATTATTCAATAAACAGTTCTACAGATGGACCTAAAAAAAGAAAGGCTTTCTCTATACTTTAAAGACCGGCTGCTAAAATAAGCAGCCGGTCTTCTTTTATAGGAGACAGATTATTCTTCTCGTTCGTCAAAGACGTTTTTTACTTTTTCCACCACGTAACCGCTTCCGCCTTCATCTTCTACATTTTCAATCATCATAGAAATCAATAAGTCTTCCTGCTCATAATCGTAAGCGACAAACCAGCCGTTTTCTGTTCCATCTTCTCCCTGCTCGGTTTTGAATTCAGCCGTGCCGGTTTTCCCTGAGAGAGTAAGGTCTTCGCGTACCGGTTCGTAGGCGGATCCATTCTCATCTTCGACAATACCCCGCAGTCCTTCCGTAATCACGTCTGCTCCTTCTTCCGGAAGGATATTTTCTTTCCAGACTTCGGATTCTTCTTCCTGTCGTTCGAGCTGTGGAGCCAGCATATCTCCTTCATTTAAAAATGGGGTGTAGGATACTGCTAAATGCAGCGGGGACATCAACATCTGCCCCTGTCCATAACCGGTATCCGCAAGCAGGATGTCCGAGCTCAACCCTTCGTTGGATATGGCAGACGGCTGCACGGGGAAATCGTAAGGAAACTCTTCATCAAATCCAAAGTTCCGCAGTCCCTCTGCAAAAGCTTCTTCTCCTGTTTCCAGTGCTGTTTGGGCAAAAAAGATATTATCCGATGTAATCAAAGCATCTTCCAGGCTGACCTGATCAAGCCTGTCGGAAACCCGCGTAATCGAATAGCCTCCCCAGCTGCTGTCCGGCTGCCACTGCTCACCGGTAATTGTTTTTTCTTCTTCGGGATCGAGACTGCCCTGGTTCATGCCTACTGCGCCCGTTATTGGCTTAATAGTAGATCCCGGCGCATAAAGGCTGTTGAATTTAGCTGAAAAAGGACGTCCTTCATCTTCGCTTAGTTCTGCGTATTCACCTTCCGGCCAGCCGAATAGATAATTATTTGGATTATACGAAGGCGTGCTTACCAGACCAAGGGTTTCTCCCGTTTTTGGATCAAGGGCTGCCGCAGTACCGGACTCGCCGTCCAGTTCACTGAACAGATTTTCCTGAACGGCTGTATCAATAGACAAATGAACATTTTCTCCGTCTTCTGCCTCCTGTTCAGCGATCCTTTCACTCCCTTCCGTCGTAACAAGAGCCCGGCCCGGCGTCCCGCGCAGACGCTCTTCATAAATATACTCTGCCCCTGCTTTACCAAGGGTTGTGCCTTCGCTGTACCCTTCTCCGCGTTCTTCAAGTTCTTCTTCGGTAATTGTTCCAATATACCCTGTTAAATGGGCAGCCTGTTCCTCAAGCGGGTAGTAACGACTTGTCGTTTCTGTGGACTGCACCCCTTCGACCTCTTCGATTTCATCCAGCGATTCGGACTCTTCCGGAGTCAGTTTTTTAATTGGCACAAACGATTCTTCCGAGACCCATTCTTCCGCCAGAGCTTCTGTAATATCAGATTCCTCCATCTCGAGAAGAGCGGCAAGCTCTTCTGCGGCAGCTTCTTCGTTTTCTGTTTCTCCCGGAACAATGCCCACCTGGTCAATAGACATATTTACGGCAAGGCTGTTATCGTTTCTATCCAGAATTTCTCCTCTTACCGGCTCTATTGTCTCCTCTCTTACTCTTTCCCCACCCTGCAGTCCGGGGAAGATAAAGGAGGGCTCCCAGTTTACTTTCCACTCTTCGTTTCCTTCTGTCTCTTCCTGCTGCCAGGATGCTTCCTCTTCGAACTCTACCGTGCCTGTATTTGTTTCTATCGCTGCTTGGTATGGAAGGGACGGTTCCGCCTCTTCTTCGAATTGCTCCTGCTGTTCTTCAGAATACTCCGGCAGCGTGATACCAGGGTTCGGTACGCCGGCCGTTTCGTACACCTCTCTATGCTGGGCCGTAAATTCTTCTTCCGTCACGGCTTCCTGCGCTTCGGAGGACAGCATCGTATACATTTCTGCATATTCCTGCTCGTTCCAATGTTCCGTATATGTCTGCATTGCGTCTTCTGCTGTTGAGTTATTGCTGCAGGCTGAAAGCAGCAGACTGAGACCGATGATTCCCGCTAGTTTTTTCATATAGGACCCTCATTTTCTAAGTAAATGTGCCTCGATTATAGCATAATCACTTTCAAATTCCTTCCATTTCCCGTGCTTTCTCCTTTTGCCTATTTTTCTTTTTGTCCAGAAAATGGAGTGAGGGGAGTCTATATCGGGTACAGTTTCCTAATACGAAATTCGGGAGGGATTTATTTGACAGACTCATCACATCACGTTCCCCGTTACCCTAAATCACTTTGGCGCGATATTCAGGGACTTCCTGAATTCCCCGCCCTTACAGAAGATTTTGAAGCCGACGTTACGATCGTCGGAGCCGGCACGACCGGGTTAACTGCTGCTTACTTATTGTCTAAGCAGGGAGTAAAGGTGGCCCTGATCGAAGCAGGCCGGATTCTTGATGGCACGACCGGCTACACGACGGCTAAAATTTCTTCTCAGCATGGGGTTATGTACGATGACCTGATTACCAATTTTGGTTTGGAAAAAGCACGCCTTTACTATGAAGCCAATGAAGAAGCTTTAACATTCATCAGAAAAACAGCGGAAGAACTGGACATTGACTGCGATCTGACGACAGAGAATGCCTATGCATACACGACAGAAAACAAAAGTGTCTCCAAGTTTGAAAAAGAATTAAAAGCATACCAGGATATTGGCATTAATGGTGGAGAGGCGTTGAATGAAGTAGAACTGCCTTATTCGGTGGAAGCAGCTTTAGTTATCAGAAACCAGGCCCAGTTTCACCCCGTTAAATTTTTCGCCGGCCTGATTCCCTCCATTGAAGCAAACGGGGGCCGAATCTTTGAACAGACGAGAGCTGCCAAAGTAAAGAGTTCTAAAAATCCTTCTATTGAAACCACTGATGGTTGTACGATCCAGAGCAGACACGTTATTGTAAGCTCACATTTTCCTTTTAATGATGAAGAAGGCCTTTATTTCTCCAGGCTTCATGCCGAGCGGTCTTATACACTCGCCGTTACGACGGAAAAGAAACCTCCTAAAGGAATGTACCTCAGCGTGGATTCCCCGGGAAAGTCGCTTCGTTACGCCAAATCAGCTGACGGAAGCGACCTGATGATTCTTGGCGGAGAAGGCCATACGGCCGGAAAGAATAAAGAAAATACCTTTAATAACTATGAGCGTCTCCGGGATTATGGAGAAAAGCATTTCGGCATTACTTCTATTCCGTACCGCTGGTCGGCGCAGGATCTTATTACACTCGATAAGGTGCCTTACATCGGCCCGGCGGTCACCGGAAAGCCAAATATATTTGTTGCGACAGGCTATGCCAAATGGGGCATGAGCAACGGCGTCGCAGCCGCCCTGCTGCTTAGTGACCTCGTCCAGGAAAAAGAAAACCGGTTTGCGGATCTGTTTGACCCAAGGCGCACAAAGCTCAAAAAAGCGGATGCACTGTCCTTTTTCAAAGAGAATATGGACGTAGGAAAAGAACTTATAGCCGGCAAGCTTCACCGCAAAGATCGAAAGCTTGAGGAATTGGAAAATGATGAAGGCGCACTGGTTACCCAAAAAGGGAAAAAAATCGGGGCCTATAAAGACGAGAACGGTCAGACCCACATGGTATCAACAACCTGTACGCATATGGGCTGTGACGTGGAATGGAACAATGCAGAACGGTCGTGGGACTGTCCGTGCCACGGTTCACGCTTTTCTTATGATGGCAGCATATTGGAAGGACCTGCGGTCACTCCTTTGAAAAAACTGGATAATAACTAACAAACAGCCGCAGAGCATAAGCTCTGCGGCTGTTTTATATCTGTGGCGCTTTTTTCAGCCAAGATTTTTCACAAGACCCAGAGCCATAAAGCCGTTACCTTCTGCGGTCATCGGATATCCAACAGGAAGCGTGCGGCGGATAAGCTGGGCATAAAGCTCCGGTTCCGTAATCGGACGTTCAAACCCGTTTTCGGCAATATTATTCAATAAAGCGAGTCCGCCGGCGACGTGAGGCGCTGCCATCGACGTACCGGACAGCCTGGCGTAGCCTCCATTCAGATAGGTGGATAGGATGTTGACGCCCGGCGCCACTAAATCAATTTCATCATTTGTATTTGTAAAATCAGACAGCTGTTTACGAAACGTTACGGCTCCTACCTGAATAACTTCGTTGTAGGCTCCCGGGTATGCAAATTCGTCTGTATCGATATTTCCATCCCCTTCATTTCCAGCCGCGCAGACGACAGAAATACCGGCATTGACGGCATTTCTTACAGCCTGATGTAACGCAGGAATGCTTTCCGGCCCGCCCAGGGACATAGAAATAATCCGTACTTTCTGTCCTCCGGTTCCTCTCCACGTTCTCGCGTAATCTATAGCCCGGACAATCCAGTCCATCTGTCCGCTGCCATTTCCTTTTAAAGCTTTCAACACAAGAAGATCGGCTTTCGGGGCAGCGCCGACGATGCCTCCGCCATTTTCCGATGCTGCGATGGTTCCTGCCACATGCGTTCCATGCCCGTTGTTATCCGTGTAGTTTTCCGAATCTCCTCTGAAATCATCTGTGAAATTCCGGCCTCCGATAATACGGTTTCTTAAATCAGGATGCGTCTGGCAGCCTGTATCGATAACCGCAATCACATTGCCGCTCCCCTGATCTGCTTCACTCCACAACACCGGAGCTTCTACGAGGTCTATGCCCGTTGGAATGGTCGATGATACGTGAACGTGCTGTTCGTGCTTAAACGGGATTAAATGAACGTTTTTCATATAATATCCTCCTCTGTGAACCAGCCTGCCTGCGCCGGTATACTATCTAAAGGGAGATTCAGACGTATTCAACAACCTGATCACGAATATAGTGTTTTATGCCCAGGTCAGCCGGGTACTATGAGTAAGTAAGCACTAATAAACGGGATGATGATTCACACTTTATATAAAGGAGTTTTGTAAATGGGACACTATGTAGATGTAGAAAAGAATGTACAGCTGTTTGTGGAAGACCTCGGAGAAGGACAGCCGGTCGTTTTTATTCATGGGTGGCCTGTTAATCACAAGATGTTTGAATACCAAATGAACGAACTGCCAAAGAAAGGCTACCGCTTTATCGGAATTGACCTGCGCGGTTATGGTAAATCCGATAAGCCCTGGGCTTCTTATGATTACAACACAAAAGCAGATGATGTAAAAAAAGTTATCGATGCGCTTGGACTCGAAGACGTAATTCTGGGCGGTTTCAGCATGGGCGGCCCGATCGCCATTCGTTATATGGCAAGACACAACAGCCACAAAGTGTCCAAGCTTGTACTCATGGCTCCGGCGGCTCCAGTGTTTACCCAGCGTGATGATTATCCGCACGGACTCGAGAAATCGGGAGTGGATGACATAATCAATAACTTAAAATCAGACCGGCCGGTTATGCTCGAAGAATTCGGCAAAATGTTTTTCGCCGGCGAAATATCCGATGCCTACGCCCATCATTTCCACAGCCTCGGCATGGAAGCTTCCTCCTATGGCACGATCCACTCTGCCGAGTCGCTCCGCGATGAAGATGTGCGCGGGGACCTTTCGTCCATTAACGTGCCAACTTTAAGCCTGCACGGCCGTAAAGATAAGATATGCCCCTTTGATTTCTCCCTGGAACTTGAAAAGAGTATCAGCGATTTTACTTTAGTACCTTTTGAAAACAGCGGCCATGGTCTCTTTTTTGAAGAGAAAGAAAAATTCAACCAGGAGCTTCTTTCCTTTTTCAGTAAATAAAAGAATTAAAAACGCTTCTCTCCGATAAAGGAAGAGAAGCGTTTTTTTGTTTTCTAGAAAGGTCCCCATTCAATACCATGGGCGATCAGCAGAAACACCGCGCCTATTAAAAACCAGGCGATGATAAGCGGCATAATAAATTTTGCCCATTTCCACCAGGAAATGCCTGCGGTAGCGAGAACAGCCATGAAGTATCCTGACGTAGGAAAAATAATATTGGAAATCCCATCTCCAAGCTGGAAGGCAAGGATTGCTGTCTGCCGGGTCGTGCCGACAATATCGGCAAGCGGGATCATAATAGGCATCGTAATCAGCGCCTGGCCGCTTCCGGATGGAACAAAGAAATTAAATAATCCCTGCGTGCCAAGCATACCAAGTACGGTTACCGAAGACGGCATCGTGCTGACCACGGAAGCCAGTGCAAAAATAATGGTGTCGATAATCTGGCTTTCTTCCATCACGACCGCTACACCACGGGCGATCCCAATAATCATTGCCCCCATCAGCACTTCCCTGAATCCGTTGTTGAAACTGTCGCTGATTTCATTACCGGACATACCGGCAATAATTCCAACAATAATCCCCATTGCCAGGAAGTACCCGGCGAGCGCCACAAAATCCCATTGAAATTGAAGCACTGCAAAGACCATCCCTGCAAACATCAGCAGGGCGGTAATGCCGGCAATTTTTTGTCTTGTATTCATAAATATCTTTTCTTCCTGCACGTCATTGTGTTTCCAGAACTCTTCTGCTTCTGCCGCAGCTATTTCCGGATTTTTCTCTAATTTTCTTGCATACCGGAGCAGAAACAACACGCCGGCCAGAATAATAAAGGAAAGAACGAGGAAGCGGTAAGCTGCTCCGGAATACATCGGCAGATCCGCAATTTGGTGGGAAAGGCCGACCGTTCCCGGATTGGTAATAGCGCCCAGAAAACCTCCCGACGTGGCAATGAGTGCCACACCGGCTGCCATCATTTTATCGTACCCCAGTTTAATCATCAGCGGAATAAGAATCGGTATATACACCAGGCTTAATTCGGGCGTTCCGACAAACGCCGCAATCATGGAAAATACCACCATCAGAATAGGAATAATTAATTTTTTCCTGTGCTGGAATGTGGTCGTTAAGTACTGCACACCAAATTGGATCAGGCCGGTTTCTTTAAAAACATAGAACGCGCCTCCAATCATGAAGGTAAAAAAGACGACCGGCGCTGCATCAATCAGCCCCTGCGGGATTGCAGTCAGAAAATCCATAATGCCGATAGGTGCGGCATCAATATAGGAAAACTCTTCTGCGTTTATCATTTCCCGACCGCCCGGACCTTCTATTCTTTCATACTCCCCCGCGGGAACAATATAAGAAGCTAAACTCATAATAGCGATAAACAAAATAAGAATCACGTATATATGCGGAAAGGAGAACCGGCTTCCTTTTTTCGGAGAATCAGAAGTTTCTATGTTTTTTTCAGAAGAGGGTCCCGGCTTTTTAGCTGACTGCATATGAATAAATCCTCCTTGATTTTAAGCCAATAACGGCTGTTTTTGTTTTGTATAAATGTCCAGTGCTGCCCGGGCGGCTTCGCCTTTGTGAACAGCGGCGCCTGCATAAATAAGAGAAGCCTCCAGTCCCATCAGAACCTGCAGAACATTTTCCTGCCGGCAGCTGTAGCCCATCGTACCGATCCGCCATATTTTCCCCTGCAGCGGACCGAAAGATGAAGCAATTTCAATGCCAAACTGCTGCAGCAGAAAATCCCTGACCTCGTCTCCGTCTATTCCTTCAGGAATAGTAATACACGTTACGGTCGTAAGCTTCGCTGCCGGGTCCCCAAACAAGGTAAGTCCCATAGCTTCCAGCCCGGCTGTCAGCGCCTGCTCATGGTAACGGTGCCTGCTGAAGCGCTCTTTGAGTCCTTCTTCCAGCACTACCTGCAGCCCTTCGTGAAGCCCGTATATCATATGTGTCGCTTCCGTATGGTGGTTCAGCCTGCTTTCGCTCCAATAGTCCTGAAGCTGCGTCAGGTCAAAATAATTGCTGTGGATCCTTCTTGGATTGGGGGTTTTTTCCTTTTGTACAAGCCCCTGCTCGATGTTTTTCCGCTCGGCTATTACCTTTTCCACCCGGTCGTTATATGTCAGCGGAGCAAGCCCGGAAGGCACGGAAAGGCATTTTTGTGTACCGCCGATAACTGCATCAATACACCAGTCATCCGTTTTTACATCCATGCCCGTTACAGTCGCTACGGCATCTACCACAAGCAGTACATCCTGGGAGCGGCACGCTTTTCCAATCGCTTCAAGCGGCTGCACGCGTCCAGTGGACGTGTCGCCATGAATCATACCGACTATTTTAGGATCCACCTTTTTTATTTCTGCAATAACATCGTCCGGATCAAATACCGTGCCCCATTCGGCATGCATGCGGAATACCTCGGCCCCGCACCGCTCGGCGATTTCTGCCATCAAATAGCCAAACCGTCCAAAGATCGGAATCAATACTTTATCCCCCGGTTCAATCAGGCTGCACATGACTGCTTCAATACCTGCTCTTGACGTCCCATCCACCGGAAACGCCCATTTATTTTTCGTTTGGAAGGCCTGACGCAGCCGCTCCATCGTCTCATCCATAATCGACGTAAAAGCCGGGTCAAACTGGCCCAGCATACGGTTGGACATCGCCTGCCTTACCCGTGGATGAACCTCAACAGGTCCCGGTGTCATGATGGTGCGCTGTGGTATGTGTAATCCTTGCATCATGGTAGTTCCTCCTCTTATTCTGCCAGCCTGCGAATGGTTTCCAGAAGTACATTCGCGCCGTTAATACAGTCCGCCTTATCGCTCCATTCATCCGGATGATGGCTGATCCCCTGTCTGGAGCGGACAAAAATCATTCCAAATGGGACATGCTCCCCAAGGAGTAATGCATCGTGGCCGGCACCGCAGTTCATTTCATATACTGGAAGACCCGCGGAAACGCAGCTGTCTGCGATCATTTTTCTAATCTCTTCGGAGCAGGAAGCCGGCTCCACCTGCTTGGTTATGTGGTGTTCTATGTGTACATTCCGCTTTATCTCCTGTGCCTGAAAGCACTGTTTCACGCGGGAGAGCATTCGCTCTCTTTTGGCTGTATCTGTATGACGGAAGTCAATGGAAAAGGCCGCTTCTCCCGGAATAATGTTAATTCCGTCTGGATATACTTTTAGCTTTCCTACTGTACCAACTCCGCCTTCGTCTACAGCAGCCTGTTCCACCTCCAGCATCACTTCAGCCATCGCCAGGGCCGCATCCGAGCGGATATTCATCGGTGTAGCTCCTGCATGATCGGCCATTCCTTTTACTTTCACCTGAAGCCACAGCGGCCCCTGGATGTCTTTTACCACGCCTACGGAAAGCTGCTGCTCTTCCAGCTGCCTGCTTTGTTCGATGTGCATTTCTATATATGCTTTGACCGTTTCCGGAGCCCGGACAGCTTTATGAAACTCAGCAGGATCAAAGCCTGCCTGCTCATAGGCCTCTCTATACGTCATGCCCTGATCATCTTTAAGCTTCAATGTGTCGTCGCTTATTTTTCCAAACATTCCTCTGCTGCCGGTATAGCCGGCCCCGAAACGAACGCCTTCCTCGTCTTGAAAAGAAACTACTTCTATGGGATGGGTTATAGGAATTTCCGCTTTCATTAACGCTCTCACCGCTTCAACAGCGCCTATTACACCAAGGGTCCCGTCAAAGGGACCGCCATTTATGACCGTATCAATATGGGAGCCCGCAATAACCGCGGGAGCACCAGGAATACTTCCTTCCATTCTTCCAATAATATTGCCTACATTATCAACCCGGACATCCAGGCCGGCTTCTTTCATGTATTCGATCAACCGGCGTCTTGCTTCCATGTCTTCAGGTAAGAGGGCCAGTCTTGTAATGCCGCCTTTGTTATCCCGCCCGATCTGCCGGAAGGCCATTAGTCCATCCCAGAGCTGTTTTTCATCTACTTGGCATACAGCCAGCATCGCCTTCACTCCCGTCTTGTATTAGTTGACGTAAGTATAAGTCGAATTTTTCAGACAATCATTGTTTACCTTGTCCAAAAAAATTATATTCTATTGGTTATTCAGACCAGTAAAAATCAAATATACTTTTTCGTATATGTCACAAAGGCGAAAGTATCGTTTTCTCTTAAACGGCCTTATGGCAGATAATATGACAAAAAAATAAGCGTCCGCTGATGGACGCTTATTTTTTGCTGAGTTTTATTAACCGGGAAGCCGTTACATCAATGCCGCTGCTGTACAGAAGGTGAGGATGGGATACTGGTTCAGCGAAGTGGTTGGCCTGAAACAAGTCATTTTGCGATGCTTTCCAGCTTCCTTTCTCCAACGGCCAGGGTGTATGGGCAATCCGGCCCTCAAATAAGCCGCTTCTGCCTCTGCTCGTGTAAAAAATATATCGTTCTGTTAACCAATGTTCCAGGCTTCCCTTCTCCGCGTAAAAGATCTCTCCATCTCCTTTGTACACGGCGTCAAATCTTGTGTACGTATTCCTTCGCTTATGGGCAAACTGTATCCACTCCGGCGTGGAGGACACAGAAAAATCTGCCTGGTAATAAGGGATCGCGAATAACTTCTTTGCAAGGTAGACGCCCAGTGCTGATGAAGCATCCAAATTAAAAAAATAAACACCCTTTTTTTCATTCAAAGTGACATAAGTGCGCAGGTTCAGCTCGGGAAAAGCAAGCCCGGTCCCGTCCGGCATTACAGCCGGCCGAATATTTTCCATTAGAAAAGGCACTACTCCCAAATAAGCCCTTCCGTTAAATGTATCGAGCTGCAGCCCTTTGGGAAGACGAGCCTCCACTTCGATGGGATCCCAGTCCCAATGCGCAAATAGAGCCTTCTCCCACCTCATTTTTAACAGCCTTGGTTCCATAGGATCAGCTCCTCATTTCCTTTTGGTCCTATAAGTATAAAAGGAAAAGCAGCTTGTAGACAGGATCTTGCTTTTAATTTACGCAAATTGCTTGCAGTTGCCGTTCACGAGCAGTATTATAAAAATATTATATCTTTAGTATTGATACTTTTTACCTAATTAATATTTAAAAATTTCCAAATATTGACGATATAATGAGAAAACAACTATGCTTACTTGTTAACGGAGGGGATTATGGAAGCATTTACCGGATCATATAACTACTGGATTGTCCTTTTATCTGTTTTTATCGCTTCTTTTGCAGCCTACTCCGCCTTGGATTTAACTTCACGTGTGATTCATTCAAACGGCTGGAAGCGCAGAATTTGGCTATATATAGGTTCTTTTGTAATGAGCCTTGGCATTTGGTCTATGCATTTTGTCGGCATGGTGGCGTTCGAAATGGATATGCCCATGGTGTACAACCAATGGATGATGATACTTTCTTTTGCTGCGGCCTACATTGGGTCCCATATTGCCTTTTTTACGATTAACCTGAAATCCAGGCTGAATAACCGACGGCTCGTCCTGGCTGGCTTGTTTATGGGAGCTTCCATTTCTGCCATGCATTATATTGGAATGGCCGCAATAGAAGGCTTTACGATTTCATACGATTATGTTCTTGTCGCTTTATCTATTCTGGTTGCTGTTCTTGCTTCCATGACTGCTTTGAAGATGTTTTATGAGCTGGCCATGAGGGATGCTTCCTTTACATTATTTTTATATAAATTAGTCAGTGCGGTATTGATGGGCATTGCGATCAGCGGCATGCATTATATTGGAATGAATGCTGCATCCTTTACAGGAGACATGAACCACGATCATTCCGGCGGCATTGACTTAACGACGACTGCTATCATTGTGAGCGCCTTTATTGTAATGATTCAGTGCTTTTTTGTAGTTGGTGCTTTTACAGATAAACGCCTCGCTTCCCAGACGGTCATGCTTTCTGATAATGAACACCGCTATCAGTCACTGCTTGACCACAGTATTGATGCTATCTTTACGACCGATCTTAACGGCAGGTTTACGAAGATGAATAAATCCGGTTCCCGGCTGATCGGTATCCCCGAGCACAAATGGAAAAATGTTAACCTGTCCTCAGTATTTTCCGGAGAAGAAATGGATCATCTGTCTTATCAGTTCCGAAAAGTAGTTTCAGAAGAAAAACCTTCCAGTTTTGACTCTATTATTCAATCTAAAGACCATCCCGTTCATTTAAACACCACGTTAATCCCAATGTATTTGGGCAGTGAACTTGAAGGCATTCACGGGATAGTCAGGGATATTACCGCCCAGGTGGAGGCTGAAGAAGAAATCCATGCGATTGCTTACACTGATCAGCTGACCGGCCTGCCGAACCGCCGCTATTTTGTTAATAAGATTGAACAAACGCTGGCTGTATCTACTGAAAAAACCGTTTTATATTTTCTCGACCTCAATCGATTCAAGATGATTAATGACTCGCTCGGTCATTCTGTAGGAGACCTGCTCTTGAAAGGTGCTGCATTGCGGCTGCAGGAGTGTATAGATGACAGGGCTGTCCTCGCCCGGCTCGGCGGAGATGAATTCACCATTCTGCTGCCTATAATAGAGCATGATAATTATCCGACCGAAGTAGCAGAATCCATTATTAGAGCATTCGAGCAGCCCATCCAGGTTCTCGGCCATAACCTGTATATGTCCCTCAGCATCGGCATTGCCGTAGCACCGGAAGATGGAGAAACTTCAGATGAATTAATGAAGCATGCAGATATAGCAATGTACGCAGCGAAATCAAGAAGTAAAAGCACCTATGCGTATTACCACGCCAGCCTTTCTTTAAAAACGGAAACCATGCTCAGGCAGGAGCAGGAATTAAAACACGGTATTACAAACAATGAATTTTTTCTAGCCTATCAGCCGCAGATCAGCTGTATTGATCGTGCCATTGTCGGTGTAGAAGCACTGGTCCGCTGGAGGACAAAATCAGGAGAAATCAAAAGCCCGGGCGAGTTTATTCCACTTTCCGAGGAAACCGGTTTGATTATTCCTTTAGGAGAAGTTATTCTCGATATGGCCTGTCGTCAGGCGAAAAAGTGGGAACAGGCAGGCTCTCCTATCCAGGTTTCTGTTAATCTCTCGCCCAAACAGTTTCAATCCGACGACATTGTTGATTATGTAGCTGCCGTGCT
Organism: Sinobaca sp. TMA16-18; assembly: GCF_059510535.1. NCBI lineage: Bacteria > Bacillati > Bacillota > Bacilli > Caryophanales > Sporolactobacillaceae > Sinobaca > Sinobaca sp. TMA16-18. The sequence goes on along the minus strand of NZ_JCAKFM010000002.1, from coordinate 246,181 downwards.
GCACCGCTATGACCTTTCCCCTTCTCTGCTTGAGCTTGAAGTGACAGAAAGCATGACGATGGATCATATGGACCGCTCCATCGGCATTTTGAATAAATTCAGGGATTTGGGTGTGTCTTTATCTATAGACGACTTCGGGACGGGGCACAGTTCGCTTGCTTATTTAAAAGAATTTCCTATTCAGCGGTTAAAAATCGACCGCTCATTTATTAAAGACATTCACTCCGACGACCGAACAGAAAAAATCACCAGTGCCATTATTGCGATGGGACGTCACCTTAACCTTTCCATAACGGCAGAAGGGGCGGAAACAGCCGAACAGGTTTCCTACCTCGAAGATCATCACTGTTCGGATATTCAAGGTTTTTACTTCAGCAAACCGCTTTCTCCCATGGAAATTGAAGCCAACTATTTTGCAAACAAGTCAAACGGCTCCATCTCTTCTTAAATCCCTATCCGTCCGGCCTCCAGAAGTAATCGGGGGCCGTTTTTTCCCATTATCCGGACTTGTCACGGCAGCGGCAATAAGCTTATGATAAAACTAAGCTTTGGCAGAACAAATAAAGTAAATGAAACGTTTAAATAAAAAGAAGGAGTTTTTCCAATGAAACGAATTGCCGTATTCTGCGGTTCAAAAATGGGAAACAGCCCGCAATATAAAGAAGCCGCTTCGGCCCTTGGGTCACTGCTGGCCAGGGAAGGCATCGACATTATATACGGTGGTGCCTCCGTTGGAACGATGGGTGCCCTGGCGGACAGTGCGCTTCAGGAAGGCGGAAACGTCATTGGCGTTATCCCGCAGATGCTTGAGCAGAGAGAGCTTTCCCATCAAGGATTGAGCGAACTTTTTATTGTAAAATCCATGCACGAAAGGAAAGCAAAAATGGAAGAACTTGCTGACGGATTTATTGCTCTTCCGGGTGGCCCCGGCACGCTGGAGGAACTAGCAGAAGTGTTCACATGGGCCCAGCTCGGAGCACATAGAAAACCTGTTGCCCTGCTGAATGTTAATCATTACTATGATCATTTTTTAAGCTTATTTGCACACATGCAGAAAGAAGGCTTTCTCGAAGAAAGCCAACGCTCCATGCTGATATATAATAACGACGCAGCAGCGCTGCTCGCCGGCATGCGCTCTTACGAGCCGCCTCATGCCGCTCCTATTATTGACAGCTCTCAAACTTAACGAAGAAATGGAAATTTGGAAGGATCGTCCTGATGCTGTTCGAAGTATTGAACAGCCGGGGCGATTCTTTCTTTTAAGTCTGTGCATTCAATCCCTGATCCTTCCAGGTCCTGCCTGGCTCTTCTCGTATCAAATGATGCTTTGTATTCAAAGTAGTCCAGCGTTTCTTTGGGAATGCCCAGCTTTCTGCGTAAGGCTCCTGTAGACAACAGCATACGAAGAAGACTTATCGGGACTTTACGCTTTGGTTCGGTGCCATGTATTTCAAGAGCAAGCATACGCTGAATTTCTTTCATTTTATAAGGATTTGGATCCGTCAGGTGATACGTATGATTTTCTCCTATGGCTTCATGCGCCAGATAAAGCGAAGCCCGGATGACGTAATCAATCGGCACAAAGTTTCCTTCTGCTTCCCCGCTTCCCGTATACCCTCGAAACGCAGCCTGTGTTTGGTTCCGCATCGCTTTAATTAAATAATAAAACCCATCGAACTTATCCGTTTCTCCCGTTACAGAATCCCCCATAATAATACCAGGGCGTATAATCGTCACCGGGACGGTTCCCCGCAGCATTTTTTCTACAAGAAATTCCCCTTGAAACTTCGTTTGTTCGTAATTATTTTTAAAGTACTGCTGTTCATTAAGCTGGGATTCAAAAATCTTCCCTTGTCGCTTTCCCGCTATGTAAGCAGTGCTGAAATACGTATAGCGTTTTAGATGCGGCAGCTGTTTTACCCAGTCATTCACCATTCGTGTGCCTGTTACATTGACCGAATAGGCATAATGGTAAGAGACCGCCAGATCGTATACTGCCGCCAGGTGAAAGACGTAGGTCACCTGTTCTTTTATCTGTTTTTCATACGCAGAATCTATGTTTAAACCGGATTTTGTAATATCACCGGGAATAACCTGAATGCGGGTACGTGGAAATTCCCGTGCTTTTGCTGTCTCATTTGCTTTCTCTTCTGCCTCTTCCAGCTTGTCCGGATGTACGAGAAGATAAATCGACTCGGTATCCGGTTTTTCTTTAAGCAGCTCACGAAGCAGCGCTCCTGCTACAAAACCGGGAAAACCTGTAATAAAATAAGAATTTTTCACGGAATTTCTCCTTTTCCTTTTTATTTTCGTTAAAAACGGGTACACATTTTAAAGAGGAGGGATGACACAATGGCAAATGAAGAAACAACAGCTCAAAAGATGGAAGCAACAACAGAAGAAGCGTTCAAATCTTTAGAAGAAGCAGAGGCGGCAGCTAAGCCGAATCATATTATCGTTTCTAATGATAACGGGGTAACATTTCTAGTTATTCCTGCTGAACGCAAAACAGTAGCGAATTCGCTCGGTTATGACGTACACGAGTAATTGTGAAATAAAAGAAGCTTCTTTCTAGGACTCATTAGAAGAAGCTTCTTTTTTTTGCGTTTTTGTACGGACTTTTTATGACCGTCCCAGCAGGTATTTATAAACAGCCTGGGTGCCGCTGTCTTCTTCGCCTGCTTCTGCCATCGCTTCATATACTTTTTTAGAGGTACGCAGGCCGGGTGTTTCAATGCCGAGCTCTTCTGCTGATTCAATAGCAATTCCCATATCTTTAATAAAGTGTTTTACATAAAATCCCGGAGCATTATCTCCTTTTATCATTCTTGGAGCAAGGTTTGTTAAAGACCAGCTGGAAGCGGCGCCGGTGCCGATACTTTCGAGAACCTCTTCTTGATTGAGGCCGGCTGCTTTAGCATAGACCATGGCTTCGGCCACGCCCATCATCGTGGACGCGATGACGATCTGATTGCTCATTTTCGTATGCTGGCCTGCCCCTGCTTCGCCCTGCCATTTGATATTTGATCCCATCGCTTCAAATACGTCTGTCAGTGCGTCAAATGCTTCTTTATCTCCGCCCGCCATAATAGCAAGCGTGCCTCCCTTGGCACCGATGTCTCCACCTGATACAGGTGCATCGACAGCGTGGATATTTTTCTCTTTTGCCTGGTCATAGATAGTCCGGGCAAGTTTTGGTTTGGATGTTGTCATATCAATAACGTAGCTCCCCGGGCCGGCTCCTGCCAGAATTCCTTTTTCTCCAAAGTAAATTTCTTCTACGTCTGAAGGATAGCCGACCATGGTAATGACAACATCTGCCTGCTCCGCCAGTTCTTTGACGGTTGGAATCCATGAAGCGCCTTCTTTAATCAGGTCTTCTGCTTTTTCTTTTGTCCGGGTGAATACGAGCAGCGTATAGCCTGCTTTCATTAAATTCGCTGCCATGCTTTTTCCCATTACCCCTAAACCAACAAAGCCGATTGTCTGCAATGTACGCTTTTCCATAGATTCAGCCACCTTTTCGTTAATTATGTATTCTAGTTTTGTATACCCTTCCATGCGGGAGTCTTAAAACCCTTCTTTCTAAAAAAGACAGAGAAGGCTTTAATATCTCTTACAACGGCTGGATCACCGGTTTTCTTTCTTTATAGTAGCGCCACTCTTTAAAGCCTGTCTCCTTGAGCACCTGCCGGACTTCTTCCCATTCATCGCCTACGCGCTCCGGCACGTGGCTGTCAGATCCAAATGTTACCGGCACACCGTAATGACAGGCCATTTCCAATATACCTGCAGAAGGATACCATCCTCCGCAGTATTTCATTTTCCCGGAGGTATTCACTTCAATCGCTGTTTCTGTTTCTGCAATCACCTTCAGCGTCTGCTCTATTTCCGGAGTGTACAGCTCTGCGATATAAGGGAAATACCCTTTCAGCGCGTCAATATGTCCTAGAATATCAAACATGCCGCTCCGCGCGGACTGCTGAATCAAATGATAATATTTATTTTTCACACGGAGCATCTCTTCGTCTGTCATGTCCTTCCAACGGTCCTTATCAAAAATGTTCCTGTCTTCAACGAAATGAACGGAGCCGATAATGTAATCAAGCTCGTATTTAGCATATGCATGCTTATACGTGGAGGCTGCTTTCGGGAAGTAATCTGATTCCACCCCTGCCAGCACGTCAATCCGGCCTTTGTATTTTTGTTTCAATGCTTCTATTTCCTGTATGTACCCTTCAAATTCGCTTGCTGCCATTGTTATGTGTGGATAAGGGTGGTCTGTTTTTTCGGCAAAATAAGGAGAATGATCGGAGATGCCAATAACCTGAAGACCCGAATCCACTGCCGCTTTAATATAATCCTCCATCGTTCCTTTCGCATGTCCACAGCGATAGTGATGAGTATGCATATCAAACTTATTCATAATATCCCCTCCTGTATGTAGTTTAGCAGATATCCGGCCTCTGTTCCCAGCGACTATTGCTTTTGTTGACAGAAAAGGAAAAATCATTATATATTCAAGGAAGTTTATAAGGAAAGGATTTATGTAGAGTGAAATGGAGTTTTGGCTTAACTATTATGTGGACAGGTGTCTTCATATTAGCTGTGCTGTTCTTTGTTGATAACACTGACCTGATGGAAATGACGGAAAATCCTTTTCAACCTGAAGTCTCAGCTGAAGAGATTATAGAATTAAATGGACTGCACCCGAGTGTGGAAGAAAAAAGAGACCGCGTAATACGCCGGGCAGGAGCAAGAGGAATAGATATCGTTATTACAGAGGAGTACCGTACCGAAGAAGAGCAGGAGGCGCTGTATGCGCAGGGCCGAACCGAACCCGGTCAGATAGTAACAGGGGCCCGCGGAGGAGAATCCTATCATAATTATGGTCTTGCCTTTGACTTTGCTGTACTTGATGAAAATGGAGAAGTTCACTGGGATATAGAGAGGGATGGAAACGACAGCGGCACTGCAGACTATAAGGAAGTCGGAGAGATAGGAAAAGACCTTGGGCTGGAATGGGGGGGAGACTGGCAGGGCTTCACGGACTATCCGCACTTTCAGCAGAGCTACGGCTGGAATATCAGCGATCTGCAGCGGGCGGAAGACGCTTTGTAATACCTCTCCGTTTTTTTGACTAAGTGTTCTCTTCATACCGTCCTTCTTTGTACCAGTAGAGCACTTGAATGACCAGAGCAATCACAACGATGAGAACCATCCATAAATAATTGACGTAGCCCGGACGGAAGATGCTCAATATTACAACAAGTCCCGCAATAAACCACGCCATATGCTGGGCATTTTTCCACATGGAATTCCCTCCTATTTGTGCGTCCTCCATCCAGTATACTCTCTTTTGGGAACAGACAAAAACCTTTCCACTCAATAGCGGAAAGGTTCTTTACTGTTCTGTTTTTGTTTCCATTTATAGATTCCCCAAAACGCTGTAATAATAAAAGCAGCAAGGGACACGATAAAGCAGATTCGGAAAAACGGCGGGTAATAAACAAATTCAATGGTATTTTCACCGGGTTCAATTTCTGTACCAAGAAAAGCAAAATTTGACTCTAGCACGTCCCGGGTTTCTCCGTTCACTTTAACATTCCATCCCAGCTCATGAGGAACCGGAAGCGTCAGATGCGTGTGATTTTCTGTATTATCAAATGCAAGCTCCATACGATTTCCATCTATGGTAACCTCTTCATCTTCATGGGTTTCAGAAGATACAGCCTGTTCAAGCGTTTCATAGGTTTCGCCGGCCAGTCCGAGGTTTTCCAGCGTATAGCTTCCTTCCGGCATGCGGATGGAAACAGTATCTGCACTCTCTACACGGATCGTAATGTCATTTACATCCGTCCGGTATAAAGAAGTATGCGATTTACGGTCTGTCTGAAACTCATTCACATCGAGCGGGTAACCAGGGGCCGCGTGATCGTTTTGCTCCAGATAAAAGGATACATAGAGATCTTCCCATGCCTCCGATTCTTCTCCAAGTACAATATCCAGACCGCCTTCTTCTTCTGTGACAGTCAGCTGCCCCTCATTGTACTCGCCGTTAACCGGCACGACTTCTGCTTGTTCCAGAATATCAGGGCTGTTGTTGGGAACCTCGGCAGACTCATCCGGATTTTCCAGTACAATACCTGAGAGCATGGCCTGTTCGCGTTCGGGAATTGAACGGTTTAATGCTTCTTCCCTATCATAAATCGTACTCGACGTCTGCACAAAAGGCAGAATGTTCGTATTTTCATAGATTACATAGTTGTCGCTTTCCATGTATTCTTCAAAACCATACGGCACGACTTCATCTTCTTCCTCTTTCGCATGCATTACATACTTTCCGCGAAGCTCGCTGTATAAATTCGCCCGGTCCCCAAAACCGGAATAACGGCTGACGCTTTCACTTTCCATATCAATTTCCAGGTCTTCATAATACAAAAACAACATAGTCTGATTCTGGATACTGGAATACGCACTTGTCCCGTGAAAACCTTGAATAAAAGGAATATTGTTTCTTTCGTCTTCCCCTCTCCAGTCAAGCCGGGGCATCGTCGTTTCATCCCGGGCCTGGAGACGGTCAATCAGTTCAATCTGTTCTTCATTCATATAGTCTCCGCTCAGCATATATTCACGGGTCACCTGATCTACATTATTGCCTTCGTGAAATTCAATGCGCTGATGGTTGTTCAGCACGAGAATGTTGCCGATCATAATAACCGCGAGCAGCGTGTAGCCAAGAACCGGATTGCGGAACCAGCCAAACAGCACAAATACTACCGCTATGACTGCAGCCTGAATAAGTACCAACATACCCTGGTTCGTATCATTATCTGCTACATCCCCTGTTACATACATGAATGCATACATCACCATAGCCAAAATGCCTGCCGTCAGCAGACGGCTTTTTTTCACTTTAGTCAGCAGCTGCAGGCCAACTGCGGTCATGCCGCCTATTGTGAAGCCAGCAAGGTACTCAAAACGGTTTCTTGGTGCGGAAAAGCCGTTAAATAAACTGCCGGCAAGCGGGCTGAAGTGCAGGATGATCAGCAGCAGACTAATCGACGTAAATAACAGAAACAGTTTATTTTTATAAAACGCTCCTATCCATACAAAAAGTAAAAAAACAGTAGGCAGCAGCAGTGTCAAACTTGTAAATAAAATGTTGTCGGAAAAATCAAATAGCGCTATGCTGTCTTCATAAGGCGGCCGATGGTTGTTAAGATACCCATAAGCCGCCGGAATAAAGCCCGGGGATCCCATACCAAAACCGAGCAGTCCGCCGAGCGTGTAGTGCTTAAACTGCTTTTTAAGCGGTGCTTCTTTCTTTTCAAGCCGGATCAGCCATCTGGCCAGAATATAAATACCAATAAAAATAAGATTAATATAGGCAAAGTAGAAGTTAGAGAAGACCGTCAGCGCAACAGCCACCACAAACCAGGCCGGCTGCTTTTCCCGGATGATTTTTTCTACTCCTAAAACGAGAAGCGGAACCCATAATAGGGCATCCGCAAAAAATTCCCAAAAAACCACGTGGCGGAAGTAAATAGCGCTGATTGCATATAAAGAAGCCCCCACAAAAGCTGGGACTGTCTGGATTCTCATGTAGCGGAAGACCGCCGTCGTGATCAGAATAATGACGGTGACCCGTATAACGCTTATCCATACGTTCGCCTGGGCCCAGAACAGCGCATCCGGCGAATCAATGATTCCTATCGTATCAAGTACAAAAACAACGGCTGCCGAAAAAAGGTATACCAAATTGGTAGAGTAGTAATAGCCGAGCTGACTGTATATTCCTGCTCCCATTCCAAAGGAAAAGGAATAAAAGAAATTTCCGCTTGTGTATTCGTTATACAACAGCGCCTTAAAAGGTGCTATTTGATTCAGACCGTCATTTGGTCCAAGCATGTAGCTGTCGTTCCACCATTCTCTTAGGAAGAAAAAATGGGAGAAGAATGCAGCGGCAAAGGCCGCGGCAATAAGAATAATGATTTTTCTTTTGTTAGTCATAGAGGCCCACCGTTATTTTTTTAGTATTTTTCCAGTAACAATAAATGTAATAGGGATAGTGAAAATCACAGCGAACAGCGGGGCTGCGTTACTGTTCAGCTGAAGCCATTCCACAAAAACAAATACAAGCGTCGAAGACACAGCTACATTGACAAATTGAGTAATCGGAAACTGCAGAAATTTCGACAGTGTCGGCTTAACCCGGTACGTGAAATACGTATTGAGAAAAAAGGAAATTACCAAGCTGACAAGAAAACCAAGAATGTGTGACACCATATAATGTAAAGACAAAAGATTGTGGCAGACTAAAAATACAACATAATAATTAAATGTATTCATGCCGCCGACAAGTACAAAACGAGTGAATTCCGTGTTAAACCGCTTCATTTCTTATTTCTCCTCGTAGTATTTGTCTCCTGGACAAGATAGTGCGGCCGCTGCTTGGCTTCATAGTAAATACGGCCAATATATTCGCCTATTACGCCTAGGCTGAATAAATGCAGCCCTCCCAGAAACAATACGGCTGAGATCGTCGTGAAATATCCCGGCACGCTGACGCCCTGCCGGAAAACCTGTACAAACATAATCGTAATATACACGAGTGAGAGCATCAGGATAAACAAGCCCACATACAAACAGATGCGCAGCGGTTTATGATTAAAGGAAATCATTCCATCGATTCCATAGTTGACCAGGTTCGACATGGACCATTTTGTTTCCCCCTGCTGGCGCTGCACGTTTTCATAGTGGATAATCTTCTGGTCGTACCCAATCCACGAAAACAGACCTTTGGAAAAACGATTGCCTTCTTTTAGTTCCAGCATGGAATCCACCGCGCGGCGGCTTAACAACCGGAAATCGCCAATGCCATTTTTTAAGTCTACATCCACCAGCTTATTCATTAATAAATAATAAAGATTGGAAAGACCGGTACGTACTTTAGAATCGCCTGTTCTATTGCGCTGGGCAATGACCTGGTCATATCCTTCTTCATATCCTTTAAGCATATCCGGAATCAGTGACACCGGATGCTGCAGATCGGCATCAATAATAATGACGGCTTCTCCTTTAGCATGCTCCAGACCGGCAATTAACGCTGCTTCTTTACCAAAGTTTCTCGTAAAGGAGATGTAGCACACCTCTTCAAAAGCAGCGGCCAGCTCCTGCAATACCTGCAGCGTATTATCACTGCTTCCATCATCTATATAAACAATTTCGTATTGATAGTTCAGTGATTCAAATTCTTTCCGTAACTCTTCATGAATTAACGGTACGTTTTCCGCTTCATTATACGCAGGTATAATAAAGGAAACGGTTGGCTGCAAACCGCTCATAGCTGCTCCTCCAATTACATTTATCTCTTTTTTATCTTCTTGAACTTCGTTTCTGCTTTCTTACAATCATGCCTGGATCGACCGGCATAAAAGAATCATACCGATAATATAATATACCAGAAGACGGCTCGTTTAGTTTCAAAAGAGCCATGGAAAAGCTATGTGAAATTATGTAATTCTCTGCTTCCTGCATAAAGAAAGCCGGCCGGCTTCAGCCGGTCAGCTGTTATGCTACTCTGCCAGAAAATCCTTAATCACTCTATTTACAATTTCAGGTTGTTCATGATGAACCCAGTGTGTCGCTTCTTCCACAAGAACAAATTTTCCATCCAGGCACAGTTTAAGACTTTCCTTCGGGAGATTTTTGGATAAAAACGTATCATCGGCACCCCAGATAATCTGTACGGGCACAGGTACATTGTTATCTGTCCCCTGCAATTTTGTAGACTTGGAAAGAGACCGGTACCAGTTAAGCATCGTCGTCAATGCCCACGGCTGACTCCACGCTTCTTTATATTTTTTTATATCCTCAGGCGAGAACACGTCCGGCCGGCTGGTTTTAAGCAGTGCTTTTTTCATTGCTAGAAAGTCGTTGGCGCGAAGCGCTTTCTCCGGTGCTTCTGCCATTTGGAAAAAAAGCATGTAAGAGCTTTTAATCCACTGCTGTGGTTCTGTAGCAAGCACTCTTGGCATAACGGCCGGATGCGGGATATTAATAGGAATAAGCTTTTCTACATATTCAGGACGTGTCGCGGCTAAATGCCACCCGACAGCACCGCCCCAGTCGTGCCCGATAATAATTGCTTTATTTTGATTATGATGCTTGATCAAGCCGATAATATCGTCCCGCAGTTTATTTAATGTATAATTTTCCACGCCCGAAGGTTTATCGCTTAGATTGTACCCTCTCTGATCCGGGGCAATCACTCTATAGCCAAGCTCTGCCAGCATGTTTATTTGATGTTTCCACCCATACCAGAATTCCGGGAATCCATGGAGCAGAACGACCAATTCGCCATCGTCAGGGCCTGCCGTCGCTGTATGAAGAAGTATGCCATTTGTTTCTATATATTCAAAAGTGATATCTGCCATAATGTCAGCCTCCCTTTTGCTGGTTATTTCTTTTATATTCCCTCTGGTTAAAGGCGTAAACTTGCAATTGGAGTTCCCTCTGCCGGAAGGGCCTTTTCCTGCGCTTATGAAACCATGTTCTATTCCTTTTAGTTTTGCAGCTCCCAGTCGTTCTGCTTTAAAGAGCTGATCTGCTCATCAATGTTATCCTCGTTAAAACGAATACCGAAATCATCGGGAAGCTCATCGTTCTCTACGCCGGCCATACGATGTGCCATTAAATCACCGAGCGTCTGGTAATAATGATGGGCATCATAGAAATAATCAGGATTTCCCGTCACAGAATTCACATACATAAAATGTTCTACTTCCCCGAATACATCGGTGATGTCATGAAGCCACTGTTCGTAGTCTTCTTCTCGTCCCTCCTGCTGCATCGTGCGAAACAAGTCTTCCGTCACCGGTGTGGTAAACGCTGTGAATTCTGTATCCGGATGCGCCTCCCGCAGCTGCTGCATTTCCTCCTTGAAATTTTCATCATAGGAATATGTTTGTTCATCATACGTTACGTCTTCAAAATCCTGATCTTTTTCTTCAATTCGTTCCTGTGTTTCTTCCAATCCCAGCTTTTCTGTCGTCCCTGCATTACTGCGGTCATAGCTCCGATGAAAAGGTTCGTCATTTAAAGAGGCTGATGCGTTTTTAAAAGATTGTTCCAGCATATCTCTTGATAAATAAGCTTTTAGAGGATACAGCCGGTCCTGCGCGTTTTCTATAAATGGTGCCGGATCGGTTACTCCCTTATTCTCAGACGTCGCAAAAAAATCAAACCCTATATACACTTTGTCGAGCGGCTCTCCTCTTTTCTCTTCCACATATTCCAGATAGGGGCCGTATTCCTTATGGCTCATATGCCCGGAGGACATATTGAATACATCCTCATCCCCGAACTCCTGCTGATTTATATAGGTGACACGGCTGCTGCCAATAAGCAGAGTATCAAATTCTTCCCCGGCAAAAGCCACACGATTGATTTTCTGCTGTCTTTCGTCAAAATCTTCCTGGACTTCATTCAGCCGGTTTTCATGATTAAAAAACCAAAGCGGATCGACTATTGCGTTAATAGAAAACATTATAATAAACGGCAGCATAATAATGCTTAGCATCCCACCGGTAAAAGCCGCAGCTTTTTTCTTTCTTATCATTTCTCTCCCGCCTTGTTCTCTCTTAGTATTCTTTTCTTTTATACCCTTAAATCCCCTGCATGCAACATGCTTTGCTGCACCTCTGTATTTTATTTTCTTTCTTTCCCCGTGTAAATAAGCCATCCTGCCTTTTCACTATAAAAAAAGCTTCCGCCGCAGCGGAAGCCTTACTTTATTCGTTTGGAATCATTTCTCTGGAAAGCTCGGTGTCTTTCACATATGCTTTTGGACTCATAATTTCATCAGGGTTAAAGTCATCAAGAGACTTTCCTTTTTGAATCCGGTTAGGAGCATCCGGATTGGCGAGAGCAGCTCTTGCAACGGCCACATAGTCACATTCTCCCCGGTCAATCATGCCGGCCGCCTTATCTGGATCTGCCAGATTCCCTGCTGTAATAACAGGAACGCCGCCGAAGGCTTTTGCCGCTGCTGCCATAGTCATTGTTCCTTCGCCAAAACCGGATTCGGCTGCATCGTCATCGGAAATGTGAATGTAGTCCACTTCAGACCGGCCGATTATCCCGAAAATAGTTTCGGCTTCTTTTTCTCCACCCGACCATTTATGGTTTGGATTGACTACTTTGATTTGGGAGATACGGATACCAAGCACCATATCATCTCCAATCGCTTCTCTTACTTCTTTAATAAGTTCCAGCAGGAAAGTCAGTCGCTTTTCTACACTGCCGCCATACTTATCGGTGCGCTTATTTATACCTTCTGACAAAAATTGATCCAGCAGATAGCCGTTTGCCCCATGAAGTTCGATGCCGTCAAATCCGGCTTCTGCGGCATAAATAGAAGCCTGGACAAATCCGCGCTTTGCTTCATCAATGTCTGCCTGCGTCATTTCGCGTGCCTGCTGAAACATTCCTTCTCCGCCGTAGGCACCGACTTTTTCTGCATTCGGATCGTAAGGAGACGGCGCAATCGTTTCGTCCTTATAGTAGCTGCCCTGCGACTGCGCTCCTGCATGCATAAGCTGAACAATCGCTTTTGAACCGTTTCTTTTTATATCCTCTACGATAGGCTTCCAGGCATCTCTGTGCTTTTCCGTGGCAATGCCTGCCTGATTTTCATAGCCCTGGCTGTACGCTGTATCCGGATAAGTTCCTTCTGTTATCACTGCGGAAAATCCGCCTTTCGCATAACGAACGTAATACTGGTGCACCCGATCGTTGGGCGTACCGTCTGCTTCCGAACTGACTCTCGTCATGGGACCGACCATGTAACGATTCTTAAAAATGTGATTGCTTATATTTCCCTGTTTAAATAAATTGTTATCAAACTTGTCCATTTTTATCACCCTGCTTATTTATAGTTAGTTATGGTAATCGCTATACCCTATACAGATCTATTTATAAACATTTCTTTATGCCTGAACGACGAGAACAATCATAAACGTAATGAGATAAAGGGAAAATAAAATGCCGCCGATACCGGACACAATTCCTGTAACAGCCATCGCCATGCCTTTTTCCTGGGCTGCTTTTATTTTTTTCCGGGCGTTTTTCCCAAAGATAATGGCCATCACCCCAAAAATAATACCAATAACCGGTGCAAATAAAGATAAAATGCCAAATACCATTGCTACAATAGCGTCTCTGTTTACTTCTGCTTCTTGTGCCATATGCTGCTGTCTCCTTTTATATAGAGTACTGCTGATTACAGCCGCTCTCTGCAAAATAGTCTTCAATCACCTGTTCATCTGAATGGGGAATGGACTGTCCTTTTACAATCTGCGCCCCATTTATACAACCGCTCGTCAACAAAACTATATCCCCTTCTTCTGAAAGAGACAATGCTTTCTGAACGGCTTCTTTTCTAGTGGGGGCGGTATGAATGGAAGGATCATCAGGATGTTTAAACCCGGAAAGCACTTTGTCTATGATCACCTGTGGCTCATGCTCACCCGGATGATCTACAGAAACGACAATATGCTCCGCTCTACCCTCAGCTGTTTCTGCCATTCGGGGCATTTTGGAAAAATCACGTATTCCTATTCCCATCAGCATTAATATAATCCGCCGACCGTTCTGCTTTTCCGCTTCCTTTAAAAGCTGATCCATTGCCGTTGGCGTATGGGCATAGTCTATAATGATTTTCTGCTTTTGCTTCCCCCATACTACTTGAAACCTGCCCTCCACCGGTTCTATTTTTTCCGCTGCTTCCAGTACACGGTTTAGCGCATATCCGCCGTGCAGCGCTGTACAGACCGCAGCGAGTACGTTGGCTGCATTGTATTCTCCAAACACCGGCAGAAAAACGTTATGAGTTTTTCCGTTCATTTCTATTATTGCACTCGTTCCCGCATCAGATGGCGTAAGGGCATATGCATGTATATCTGCCGGCACTTCCCGGTCGAGGCTGTACGTTAATACGCTGCCCGGAAACACAGAAAGAATTTCCGCCCCTAATACATCGTCTGCGTTCACTACGGCTTTATCAGCCTGTTTAAATAATTTCAGCTTAGCCTCCCGGTAGTTTTCAAACGTTTTGTGGTATTCCATATGTTCCGGCGACAAATTCGTATGCACGGCGACATCAAATAGAAGTCCCTCCACCCTTTTTTGATCAAGCGCAATAGAAGACACTTCCATCACAGCCGCCTCTTCTCCCTGTTTTACATATTCAGAGAAGATCCGGTGCAGATCAGGAGCCTCCGGAGTCGTCGGGGTACTCCCCCGAAACGCCAGCTTTTCCCTGGAAGACCAGATGCCGTTCGTGCCAATCATTCCGGCAGGTTTCCCCAGCGCATTAAAGATCGAGCGTATATAAGAGGCCACTGTCGTTTTTCCGTTCGTGCCTGTTACTCCCATTAAGAATAAAGAACGGTAACTGTTGTTATAAAATGCGGCGGAAAATTGGGCTGCCGCTGTTCTCGTATTCAATACTTCGATAAATGTAAGATCGGGATAGCGTATACTTAAATCTTTCATTCGTTGCCCGTTCTGACTTACAACCACTGTGCACCCTTTGTTTAGCGCTTCCTCAATAAAGGTTTCTCCGTTTTCGTTAAACCCTTTCATGCAGAAAAAAACAGCGCCTTTCTGGGACTTCCGGGAATCAAATACTATAGAAGTAACCTCGCCGTCTTCTTTGCCGAACACCTTGATGTAATCGAATATATGGTTTCCGGGGAACTGTATATACATTCATTGGCCTGCTCTCTATCTTTATTCGCCATTTATACAAGAGCCTGTTTTTCCTTTTTCCCCCTGCAGGAAAATACAGGCAAGTAATAAGATCGAGTAAAGTGTACCCCGCCGGACACATTTTTTTCAACTTACACCCATTATCATTAACAGCCTTTGTTTTATTTGGCATAATAAGTAAAATAATTCTCTTTATTAAAAAGATTATATAATAGAATAATGTCTCGACAATCTAAAAAAGGCTGCGTCCAGGGGCGCAGCCTTTTTACCTATCGATAGAGACAGCTGTTTCTTTCTGCCCTCTATTTCTAAAATAACGCGTCATTCAAATTCGTTACGACCCGGACCTCTTTAAATGAGATCCCCAGGTTTACCGATTTCTGGGCAATTTCCGGACGCATCCCGGAAAGAATCGTTTCAATACCGATCAGCTTTAAAGCGTGAGACAAATCCATCACTTTCTGTGCAACAAACTGATCTATGCTGAGCACACCGGACAGGTCGATAAATAAATGCTCAATATCTTTCTGCCGGCATTCTTCCAGCGTCTTTTCTGCAATAATCTCACTTCTGGCTGCATCAATATTGCCGATCAGCGGCAGAAGCGCCTGATGCTTTTTCAGAACAATAACCGGGGAGCTGAGTTCATTAATGACGTCTTCCTGCTCTTTTAGCTGCTGATCTGTTTTTTGAATCGCTTCACGCATGAACATTTGTATCGTAAAATCAAAAGCTTTGGTCACTTTTTCATTCCAGGCGAGAAGTTCATCCTGGGAGACTTCCCCGTGATGGCTTTTAACAAAGGATTTAATATATCCCAGCACCATGTCCCGGTAGCGTGAGAATTCTCTTTGCAGTGTAATAAGCGGTGTATTGACATATTCCTCTTCTTTTACTGTATCTGCAAACTTCTTTTCAAATTCCTCATAAAATTCTTCTTCTTCCGTATTAAATATTTCAACAAACTGCTGAATGAATGTAGTATTCATTTCTTTTAGTTTTTTTGTTGTTTCCGGATCATTAGAGGCGTAAATGGATGAGGGATCACTATCATCTATCGAATCATACCATTCTTCGCTTAACTGACTGGAATGGGATAATAAATAATCGTGCAGAAGCTGGTCGTAATTTTTAGCTGTTTTTTCCTTCACGTATACCTACCTCGCATTACTTTTTCTGTTACGTAATTTTCATTGTACCAGCTTATCATAAATTATATGCATTACATAAGTGCCGGCAGTCATATAGTCCAATAATAAAGGACAAATGACATTAACGTCATTTGTCCTTTCTCTATTAGAGCTGCTCTCCTCTGTCCAGGGTCAGCGTCAGCTGTTTTTCTTTTCCTTCTCTAATGACCGTTACGTTTAAGTTATCCCCGATATTTTTATTCGTATATACGTACTGGCGGAGCTCTGACATACTGGCTACTTCTTCGTCATCCACACCCATGATCACATCAAGTTCTTCAATTCCAGCTGATTCTGCAGCAGAACCAGGCTCCACCGACTGCACCACGGCTCCTGTAGTCCTGTTTTCCGGAAGATTAAGCTGCTGGTACTGCTGGGGGAGGGAGGTTAAATCAAGCAGCGCTACGCCTAACGCAGGGCGTTTCACTTCTCCGTTTGATTCGAGGTCATTAATAATTGGCTGGGCGCTGTTGATTGGAATGGCCAGGCCGATTCCTTCCGTCGCTTCCTGGGCAATCTTCATGGAATTAATTCCGATTACCTGCCCCTGGGAGTTGATCAAAGCCCCTCCGCTGTTACCTGGATTAATAGCTGCATCGGTCTGAATGACTTCTGACTGCCAATCTGCGGTGCCGTCTTCATTTACATCGATTGGGATGGAACGCTCTGTTCCGGAGACTACACCTGTTGTAACCGATCCGGAAAACTGTTCTCCAAGCGGATTGCCAATAGCAATGACAGGTTCCCCGGATTTCAGTACGGACGAATCTCCAAATTCTGCCACCGTATCAACACCACTTCCATCTACTTTAAGCACAGCCAGATCGGTCCAGACATCTTCCCCCAGTACTTCTGCTTCTTTTTTGGTTCCGTCTGCGAGCGTAATTTCCACCTGATCAGCGCCTTCGACCACGTGGTTGTTGGTCACCACGTAAGCTTCTCCACTGTCTTTTTTATAAATAACCCCTGATCCTGTTCCTGCTTCCTGTTCCGTCTCTTCGGCGGCGTTCGTGCTCTCTTCGTATAAACCGTTTTGAGCTGCGGCAGCCTGAAGATTAGTCACCCCTACAATGGCATCGCTCGTTTTATCCACAGCCTCGGTCACATCCGAATTCACATCGTAAGAAACCGTTTCTGCAGCAGTCTGTCCGCTTGTCTGTGCATCAGCTCCACTCCCGCTTCCATCCGTTCCGCTTATCTGCGGGCCTGCAGCCATCATAATAACCGCTCCGGCCACCAGCCCGGAGAGACTTGATAAAAAGTAGCCTCTTTTTGTTTTTTTGTCCGACGTACCTTCTGTTTTTTCTTTATAGTATCCCATTGGTCATGCCTCCTTTTGTTTTATATTCGAATCGATGGCAGCGCGTGAAACATATTGATTTCTTTTTTTAGGGTATTCATTTTTTCATCAAGCTCATACAAGGTCCGGGCAGACTCTTTTAGGTTTTCCTGCAGGTACTTGGGCACATCATGGCGGAACTTATAGTACATCTTGTGTTCGAGGCTGGCCCATACATCCATTGCCATCGTCCGGATCTGCTGGTAGTTGTACGGTTTACCGGTACTTCCACTATTAAGTGTAGGCTCTGGTAGCCGTTTGGCTTCGGATTTTCGATATAATCCTTTTTCTGCATAAGAAGAAGGTCTGCCTGATCTTCAATAAGACGGCTGATATGGTAGACATCATCTGTAAACGAGCAGACAATACGCAGTCCGGCTATATCCCGAATATGGTTTTCCGCCATCGCCTCCGTGACCGGAAATCCTTTTCGTGTAAGCTTTTCTTCAATGGCCTGTTGTGATTTGATTCTCGACACCATATGATCAATTGGATTATGCTCGTGCAGCACTGTAAATTCTTCGTTTAGAATGTGCAGTCGCGTTTCCATCTCACAGAGGGCGAATCGCCTTTTCATTAAGCAGATCTCCCAGCTGTTTGCCTTGGTCTGCATCTTTATTCCTGCTCATCTGCTAAGGAATTTTTTATATCGTATTTTTTCTTTGTTTCTTCCAGCCAGGTCGTGTAATTTGTATCAAGCTTCTGGTCTTTCATTGTTTCTTTGATCTCCGCTCTGCTGTCTTCAAGAGTCGGTTCCTCTGCTTCTTTTTTATCGGTGACGTGGATGATATGGAAGCCGTATTCCGTTTCCACCGGCTCACTTATTTCATCTTTCTTCATGGCAAAGGCAGCTTCCTCAAATGCTTCCGCCATTTCTCCCTTGCCGAAAAATCCCAGTTCCCCGTCATTTTCAGCCGAAGCCGTGTCGGTCGAATATTCTTTGGCCAGCTCTGCAAACTCGTCTCCTTCATCAAGCTTTGCTTTTACTTCTTCCGCTGTTTCTTTGTCTTCTGTCAGGATATGGCCGGCTTCTACCTGCGCCGGCTCGCCGAGCGAGTCTTTGTTTTCTTCATAGTATGTTTCAATTTCTTCATCTGAGACGGAAATATCTGCTTCCATCAGCTTTTCGACTTTCAACGTCGTCTTTATCTGTTCTTCCAGATCTTCCATCTTAAGGCCGCTCTGGGATACAGCCGATTCCAGTCCTTCTGCTCCGCCGTAGGACTCTTCCAGCGTTGCTTTTTCTTCATCAATTTCTTTCTGCGTGACCTTCACTTCAGCTTTTTTGGCTTCGGCG
This sequence comes from Sinobaca sp. TMA16-18, assembly GCF_059510535.1. Taxonomy (NCBI): domain Bacteria; kingdom Bacillati; phylum Bacillota; class Bacilli; order Caryophanales; family Sporolactobacillaceae; genus Sinobaca; species Sinobaca sp. TMA16-18. The sequence goes on along the minus strand of NZ_JCAKFM010000002.1, from coordinate 227,580 downwards.
TCAACTACTTTTTCTGTAATGATCGTATCCAGCGCTGCTTCTCCGGAAGAGGCAGCCATTTCATCGTACAGCTCATCTTTTGTAATCGTCTCATCGCCGACTTCAGCTACCGCATCGCTGCGGCTGAACCCTGTAATTAAAAGCCCTATTACAGCCGCTGCAATAACCAGCCCAATAAAATATCTCTTTTTTCCTTTTTTAAACATATTGAACGCCTCTTTCTTTTTGTCTGTTCTGGTTACTCTTCCAGCATAATCGGGAATTATGAATAAACTATGAACAGACTATGAAAGAACAAAGAAACTTTAAAAAACCGCAGGAGACTTCCCCTGCGGTTTTTACAGGTTGTCGAGAAACTATTTCACCTTGTATATCTATACACGATCTCGAATTCTTTTAACACTTTGTTGAAAAGGTGAAAAGAAAAATACACAGGGGTGACTCCTGCAGAACAGCCATAGGTGAAGATAAAGAGGTCGTTCTTTTCCTCTTTAGCTGAGGCATGGCCTGCGGAAAGCACCCCTGTACAGGTTTTTGTATAAAAATACGTCTTTATCGTCTTTTTCAACAGCCTAAAAAACCGCAGGAGACTTCCCCTGCGGTTTTTTAGGCTTTACTTAGGAAAACGGACGGTAAAGGTCGTTCCTCTCCCTTTTTCACTTTTTACTTCAATTGTTCCTTCATGAAGCTCCACGAGACGCTTCACAATGGAGAGGCCGAGCCCGAACTCCCCAAATGTTACGTTGGCTCTTGAGATATCCGCTTTATAGAAACGGCGCCAGATTGTTTTAATTTTTTCCGGATCAATGCCCTCTCCGGTATCTTCAATCTCCAGTACCGTTTCCGATTCTTCTTCCCGGGCACGGAGCCACACCGTACCTTTTTCTGTAAATTGAATGCTGTTTTTTGTAATGTTCATCAAAATTTGGGTGAGCCTGTCGTAATCAGCAGACACCGTGACATGAGGATCTGCTTCAATAATAATCTGATTCTGCTTTTCTTCAGCCTGAGGGATTAAATGCTCCTTAATAATTTCGAATACTTCTTCGAGCTGCACCGCCTCTTTCTGCAGCACCAGCTGGTTCGAACGAATTCTCTCATAATCCAGGTTTTCATTTACGAGCCGGATCAGCCGTTTTGTTTCTTCATTGATCAAACGCAGCCCTTTTTCTTTCTGTCTTTCTTCAATCATGCCGCTTTCCAGTCCGCCGATCACTCCTTTAATTGTCGTAAGCGGCGTTCTCATTTCATGCGAAACGTCGGCAATAAACTGGCGGCGCCGGTTTTCCAGGCTTTCTATTTCAGCGTTGGAACGCTTTAAATCAGCGGCCATTTCCTGAAAATCACTGGCAAGTTCTCCAATTTCATCAAAATCAGACGAAGGAACGTCTACATCATAATTCCCTTCCGCAATAGAAGACGTAGCGTTTCGAAGCCGCTGGATCCGATTGACATGAAACCTGGACAGCAGGTAGCTGAGAAGCAGCGCCCCTACGAGCGCAATCAGCGCTGTGTAAAGCAGGTACTGATTGATCTGGGCGATGATTTCTGCAGAGCTGCTGATAGGGGAGACGAGCAGCACGCCGCCGGAGAAATCTCCATTTTCAAAAAAAGGCAGCACGACAAGGGAGACCGTCTGGTCAAAGCGTCCTGCATCACGCGTTTCTTCGACGAGCTCCCCATTTTGAATACGGGACCACTCCTCATCCGTCAACTGGGGGTTGGGAAAGCTGCCCGCTTCCGGATAAAGCACCCTTCCTTCATTATCAAACACGCTGAAATTAATGTTCTGCACGCGCAGCACTTCACTATATGGCGAGAGGGATGCCGGACTGACGCCGCTGTCCAGATCTGTTAAAATATCTTCTCCGTAGGCCGTCAGTTCATCTACTTTATCCTGATACACAAATTCCTCCACGAAATTGACAAACAGCAGACCGAGAAGCAGAAGTGCCAGAATCGACACGCCCAGATGACTTGCCAACAGCTGGTACATATACCTAATCTTCATGAGACACAGCTTCCGTTTCTTCAAATTTATAGCCTACGCCCCAGATGGTATGGAAAATCGTGTGTTCTTCGCTCTCAATTTTCTTGCGCAGCCTTTTAATATGCACATCCACCGTGCGCTCATCCCCGTAAAACTGATAGCCCCACACCTGCTCGAGCAGCTGCTCTCTCGTAAACACTTGCCTTGGGTTTTTTATTAAAAAATGCAGCAGATCAAATTCTTTTGGGGTTAAATGCAGCACCGGCGTCTCTTTATAGAATACTTCTCTCGTACGGTCATTTATTTTAAAATAACGCGACGTAATAATATGATCATCTTCCGCTTCTTCCGTCACACCCGCTGTTCGTCTTGTAACCGCTCGTATCCGTGCCATCAGGGCAAGCGGGCTGAACGGCTTTGTGACATAATCATCGGCACCCATTTCAAAGCCGATCACCTGCTCGGATTCACTGTCTTTAGCCGTAAGCATAATAATCGGCACACTGCCCTTTTCCTGTCTGATCTTCCGGCAGAGCGTCACGCCGTCCATACCGGGAAGCATCCAGTCCAGAATAAGCAGGTCCCATTCTCCCTGCTTATACAGCTCGTATCCCTTCAGGCCGTCTTCTGCAAAGGTTCCTGTAATCCCTTCTTTGGAAAAAAACATATCCAGCATGGAACGAACGCTTGCATTATCTTCAACGACTAAAATTTTCATCGGAGGCACCATCCATTATCTGTATTTGTAAAGGTATAAGCATAATACCACAAGCCTGCCCGGAAAAATAAGCCGGGACATAGAAAAAGACAGCCGAAAAATCCGGCTGTCCCTGCATATCAGCAGTTATTTTCTTAATTTGGAAAGATCAAAAGCAGGAACAATATCTTCCGCTGCTGCACGAGTCAGTAGAGATTCCACCGCGGCAAAACCGTCTTCTCCAAGGTCACGTGTAAATTCATTCACATATAAATCAATATGCGATTCGGCTACGTCTGTAGACATTTCCTGGGCATGCTCCATCACATAGTCCTTTGATGACTCTGGATGCTTCCAGGCATAATCAACCGAAGCCCGTACCCATTCCGTTATTTTGTCTGTATCAAGCGAACGTTTCGCAATAATAGCACCAAGCGGGATAGGAAGGCCGGTGTCTTTTTCCCACCAGTCTCCCAAGTCTTCCATCATATGCAGATTATAGTTCTGATAAGTAAACCGCGCTTCGTGAATCACCAGGCCTGCGTCCACACGTCCTTCCTGTACAGCCGGCATAATATCGTCAAACGGCATCACCTTAATGACAGGCAGGCTGTCCGGCATCATCTGCTTGGCCCAAAAACGGAAAAGCATATACGCTGTAGAGCGTTCGCTTGGCACCGCTACAATTTTGCCTCCCAGTTCTTCCGGTTTTTTCCCGTCTGCTGACAGAATCAGCGGTCCGCATCCTCGTCCGAGTGCGCCACCGCAGGGAATCAGCGCATAGTCGTCCAGTACGTAAGGAAGTGCCGCAAAGGAAATTTTCATTACTTCCGGGCCTTCTCCTTTGGCTGCTAATGTATTGGTAATATCAATATCTGCGTATTGAACCTCCAGGTCGGGGGCTCCTTCTATTAAGCCATGCGCCAAGGCATGAAACACGAATGTATCATTAGGGCATGGAGAATAAGCTATATTCATTCAATCAGCACCTCCGATAATATAGAACTGGCAGCTTCAAGTGTCTCAAGCGCCTCATTGATTCGCCAGGCCGAGCGGTCACGCGGACCCACAACGTTGGATATAGCCCGAATTTCCATCGAATCCACGCCAAACATTTCTGCAGCTGTAGCGACACCAAATCCTTCCATCGCTTCTGCTGCTGCTCCCGGAACCTGCCGGGACAGCCTTTCTGCTGTATGGGCTGTCCCGGTGACGGTAGACAGTGTCAGCACAGGCCCGATGTTGATCACAAGACCTGAAGAACGAAGCGCACGCTTCACAATCTCTATTTTCCCTTCATCCACGAGCACGCGATCCGGCCCCATGCCTATTTCCTTAATCGTCTGAAAACCCGTTTCTGTTTCCGCTCCCAGATCAGCTGCGATAATTTCATTAGCAATGACGAGGGAACCTACTTCCGCGTGTCCCTCAAATCCTCCGCCAATGCCTGCACTTACAACAAGATCGTAGCGGGTTCGGACCAAAGCGGCGGCTGTAGCGGCCGCCGCCGCGGCCGCGCCGACTCCTGCTGTCACTACATCAAAGCTGCTTGACGCATTGAGACCTCTGAGAACAGCGTCTTTTTCAGCCGAAACAGACGTAACGACAAGAATATGGTAATCTCTGTCTTTATTTATAGGGAAATTCATCATCCTATCTCCTTTTCCATTCACACCATTCGTACGATTATATTCAGTGTAATGCATAGTAGAATAGATTGGCTAGTAGGACTGCCAGAATGAACAAGAAATATAACAGTATAAATGGTACGAATAGAATATCATGCTGCTCTCAACAAATATAGCGGTGCCGTTACTTTCTTCGTTCTTTTTCAACAATTTCAGCAGAAAGTCTTTCCAAATAATGACTATGGGGCATGCAGAATGTGATACGATAGAAAAAACCTTTTTTCTATCCATCCATACGAAGGGGGTAAGCAAATGAAAGCATCCTCAACTGTTACATTTGTCCGCCGAAAAGAACGTTACGCGGTTCTGCGTGGATTTCAATTACTGATTGATGAAAAGGAAACCGGACGAATCAAACGAAATCAGAAGCTGTCTTACACAGTAGAACCTGGGGTGCACCACCTACAGGTAAAAAAAGAATCCGGCGGCTCGGACGTATTCACCTGTGACCTGGCCCCCGGAGAAGAAGCAACCTTTCTCGTGCTTGGAAACAAAGAGGAGCCGCCTTCCCTGCAGCGACTGGACGAACCTATCTGAAAAAAAATAAGCAGACACGGCCGCGGGGCCGTGTCTGCTTATTTTGCTTTTTCCTTTAATAAAATATCTTTTTCCCCGGTCGCTGCCAGCATTTCATAGCAGACGTTTAACTCAGCAATTTTTGCATCCAAATACTCCATCGTAATTTCCATACCAAAAGGCAGAGCCAGCATATTAATCTGGTCAAATGCTTTATGAATACGTTTAGTCGCTGTTTCAAACTGACCTTCCACCAGGGTGGTAATTGTAAGCTCACATTCTTCGTTAAACGCACGCAGCATCATTTTTTTCATATTCACGTGGGAAGCCGGTACTTCTTCTTCCTCTGAAGCGTCAAAGGCGCCTTCATGGATCAGTACAGCACGGTCTTCCGTAATCATATCACGCTGCTGTTTTTTCCAGCTGTGGTAAAGAGTGCGGTACTCATCCGCTTCTTTAAAATCAAAGGCTCGTTCAAACGCATGAACGTCCTGAAGATTCACTTCTTCTTTCAGCTTCCGGTAGCCTTCCGTGATACTTGCTGTTTCGGCAAGCTCCATGACTTTCATGCCGAGCTGCTCATGTTCTTCTTCCAGATGACGCTTTGATTTCTGCAGCGATTCCATCTGGGCCCCAAAAGAATTCTGCTGATCCCACAGCTTAGTCATTTCCTGGTTTTTCGATTCAATCGTTCTGTCCAGCGCAGCCATTTCTCCAGTCCGCTGCGCCATATCGTGTTCGTACAGCTTTCTTTTGTCGGAGAATTCATTTTCAAGCTGAAGCACTTTTTCTTGGAACCGCTTGTTTAACTCTTTATTCATCTCCTGATAATGGTGGGTAATCGTCAATCGTTTATTTTTCTGCACATTCGCTAAAATAATAGCAGCTACACCGCTTAGAAAAAGCGTAGGAACAGCGAGAATACCCAACACCGTAATAAACCAGGTGGAATACCACCATTGATCTTGATACGTAAATGGTACATACGCAAACGGAACCTGCGTCTGCAGGTCTTCTTTTTCTTCAAGTTCGGTTTCTTCTGCTTCTGCCTGAAATTGCTGAAGCTGATTGGAAAGCTCCGCTGCTACGTCACCGGCTTTCGCCTGTTTAATATCTCTAAGCGTAATGCTGTAAGCCCCGGATTCAAATCCAAACTTCCGCTCATCCAGCAGCTTTATATTTTTTATTTCTTTGTAATCAAATGTGATAGACTCTTCCGGCTTATACTTTTTATTTAAAAACATAGCTCGTTCGTTCGTGACGATAAAAGCGCCTGGAAATTCCTGAGGCCCTGAAAGTTCAGAACGGCACCATCCGTAACAGCTGGCAGTGAGACGTTCGTTTTCCCGTTTCACTTCTTTTGTAAAAATTGTTAGAAGCGTATCGTAGCTTCCCATATGATCCCTCTTTTCAAAAAAATACGTAACTGTTTTCTAGCTTATCACAGTACCAGAGCAAGCGGAAGAAACGAACGATGGTTTCTTTTCCGGGCAGAACATAAAAAAAGATGCTGCAGAATCCGGCAGCACCTTCCCCGTTTCAGCCTTCTGGATCAGCTGCGCTTTCATCCATATACATTACTTCCCATAGGTGGCCGTCCAGGTCTTCAAAACTCGCTCCATACATAAATCCCTGCTCTGCCGGATCCTGCGGGGATGTTCCGCCGGCCTGGACCGCGCTGCGGATGATTTCATCCACCTTATCCCTGCTGTCCACCTGCAGAGCTGTTATAGCCTCTATGCTCCGGGAGGTGTCGGTGATCTCTTTTTTCGTAAACGTTTGAAAAAAAGGTTCTGTCAAAAGCATAGCAAAAATCGTTTCACTGATTATCATGCACGTGGCATTTTCATCTGTAAATTGAGGATTAAATTCAAACCCGATTCCCGAGAAAAAGTCGATCGATTTCTGTAAGTCTTTTACTGGAAGGTTAACAAAAATCCGTTCTGCCTGCATACTCATTTCAGTCCCCGCTTTCTGTGTTTTATTTATTATAGTATTTATTCTACGCCGGCGGCCTGATTCCTTTCGCCGTTCAACGCTGTTCTTCTTTTTCTACGGGGAGAACCTCTTTCAATTCATCCCGGACGCTTCGGCTCGACATCGGCACACCGGAACGGTAAGCGGCCCGGCACATAAGATGACCGGCTACCGGAGCTGTTAAAAACACGAAAAAAATTCCTAATATCAAACGGACGCTGACAAAGTTCTCCATGCCAGCGAAAAAAATGAAAGTGCCGAGCAGCGTACACAATACGCCTAACGTGGCACTCTTCGTGCCGGCGTGGGACCGGGTATACACGTCAGGGAGGCGGAGAATACCGATCGCACTGAGCAGAGCAAGCGTGGTTCCAATAAGCAGAAGAAGGGCTACAATTGTTTCAATCACCGCGTCTGGACTCAATGATAATCCCCCTTTCAATGTATTTGGAAAAGGCGACGGTTCCGATAAAGGCAATAATCCCCATCAGCAGAATAATTTCCAAATAGGCACTCGTTCGAAAAGTAACGGAGAGTACAGCGACCACTGCAATTAAATTAATACCGATCGCATCAAGCGCAATCACCCGATCCGGCATGGAAGGGCCGATAATGACACGGTACAGGCCGACAAGAATGGATACGGACAAAAATACAAGGCTGACAGTCATCGCAATATCAAACATCAACGGGTCACCTCCATAATAGCCTGCTCAAACGAATTTTTGGTCGCTATGACTCTATTCTGCGATTCCGGTATGTCCATTGCATGTATATAAAGCACATTGCCTTCAGCCGACACTTCCATTACTACTGAACCCGGTGTCAGCATCAGCAGCATCGCAAGAAAGGTAATTTCCCAGTCGGTGGAAAGTTCTGTTTCCATCTTAAAAATGCCCGGTGTTATGTTCAGGCGCGGCCGCAGGATCTGACGAATAACAAGAATGCTTGACGAAATAAGCTCTCTTATAAAAATAAACAGCAGCTTGATAATGCTCCAGAGCTTCCACATATAAAATTCCTTTGGAAAAAAGCGGCGGAATGAGAAAATAAGCGCCAGCCCGATCGCATAGCCTGTCATTAATGTGGTTACATAAATGCCTTCTTCATCTTGAAAGGATGCCCACAGAACAGCAATCAAAATATTAAGCAGTATTTGCGCCGGCATTTTCTATCCTCTCCTTTTCCATTACGAGTAAGCAGAACCAAGCACTGCTTCGATATAAAAGGCGGGGTTCATTAAGTCAGAAGCCGCTTCTGCAATGTACGGATTCACCCATTCGACTCCAATTCCCAGAAACAGGCTCACGCATATAAGCAGAGTGCAGGGAAGCAGCAGCCCATGCGTGGAGGTTTTTTCATCCTCCTTGCTCAGCTGGTTTTCTCCCCAGAATCCATTCATGAAAATCTTCATGGTGGAATACAATACGGCCAGGCTGGAAAGCAGCCCAATGGCCCCCAGTACATAAAACTGGGTTTCCAGCGTTCCCTGCAGCACAAGCAGCTTGCCAAAAAATCCGCTGAGCGGCGGCACTCCCACTAAAGCAAAAGAAGCAATGAAAAACATCCAGCCCAAGTACGGATGGTTTCGAATCATCCCGCTCATTTCTTTTAACTGGTAGGTCCCAACAAGCCCGACCATCGCGCCTCCAAGCAGAAAGAGCAGGGTTTTTACGATCATGTCATGAATTAAATAGTAAATAGCACCGGTGAGTGCCGCTTCCTGAAACACGGCGATGCCCACCGCAATAAACCCAATCGCAATGACAATGTTGTAAGCCAGTACCTTTTGGATATTACCGTACGCCACAGCCCCAATGCTTCCAAGTATCATTGTCAGGCCCGCCATCCAGGCGATAACGTTATGCGTAATGCCGGGTTCGTGGTAAAAAATCAAAGTAAACATGCGAAAAATGGCGTACACCCCTACTTTCGTCAACAATCCGGCAAACAGAGCAGAAACAGCGACAGGCGGGGCGCTGTAGGATTCGGGCAGCCAGTAAAAAAACAGCAGTGCCGATTTCACCGCAAAGATGACTAAAAACAGCAGCGCGATCGCGGTAAGCAGATCAGGCTGCCCCGCCTCGGCTACACGCACAGAGAGATGTGCCATATTCAACGTTCCTGTGACCGCATATAAGTAGGCAATTGCTACGATAAACAGCATAGAAGAAACAATATTAATCAATACATACATAATACCTGCCCGAAGCTGCTTTTTTAAGCCGCCGAGGGACAAAAGCACATAAGAGGCGAGCAGCATCACCTCGAAAAATACGAACAAATTAAAGATGTCTCCTGTTAAAAAAGAACCGTTAACACCGGTAATAAGAAATTGAATAAAGGCATAGTAATAAAAACGTTCTCTCTCCCATTCAATCGACTGAAAGGAGTAAATCAGGCATCCCAAAGCCACAATGGCGGAGGTGATGACAAGCAGCAAAGAAAAAGTATCCGCTACAAGCACAATACCAAAAGGTGCTTCCCAGCCTCCGAGGTTGAGAATTTGTATGCCTTCCCCTCCGACCTGGCGCAGCAGATGAACCGCTGTTCCCAACACAGCCAGAAACGAGAGGACACTCAACAGCCGCTGAATCATTACATGTTTAGGAAACAAAACGAGCAGAGCCCCTGTTAGAAAAGGAATGACAATAGGCAGAACCACTATATTATTCATGCTCTGTCCCCCGCAGTTTCTTCATGTCGTCGGACTTAAACTCTTGATAGGCCCGGTAGGCAAGCACTAAAAAGAAGGCGGTCGTTCCGAAGTTAATAACAATGGCTGTAAGTATCAATGCCTGCGGCAGCGGGTCCGCGTAAGCGGCCGCCTCTATTCCAAGCAGTGGAGCTTCGCCCTGTTTTAATCCTCCCATAGTCAGCAGCAGCAGGAGTGCTCCGTGCCCAATAATAGATGTTCCTAAAATGATGCGGAGCAGGCTTTTCGTTAGTATTAAGTACGTGCCGATGCTGAAAAACATTCCAATAACAAAGGCCATCACAGTCTCCATTATTCCTCATCCCCTTTGTTGCGGCTGATGCTTACAATCACAGTCATCGTCGTGCCGACGACCGCCATAGCCACTCCTATTTCAAATATAATAGTCGTAGCAATATCTATCTCTTCGTTGACAATCGGCATATAAAACTGCAGATGCGTCTGGCTTAGAAAAGGCACATTGAATACAAAAGAAGCCATTCCTGTTAACAAAGACACGAGCACGCCAAGTCCGGTAATCACTTTATAATTAATCGGAAGCGTTTGAGTAACGGTATCTATATCAAACGCCAGCAGCATTAAAATCAAAGCCGATGAAATAACCAGCCCGCCGATAAAACCGCCGCCCGGATTATGATGTCCGGCAAAAAACAAATAAATTGCAAAAGTAAGGATAATGAACGTTACTATCTTTGTAACGGTCTGCAGAATGACATCATTAATTTTCACCGTCATCCCCCTTTTCCATCATCCGGAGGCTGATTAAGGAATATACGCCCAATCCGGCAATACAGAGAACCATAATTTCGAGCAGTGTATCAAACCCGCGGAAATCAGCCAGAATAGCATTCACCATATTGCTCGAGCCGGCCAATTCGTATGAATCCTCGAAATAAACCGAAACAGAAGGAAACAGTTTATTTCCCTGTGCAGCTAATGTGAAACAAGTGATGAGTACACCCACACCGAGTGAAATAATTAAGTTTGGAATCTGTACGCTTCTTGCCGTTTCCCGGAAGCGGAATTCCGGGAGAAACCGCAGGCAGAGAAGGTACAAAGCAACGGAGACTGTTTCCACTACAAGCTGAGTCAAAGCCAGATCCGGCGCGCGGAAGATGACAAAAAACAGGGCCACCAAGTACCCTACTGCCCCAACAGCGATAATGGCCGTCAGCCTTTTGGAAGCGAGCATGACTGTGAGAGCGCCTGCAACAAGCCCTGCAGCCAGCAGCATTTCATACACTTCCACCGTTGATACATCTACCTGTTGAAAGGAAATACTGTCTGAGAACAGCAGCATTCCTCCGATAAGCAGAATAAGTATTCCCAAAATATATTGAATATAGTCTCTTGTTAAACCGCTCATATAAAGATTTGTAAATGAATACGCTTTTTGTTCGGCTTTTACAATGCCGGAAGCATACGCATTATTGAGCGTGTAGACCTGCGGGAACAAAGTAAACACACCCTTCCACTTGTTCCAGGTCCAAAATAAGATACTTCCAAGCGCGATCACGCCAAAGGTCATGAAAAGTTCGGTATTAAATCCGTGCCAGGCTTCAATATGGATAGAAAAGTCGCCGGCATTTCCAGGCAGAACGGAAGCCACCATTGGTTCAAGTACGTAATGAACCAGCACGTTTGGTGCAAAGAAAATACCAATGACGAATGCTGCCAGCACCGCAGGAGAAATCAACATCCCAAGAGGTGCTTCTTTTGGTTTTTTTTCAAGACGCCGCGGACGGTATTTCCCCCGGAACGTATGAAAAATAAGAATCATACTGTAAACAAAAGTGAAAATACTTGCCACCCAGGCAACAGCCGGAATCAGCAGACCAGCCCCTCCTGCTGAAAACACACCAGCTTCCCCAAGGGAAAGAGAACTCGTAAAAAACAGCTCTTTGCTCAAAAACCCGTTAAACGGTGGTAATCCGGCCATGGCCAGGCTTCCGATCAGTGTAAGAGTAAACGAGATGGGCATCAGGCTCATTAACCCGCCTAATTTTCTCGTATCCCTTGTCCCGGTTTCATGGTCAATAATGCCAATCACCATAAATAAACAGCCTTTAAACGTAGAGTGATTTACTAAATGAAAGACTGCCGCCAGCACTGCTGTGGTATACAAAGCAGCTTGTGCTTCCTCCTGGACCGCTAAAGCAAGCGAGCCTATTCCGAGAAGCGATGTAATTAAGCCCAGCTGACTAATTGTAGAAAAAGCGAGAAGCGCCTTTAAGTCGGTTTGTTTCATTGCATTAATGGCGCCCCAGAACAAGGTAATCAGTCCGACCGATGTAATAATCCAAAACCATTCCCCGGTTCCTCCAAAAAACGGAGTAAAGCGGGCGATGGCGTAGATCCCGGCTTTTACCATGGTGGCCGAATGCAGATACGCACTGATAGGTGTGGGGGCTTCCATGGCATCCGGAAGCCAGATATGAAAAGGAAACTGAGCGGATTTTGCAAATGCGCCGATCAAAACAAAAATCATCGCCGGCAGAAACATAGAATGATCCTGCAGCTCTCCGGTCTGGCTGATAATACCGCGGATACTGTATGTACCGGCCATGGAATGAAGCATGATAATACCCACCAGCATTGAAAACCCGCCGCTTACGGTAATCAGCATCGCTTTCTGCGCGCCGTTCCGGGATTTTTTCCGCTGGTACCAAAAGGCGATCAGAAGAAAAGACGAAATGCTCGTCAGCTCCCAGAATAAATAAAAGCCAATCAGATTGTCAGAAAATACAACGCCGAGCATGGCTCCCATAAACAAAAGCATATACACGTAAAAGTTATGTAACAGTTCTCTCGTTTTTGATAAATAAAAGATAGAATATAAAACAACCAGGGCGCCGATTCCACTAATTAAAAAACCAAACACCAGACTTAGTCCATCTACATAAAACGATAAATTAATACCATAAGAGGGAATCCAGGAGAGCGTATAGAGCATCGACTCTCCTTCACTGATATCTACCAGCCAGCTTCCGAGCACAATAAAAATAATAAGGGGCAGCGGCAGGACAAACCAGCCGGTATGAATACGGGAAACATATCGGTAAAGGAAAGGAATCATAAGGGCATATAAAAAGGGTAAAAGTACAACGGAATGGAGCCAGGACAAAATGTAACCTCCTACTCACTGGATACAACAGAATCCATCATTTTTCAGTTTTTTTCTTCCTATATATTAGTATAAAGAAAGCCCGGCTGTTTCGCACATAATAATCACATAAACTTTCTTCGGATCATGATATAATTTAAAAGAGAGCGCTTCCAAAAAACCTCTAATTATTAATTGACAAAACTCACGGCGAGGAGTAGCCTATGGAAGAGCTTTACCAATAATCAAGAATTTATTTACACGAGGTGAAGGATCATGACCGGTAAAGGTACAATGGATGAAAGTATTCTAGTCTGTGTTTACTATGGGCCAAATGGCGCCAAGTTAATACGCAGAGGATGCAAAATAGCTTCCCGTCTTGACTGTCCTTTATATATAGTATCAATTGACCCTGCTCCCGCCGATAACCTGGACCACGAAAAGAGCCAGTATATCGAAAGCTGGAAGAAGCTTGCAGAAGAGTACGGGGCAACCGAGTTTATTCTGAAAGACAACGAAAAACGCCCTGTCGTTAAAGTGATCGGAGAAGTCGCCAGAGAAAAAGGCATCACCCAGATTATTATCGGCCAGACCGCCAAAAGCCGCTGGGAAGAAATCACGAAAGGATCTTTTGTTAATATTCTTTTAAAAGAGCTTCCGTTTATCGACCTCCATATCATTTCTGTTTCCAGAGAACTTAGAGATCATGACGGAGATTATGAAAAAGGCTGCCACGCTTACCTTGTAAGAGATGGAGATCAATATAAGATCAGCTTTAACCATACAAACGACGCGCAGTACGAAGGCATTTTCTTTAAAGAAACCGGTACCGACTTTAATAACGGCACCTTTAAGTTTATGAAAGACGGCGAAATGCTGGAAATTCATGTAACGGAAGACTATGTAACGGAAAGAGAAAAGCTCGAAGTATAGGAAAAAGAAAAGACGAAACGCTGCGGCGTTTCGTCTTTTTTTACTTCAGGCGGAAAAACCTTCAGCTGTTGGTGGAACCAGAAGCGACCGCACCAACCATGGCGCCTGTCATGGCTGCCTGCTGGGCCTGCAGAATACTTTCCAGCGAAGTCTGGACAGTCGTTTCTATAATAGAAGCTTCTTCTGCGTACTCACTGACCGAAAGCTGCACGGCAATCGTAAAGTTCATTTTTTTATGCCATTTAAATTCTTTGGAGTCATTCAGTGTTTTTTCAATTCTCACAATAAAATCAGCGAGCATTTCTTTTTCTTCGGCCAATGCCATAATTCCCACTTCCGGATAATGAACCGGCCGCACCTTCTTTTCCTGGGCTTCCAGGGTAACGACTACATCTATGGCATGTTTTACGAGAATATCGGTGTCTTCGTTATCACGCAGGGCCAGAATATGGCTCAGCATCTGCAGTTCATTGGATTTTTTAAAACCTTTGTCATTCAAATTCCGGTACAGCTCTTCAATTTTCACCATCAGCGGTCCTTCTTCTACCGGCGACGCAGCCAGAAGCACCGCAATCGGATAATCCGAGCTGGACGTTAAAAACATATGGTCTTTTTTCATTAAGTCAAATACACGCTTGGATCTTTTTATCAGATCCATTCTGCTGTCTGCTTCTTTTTTCAAATCGATCACCAGAAGAGCGGAAATATACGTAAAGCTTCCTCTTTGAAAAGAACCGGCCACTAATTGATCATAGACTTCCATCCATTCATGATACTTGTCTTCAGGATCGTCAAAGCGAATGTCGAGCGTAGCCGCTCCTACATAAACCTGGGCGCCGTTTAAAGCACTGAAAACGCCTTTTTTCTTTTTCATGTACTCCGCAATTTCTTTAAACCGATCGACGTCGAGTTCTTTTTTCCGTACAACGTACATGGAAGAAATCAGCATAAGTACTCTTGCATCCACTACCTGCCACTTTAGTTCTTTTTTTAGAATGGTATAGTACTTTTCATAGGTTTCCAGCTTGTTCATTAAGTTGTTCTCCATGCGATGTCACCCTTTCCGCATCTCTGTCTCTATCTCATGTACCATTATACTGCTTTACAAACCTAAACAGTACCTCCCTCGATTAAACGCCGGCAGAAAGAAGGCCCCTTCCCAGTAGAAGAGGCCTTTTTATTATTTTAATATAACGGGCTGCTTGGCAGTGCCGGGAAGCGGCTTTGTAAATGTTTTGGTCAGATAAAGCATATAAATGAGCCCCACCCCTACCCAGACCAGTCCTCCAACAATCGTCGGCGTATCGAGAAGAAACAAAAGCCAGAGCATAATAAAGGCTCCTATACCAGGCACTCCAATATAGAACACACGCTGGTACAGGCTCGTTGTTTCTTTCTGGCGGATAGCCAGGGCAATAACGGATATATTCACAAAGAAGAAGGCAGTAAGGGCTCCAAAGTTAACGAAACGAAGCGCCGCATCCACACTGATAAATAAAGCGAGAATGGACAGCACCGAAGCAAGGGCAATGTTGAACACCGGCGTTTTAAATCGTGGATGAATGTATCCGAATAATTTTTCAGGCAGGATGCCGTCTCTTCCCATGACGTAAAGCAGTCTGGAAACGGCA
Source organism: Sinobaca sp. TMA16-18 (assembly GCF_059510535.1). Lineage (NCBI taxonomy): Bacteria > Bacillati > Bacillota > Bacilli > Caryophanales > Sporolactobacillaceae > Sinobaca > Sinobaca sp. TMA16-18. Next base: position 212,329 of record NZ_JCAKFM010000002.1, on the reverse strand, counting down.
GTAATCGAGGCCAGCCCCTGCGTGAAAATAGCTGCGATTAAAACGGTCATAAAGATAGCATTTAATGCGCTGCCTCCAATAAGCGCCATGAGCTCCATCGCCGCGGAATCTATGTTCACGAACGAAAACGCGGGCTGGGCGAGCTGGATCAAATACGAACTGCTGATATGAAGCACGCTGATAATGCCGATCATAATAAAAATCGCTCTTGGAATCGTTTTCTGAGGGTCCACTGTCTCTTCGGACAGTGTAGTAATCGTATCAAAGCCGAGAAAAGAGAAGATAACGACGGAGGCTCCTGCGAGCATAATTGGAACCGTCAGATCCCCGGCAAAAGGCTGAATCGAGAACAGCCCCCCCGCTCCTTCCCCTGTCCACAGGCCGCGGATAAGAATAATACAAAAGGCAATAATAAACACGATCTGCATAATAACGAACAATCCGCTCAAGTTAGCAGAAGAGTTGATGCCCATTACCGCAATCGCTGCCAGCAGCACAATTAAGCCTATAATCCAAACCGGAGCCGGAATTCCCGGAAACTGTGCATTCAGGAAAACACCAAAGGTGATACAGGCAATAATAGGAGCGAATAAGTAATTAAACAAAAGCAGCCACCCTACTAAAAAACCGGCATTAGGATGAATTGCTTTTTTGGCAAAAGTGTAGGCAGAACCGGAGATAGGAATTTTTTTAGCCATAATAGCATAGCTCGTTCCAGTAAATATAACCGCAACAACTGCAAAAATGTAGGCCGGAGTTAAAAATCCCGAAGACCCTTCAAAAGCTACTCCAAATACGGAAAAATAAATCATCGGTGTGTTCCAGGCCAGACCCATAAAAACAACCTGCCATAATGTTAATGTACGTTTCAACTCAGCTCTTTCAGCCATTGTTTTCCTTCTTTCTGTTGGGATCATTTCCATCGATTAAATTATTCCAATATATCATTTCCCTTAACTAAAACATCAGCCGGCCGGGCTGGTTGTACTTGATGATGTTCATTCTCTGGAGTCTTTTTGTTTTAATCAACAACCCTGGCAGAAAATCTATCAACCTATTTTAGCTGGGGGCTTTCATTTTTCTACAGGCTCCAGGCAAAAATAATCGGACTCGAGTGTCTGAGATAACTATTCTAAAAAGTATGTTATATAACCTCACATAAGCGTTGTCTTTCCAAACAGCCTCTACTACACTTTTTATATACACCGCACACATAGCGATCCTCAAAAATAACATAAAGGCCTCCTTGCCTAAGGCATTGAGGGGCGACAAATGCTTTCTAGGGTTCCGCTGTCAGCTTCGCTTCACTGCTGGCAGGGCTGGTCCGAGAGAAAGCGGGCACAGCCGGATCACACGGGCTGCGGCTTACACGGACGGACAAAAGCCTGGGAGATTAAATTCTCTCAGGCTTTTTTTATTACCTTTCAGCCACCTGCTGAATAAGGCTTATGAATCTTAAAGGAGGAAACAATGATGAATAATTATTGGACGAAGTCACTGGAAGCCGGGGAAAAATGGTCGGGGGTTGTTAAAAAAGGCAGCCTGTTCCGCTTAACCGCTTCAGAAAGCACCGCTAATGTATCTATGCTTCTATTCAACGCTCATGATCGGACAGAACGCTACAATATGCCGGATACGCTGAAAGCTCAGCACACCTCCCATTTAACGAAAGGACATGTGTTGATGAGCGACAACGGCAGAGCAATGGCCGGTATTATCGAGGATGACACTGGGTGGCATGATCCTTTTGGCGGCTTTTCTAAAACCGATTGGACGGATGCCCAATTTGGAAAAACAACCTATCAATCCGAGCGGAACGATCGTTATCGCAGCGGAGAAGAGAATTTTTCCATGGAGCTGTTCCGCAATGGTCTGACGATGCGGGATACGGTTCCTGTCTTGAATGTTTTTTCAAAAACAGCCGTCGAGGATGGAGGCGGCATGGTATTTCATCAAGAAAATGCCGGGGCCGGCCAAGCCGTTACGTTCCGGACCGAAATGGACCTGCTTATCGTCTTATCAAATACGCCCCACCCGCTTGATACGTCCACCGTCTACCCTTCGGTCCCTGTAAAGCTTGAAGCGGGTGCTGCTGAGCCGGTAGCCGAAAATGATATTTGTTTAAACTTATGCGAAGAAAACCGTCGTGCATATGAAAACACATGGGAAGCGCACCTGCTTGCTGAAGGTTTTATTGCTGCTCCTGTTTCCACTAAATAAATTTGGAAAATTCAATTATCTGGGAAGGATGATCGATAGTGACACAAGCAAAAGAAGTAACAACCAGCCACCGAAAAATAGAAGATGCCGTTTATACGCGGACGATTCCAGCCGGAAAAGGCTGGATGTACGATTTAGAACCCGGGCAGGTTTTCAGAATTACAGACCTTGAAGGCAACCAGGCGGCAGACACCCTCTTTTATGACGCCTTAAATCCGGAAGACAGCTATAGTGCGATTGAAACGGTCACCGCCCAGAAAAATATCTACCTTACTACCGGCTCGGTTCTCCGGGCAAAATCCGGCCGGCCGCTTCTCACGATTACCGCTGATTCGGTCGGCAGGCATGACACTGTAGGAGGAGCCTGCTCTGCAGAAAGCAACACGGTCCGCTATGCCCATGAGAAAAAAGCGATGCATAACTGCCGCGATACATTTATGTACGAATTATCGAAACGGGGCAGTCACTTTTCCAAACAAGACCTGGCTCCGAACATTAACTTCTTTATGAACGTTCCTATTACGCCGGAAGGCGGCCTTACCTTTGAAGATGGCGTCTCAGCCCCCGGCTATTACGTGGAAATGCAGGCAGAAACTAACACAACTGTACTAATCAGCAACTGTCCGCAGCTTAATAATCCGTGCAACGATTACAACCCCACCCCGATTGAAGTAACCATCTGGAATAACTAATTCATCAATAGAAGAAAGGAGACTGCGTTATGTTTACAAAAGTACTCATTGCCAACCGCGGCGCGATCGCGGTACGAATCGAACGGACATTGAAAAAAATGGGGATTCCTTCCGTCGCTATCTATACAAAAGCCGACCAGGACAGCCTTCACGTGGACCAGGCCGATGAAGCAGTTTTTATTGGAGAAGGAAACGCCCAGGAGAGCTACCTGCATCCGGAAACCATTCTTCAGGCTGCTCTTGATACAGGCGCCGATGCAATTCATCCGGGTTACGGATTTTTAAGTGAAAATGCTCAGTTTGCCCGAACCTGCCAGGAGAAAGGAATTACTTTCATCGGACCTACTCCCGGGCAGATGGAACTGTTTGGCCTAAAACATTCTGCCAGAGAAGCCGCTGCCAACGCAGACGTTCCTCTTCTTCCCGGCACGAACCTGCTGGAGCATGCAGAAGAAGCGGTCGCTGCAGCCGCTGACATCGGCTATCCTGTTATGCTGAAAAGCACCGCCGGCGGAGGCGGTATTGGCATGAGAATCTGCCGCGACAAAGACAGCCTGCTTTCTTCTTTTGATGCCGTAACCCACCTGGCGGAAAATAACTTTAACGACGGCGGCTTGTTTCTGGAGAAATACATCTCTTCTGCCCGCCATATTGAAGTACAGATTTTCGGAAGCTGGAAAGGAGACGTCGTTTCTCTCGGAGAAAGAGACTGCTCCATTCAGCGCAGGAACCAAAAAGTAGTCGAAGAATCTCCGGCTCCCCTGCTTTCAGAGAAGGTTAGAAAAGAAATGGCTGCTTCTGCTGAACGTTTGGCATCTGCTACAGGCTATCAGAATGCCGGCACCGTTGAATTTCTGTATGACCCTGATTCGGAAGCATTTTATTTTCTTGAAATGAACACCAGACTCCAGGTAGAACATGGTGTGACAGAGGAAGTAACCGGCGTTGATTTAGTGGAGTGGATGATTCTCGAAGCCGCTCGCGAACTTCCTGCCTTTCCTCCTATTACGATTCAGGGCCACAGCATACAGGCGCGTGTCTATGCCGAAGACAGCTTTCATGATTTCCGTCCGAGCGTCGGTCAGATCGACCGGGTTGAGCTGTCTTCTCTCGCCCGTAACGAATGCTGGGTACGCGACGGTCTTCAAGTCACTACGCTCTATGACCCAATGCTTGCGAAAGTTATCGTTCATTCCAAAGACCGGAACAGCGCGATTCAACAGCTCAGCGCCGCGCTGGCTGAAACCAAAATGTACGGCGTAACAACCAATCTTCTCTATATAAAAAGCCTTCTGCAGGAGCCTGCTTTTCAGCAGGGAGAAGTTCATACCCAGCTGTTAAACAGCTTTTCTCCTTCCGAGATGGCACTCGAAGTAATAGACGGCGGCATTCAGACAACGGTCCAGGACTGGCCGGGACGGGTCGGCCATTGGGATGTAGGCGTTCCTCCCTGCGGTCCGATGGATCCTCTCTCCTTTCGAATCGGCAACCAGCTTTTGCAGAACGATGAAAAAGCAAGCGGTCTGGAGCTGACGTTACAAGGCGGGTCCTATCGCTTTCGTGAAGCTATGTGGTTTTGTATAACAGGTGCCGATATGCAGCCGGTACTCGACGGAAAAGAGATCAGCCTGTACCATCCGACTTTTGCGGAAAAAGGACAGGTCCTCTCCTTCGGCCAGGCCGAAACAGGCATGCGTACGTACCTGCTTATTTCAGGCGGGTTTGACATGCCGCAGACGCTGGACAGTGCATCCACGTTCACACTGGGCGGATTTGGCGGCCACGGCGGCAGAGCTCTCCGTGCAGGAGACGTGCTGCGTGTAAACGGAAATACTCTTCCTGCTGTCAGCGAACCTTTAGCAGCCTCAGAAAAACCGGCTATTCAAAAAGAGTGGACAATCGGAGTCGTTCCCGGACCACACTGCACGGAGGAATTCCTGCTTCCAGCCTACTTAAAGCAGCTTGAAGACACCGAGTGGGAGGTACACTTTAACAGCTCCAGAACCGGGGTCCGGCTGATCGGCCCTGCACCGTTATGGGCAAGAGAAGATGGCGGCGAAGCGGGACTGCACCCTTCCAACATTCATGATAATGCTTACGCGGTAGGGACACTGGATCTTACAGGAGATATGCCTATTCTCCTCGGCCCGGATGGCCCGAGCCTCGGCGGATTTGTCTGTCCTGTCACAACAGCCTCGGCAGAATTTTGGAAAATCGGCCAGCTTCATGCCGGAGATACAATCCGCTTTCAGCTGTTAACCCTTGATCAGGCAGAGACCCTCCGCCTGGAACAGGAAGCCTATTTGAAGACGCTTCAAGAAGAATCTTCCCATACTTTACCTGTACTATCTTTTGATAAACATTCGTTTGATCCGAATTACCCTATTCTTGCCCGTGAAACTTCAGGCAGACGCTTTCCAATAACGGTCCGCTGCAGCGGGGATGAGAATGTACTCGTCGAATACGGGGAAATGGAGCTCGATCTGCTGCTTCGTTTTCAGGTGCAGGTGCTGATGGAAGCAATCCGCCAGGAAGAGGATTTTCCTATCATGGACCTGACGCCGGGAATTCGTTCTCTGCAGATCCGCATCAATCCACTGGAAAATAATGTCCAGCAGGTTTGTGAAAAAGTGCTGGAACTCGATAAGCAGCTTCCCGCTTTAGAAGATATTACAATCCCATCGCGGATTGTGAAACTTCCGCTTTCCTGGGATGATCCGTCCACCCAGCTTGCCACCGAGCGGTACCAGCAGAATGTCCGGCCGGATGCACCATGGTGTCCCGATAATCTGGAATTTATCCGCAGAATCAACGGTCTCGACAGCATTAACAGCGTAAAAGACGTCGTGTTTGATGCCAACTATCTCGTGATGGGGCTCGGGGACGTTTATCTTGGAGCACCAGTGGCCACCCCAACGGACCCAAGGCACCGGCTCGTAACGACAAAGTATAACCCGGCTCGTACGTGGACACCTGAAAATGCCGTGGGCATCGGCGGAGCCTATATGTGCGTTTACGGGATGGAAGGGCCGGGCGGCTATCAGTTTGTCGGCCGCACCATTCAAATGTGGAACAAATTCCGCGAAACAAAAAGCTTTGAACCCGGCAAGCCATGGCTGCTCCGCTTTTTTGATCAGATTCAATATTACCCGGTCAGCGCCGATGAACTGCTCGAACTTCGGGAGGACTTCCTGCGCGGCCGGTTTGAAGCAGATATTACCGAAACAACGTTTTCTCTTAAAGAGTATATAGAAGACTTACAAACTGTAGAATCCGGTGCTGTTCAATTTAAACAGCATCAGCAGAAAGCCTTCCAGGAAGAACGACAGCGCTGGAAGGAACAGGGCCTGGCAGAATACGTGTCTGAACAGGATGTAAAGACCGAGCAGCCCGCTGAAGGACTGCCGGAAGGGACGTCCCCTGTCACCTGCTCCATTCCCGGCAGTGTATGGAAAGTATTAGTCGAGGACGGATCCGAAGTAAAGCAGGGGGAAACGCTTATTATAGAAGAAAGCATGAAAATGGAATTTATCATCGAAGCTCCCTGTGATGGATATGTGACCGGCCTGTCGATCAAGCCGGGAGATGAAGTCCATCCTGGACAAACTATTTTAGGGATCACCGAAAAAAAGGAGGTTTCTGTTTAATGCATGCTTATCAATCTATTGCTGCCTTAAGAAAAGCCTATACGTCCGGACAAATAGCTCCGGAATCTCTAATTGATCAGCTGATAAGCCAGGCCGGCGAGGAGGAATCCTATCACATTTGGATTACTCCCCCTTCCCTTTCCTTTATTCAGCCTTATTTGGACAGACTCAAGGAGCTTCCGATAGAAGAAGCCCCTTTATGGGGAGTACCCTTTGCTTTAAAAGACAATATTGATCTAGCCGGTGTTCCGACAACTGCCGGATGCGATGCCTACAGCTATATACCTGAAAAGCATGCCACAGCCGCTGCCCGCTTGATCGAAGCAGGAGCAATCCCTGTCGGGAAAACGAACCTCGATCAGTTTGCAACCGGACTGGTCGGCACACGAAGTCCTTATGGGGAGACAAAAAATGCCTGGGATCCTGATTTAATCAGCGGTGGATCAAGTTCCGGCTCGGCTGTCTCTGTCGCAGCAGGACAAACTCTCTTTTCTTTAGGAACAGATACGGCCGGATCCGGACGGGTGCCTGCCGCCTTAAATAATTTAGTCGGATGGAAATCAAGCTTAGGTGCCTGGCCTGTGAGCGGCATCGTGCCGGCCTGTGCAAGCATCGACTGTCTAACCGTATTCACGAATACGATAGAAGACGCCTCTCTCGTAGACTCGGTTATTCGCGGATTCGATGAAACAGATTCATGGTCGCGGTCCACCCCTGCTTTATCAGAAACAAAGCCGCAGTCTTACCTGCTCCCGGATAAAGAACCGGCGTTTTTCGGGCCCTTTGCCGAAAAATACCGCCAGGCATGGACGCGCACGGTGGCCGCACTGGAACAATCCGGTCTTCCGATCAAGTATGTATCTACAGCATTTATGGAAGATGCCGCCGCTGTTTTATATGACGGACCGCTCGTGGCAGAGCGCTGGGCGGAACTGGGCGGATTTGCAGACTCCCATCCCGGGGCTCTCCTGCCTGTTACCGAAAAAGTACTCCGTTCCGGCACGAATCCTGATTACACTGCTGCTGCGTTGTTTCAAGCCAGGCATCAGCTTAAGGCCTATACGAGAAAAGCAGAGGCTCTGCTGCAAAACAACGTACTTATCCTGCCTACCGCCGGCGGAACCTGGAGCCGAAACGACGTAAGGGAAAATCCTATTCAGACGAACAGTGACATGGGACGCTATACCAACCACTGCAATCTGCTTGAGTTATGTGCTGTTTCCCTTCCCCAGCCTTTTGCAGATCACAGCCTTCCGTTCGGCATCACGGTATTTTCCAGTCAGGATAATGACTCTCTTCTGGTTGGCGCCTCGAGAGAAATACAGCGCTGCAGCAGCCGGCCGGAAGTAATGGTTGCTGTGTGCGGCCTGCATATGAGAGGATTTCCGCTTGAAAAACAGATGATCTCCCACGAAGCGTATTTTGTAAAAGAGACAATGTCCGCTTCCAGCTACAAGCTGGTTGAAGTACCGGGATCCCCGGCTAAGCCCGGCATGATTCGTTCCGAAAAGGGAGGCTCTCCCATTGCACTGGAGTTATGGAGAATGCCACTTGATCAGCTGGGCTCATTTACAGCGGGCATTCCCTCCCCGCTTGGAATCGGCAAAGTAGAATTGGAAGATGGAACCTTCACCCCCGGCTTCATCTGCGAGGCAGATGTCGCTGAGTATGGAAAAGATATCACCTCCTTTGGGGGCTGGAAAGCCTATCAGAGCAGTTCTATATCTCTTTAAAAGCCTGCCGGTTGTTTCACGTGAAACAGACCGGCAGGCTTTTCTTATGTTTGTCGAAAATCGTACGTTTTCTTTGAGACGTTGTGTTTTACATAAGGAACTGTTTTAATATGTATTATAGATACATATTAAAAGGAGGCATTTTATGACGACTCAAGGAACACTTTCCACCCGCACGATTGATATTGTAAAAAGCACCGCCCCGGTTTTGGCTGTGCATGGAGAAGCCATTACGACAAAGTTTTACGCTATGCTGTTTGAAGCCCATCCGGAGCTGCTGAACATGTTTAATCATACCAATCAGGCAACCGGCGCCCAGCCAAAAGCTTTGGCGCAGGCTCTGCATGCCGCTGCCTCTTACGTAGACCGTCTTGAAGTACTGGAGCCCTTTGTGGAAAAGACAGCCCAAAAACATGCCAGCGTCGGCGTGAAGCCGGAACATTATCCAATCGTCGGCCATTATTTAATCAAAGCGATGGAAGACGTGCTTCAGGAAAATGCCACACCCGATATTTTAAACGCATGGACTGAAACCTACGATACCGTCGCTGCTATTTTTATTCAGGCCGAACAGAAATTATACGAAACAAAAGCCGAAGAACCTAAAGAATGGACAGGTTATAAAGACTTTACGGTGGTCGATATTGTACAGGAAAGCAGCAGAATGAAGTCATTTTACCTTCAGCCTGCCGACGCCTCCCCCGTGCCTTCTTTCCTGCCCGGCCAGTACGTCAGTCTGCGCTGTTACATCCCCGGAGAAGAATACATACATGTACGCTCCTACAGCCTGTCTGACGCTCCCGGAACCGGCTGCTATAGAATTACGGTCAAGCATGAAGAAGATGGGATCGTTTCTTCCTATCTGCATGAACAGACAGCGGCTGGACAGCATATCGAGCTGTCTGCTCCATATGGCTCCTTTGTGCTTCAGACGGACGATCACAAACCTATTGCCTTCATCAGCGCAGGTTCCGGCTTGACACCGCTTGTCAGTATGATAAAGTCCCTGCCTGATTCCTACAGAGCTCCTGTTACGTTTATTTATGCTGCCAAAAACCACAGCCGTCATCCTTTTCAACAGGAAATCAGCAGTGCCGTCCAAAAACTTCCCGTTTCCCAGGCGCTGACTTTGTATACAGCTCCCGAAGCAGACCACCCGTCTTCTGCTCACTTCGGAACGGAAACGACGCTTACGCCGGAAACACTTCAATCCGCCCTGCCGCAGGAAGATACCCGCTGCTACATCTGCGGACCTCCTGCTTTTGTGGAAGCGGCTGTCTCCTGTCTTCATGAAATGGGCCGGCATGACATTTTTACCGAAAACTTCGTCCCTGTTTCTTAATCTCCATCCTTCTTATGTTAAGATAATGCATAGAATGAAGAAGGAAAGAGAGTTGTACTGTTTGTGTTTACATTAATTGATTTCTTTTATTTGCTGCTTTCCGCCCTTGTGATCCTTCCTGTCGTTTCCATCATCCGGGAGTCCGGCTACTATTTAGTCGTGAGCCTGCTCGGCGCTACCAATAAGAAACTGACGGTAGGAAGCGGTCCCGTGCTGTTCCGAACCGAAACGATTGAAGTCCGCCGCTATTTCTTCATGTACAGCTGGTTTGAATACGATGAAATCAACCCGGATAAAAAATTCTGGCACGGTTTGATTTATGCTTCTCCTATGCTGAGCAATATTATAGTAGCTGTTACCATCAACAGCTTGATTATAGGAGGAATCCTCCCGGACTGGGGATTTTGGAACCAGTTCTTGTTTTATGTATTCTATTTTGTACTGTTTGACGCTCTTCCCGTTTACCTTCCCGACGGCCAGCCCTCGAACGGCCGGGCTATTTTTGATTTGATCTGGCACGGTCAGCGCTCGGATTATTCAAAAGAAAAGCAGGAAGACCAGGAGGGCCGGACACAGGCCCAGGAAGAAACAATGCGAAACCGGGACAAAGATGAACGGGAACGTGATGACCACTCCCGTATGCGTTCAAGAAACACCAGAAAACGATGATAAAAAAGCCGCTCCCTCTAAAAGGAGCGGCTTTTTACTATTTCGTAAACGTATTTTCCAGTGTGCCTATTTCATCAATCGTACATTCCACCTTATCGCCTTTTTTCACAAATTCTGCGCCAAGCGGGCTTCCTGTTAAAATCACGTCACCCGGCTCAAGCGTCATCACTTTGGAAAGATAAGACACCATCCGCTTTAGGGAAACGATCATCAGATCGGATTTGCTGTTTTGTTTTTCTTCTCCATTCACAAATGCTTTCACGTACACATTGAGCGGATCTAAATTCGTCTGAATCGCCGGTCCGAGCGGTGTAAACGTATCAAATGATTTACCCACGGTCCAGTGCCCGGCTTCATGGAAAAACTGCGGGGCCGTCACGTCGTTTCCTACCGTATAGCCGAGAATGCTGTCGAGCACCTCATCTTCTTCGATGTTTTTCGTTCGCTTTCCAATGACTACAGCCAGTTCAGATTCAAACTTAATCTCATCCACGCCTTCCGGAATGCGGACTTCCGCTCCTGAACCAATCAATGAGGAGGCCGGCTTGTAAAAGAAGACCGGAATCTCCGGCTGTGTATCCGGCAGATCTTTTTTGTCTCCTACATAATTGGCTCCAATGCCGATAATTTTCTCCGGCTCTACAGGGGCCAGCAGGGTAACATCTGCATGCCCGTGTGTTTCTCCGGTTGCTTCTCTTCCTGAAAACAGATCCCCTTTAAACGGCTTAAGTCCTTCTTCGGTCCATTCTCCATAATAGTGATTCGACTGGTATTCATATCTGCATAGTTTCATCGTATTCTGCCTCCATTTATTAGGGTTCTGTTACTGTACAGCTTTTTTTACTTCCAGGCAGCGGCCGGGCATCGGAAAGAGCTTGCCCTGGTTCAATAAATTGCCCGGATTGAATACTTCCCGGATTCTCGTTTGTGCTTCGATCTCTTCATCCGAAAAGATAAACCGCATTTCTTCAATCTTCTCAATGCCTACTCCATGTTCTCCCGTTATTGATCCACCCGCGTCAGAGCAGGCTTTCAAACAAGCTGATCCGGCGTCTACCGCTTTCTGGGTTTCTCCTGGATTTCTGGAATCAAACAGAATCAGCGGATGAAGATTGCCGTCCCCTGCGTGAAAGATGTTGGCAATACGCAGTTCGTACTTCCGGCTGATATCATTGATCTGTTCCAGCACTTCCGGCAGCCGGCTTCTTGGAATAACACCATCCTGGACCAGATAGTCAGGGGAAATGGCTCCCATCGCTCCAAACCCGGTCTTACGGTTGGCCCACCATCTGCCGCGTTCCGCGTCGTCTTCCGCCACTTTCACTTCTTTGACGTGATTGTTCCGGCAGACGGCAAGAATTTCTTCAATCTGCTCGTCAATACCAGCAGCAATTCCATCTACTTCAATTAACAGCAGCGCTGCAATATCCCGGGGATGTCCGACAGGGAACGATCCCTCTTCCACCCCTTCTATCGCCGTCTGGTCCATCATTTCCAATGCCGCCGGCACAATGCCTGCGGAAATGATGTCTGATACGGCACGACTGCCGTCTTCCACCTGGTCGAAGTAAGCCAGCACCGTCTGCTTCATTTCAGGATTCTTTAAAATACGAACTGTGATTTCTGTGACGACACCAAGCGTCCCTTCCGAGCCGGTAAGAAGGCCGAGCAGGTCATACCCGGGGGAGTCGGGCACGCCGTCTTCCCCAATCGAAATAATGTCTCCGTTTGGCATGACTACTTCAAGGCCGAGAATATGGTTGGTTGTAACACCGTACTTTAAACAGTGGGCGCCGCCGGCATTCTCTGCTACGTTCCCTCCAATTGTACATACATACTGACTGGATGGATCCGGCGCGTAGTAATAGCCTTTACTGGAAATGGAATTGGTTAAGTGCAGATTCACATAGCCCGGCTGCACGACTGCTTTTCGATTTTCATAATCGACACTCAGCAGCCCTTTCATTTTCACAAGGCTGATGATTACTTCCTTATTGAGCGGTGTTGCACCTCCGCTCAGCCCTGTTCCGGCACCACGGGCCAGAAAAGGCAGGTCGTTTTGAGAACAATATTTAACAAGTTCCGCTACTTCCCTTGTGTTTTTTGGAAACACGACGGCCTTCGGCGAATGTTGATGAATCGTGAAGCCATCGCAGTTATAGGAAAGCATGTCGACATCTTCAAACAGCACTTCTTTTTCTCCGACTATCTTAAAGAATGCTTCAATATGATGGTCCTGGTTTGCACTGATTTTCTTTTTTCTTCTCATTAACTGCATGCCATTTACCCCTTTCCAGAAGTTTGTAACTGCCGCTGTTCTTCTTTTTGTTTTTTATAAGCCCAGTCCAGCAGTTGAATGGTGTGGACAATACGCTCGCTTCTGCCGTATTTCTGTACGCCCATCGCCATCTGCAGCATACAGCCTGGGTTCCCCATCGAGATCATTTCCAGATTTTCCGGTATATTTTCCATTTTCCGATCCAGGACGGCATTGGCCATATCAGGATTTGTCAGGTTGTACACGCCGGCGCTTCCACAGCACGTATCGGCATTTGGCATCTCTACCACGTCCACCCCTGGAATGTCCCGTAGGATTTGACGGGGTTCATCTCTTACTCCCTGCCCATGGGCAAGGTGGCAGGCATCATGATAGGTAATTCTTGTTTTCATTTCAGTCTGCGGTTTCTCATACCCTGTATCGTACAAGTACTTTGAAATATCCTGAATTTTTTCGGAAAATTCTTCAGCTTTTTCTTTCCAGGCCGGCTCGTCTTTAAATAGTTCCGGGTATTCCTGCAGCGCGCATCCGCACCCTGCTGAATTAATTACAACCGTATCGGAATCGCTGAATGCTTCAATATTCTGCTTCGCCAGCTTGCGCCCGGAATCCCGATCGCCTGCATGCACATGAAGCGCTCCGCAGCAGGTCTGATTTTTCGGTATGACTACTTCGCTGCCGTTATGCGTCAGAACATCGATGGTCGCGTCATTAATATCGCTGAACATGACGTCCATGATACAACCTGTCATAAAGGCTACTCTGCCTTTGACTTCGTCGCCCTTCGCAGGAATAACCGGCATGTTTTTGTATTTCTCACGAACAGGATGACCGACGTTAGGCATAATGGCTTCCATGCCGGAAAGATGATCAGGCATCAGGTTCATCGCCCCGGATTTCCGTGTGAGGGACTGAAGGCCGCTGCCCTGATAAAAGCGGAGCAGGCCGCCGACTTTATTTAAGCGGTTCGTGTGTGGAAACAGCTTTTCCAAAATGGTGGAACTGAAGGCTTTCTTCCAGCCGGTGAGCGGCTCCGCCCGGCGGATCTGACCCCGGGCTTCTTCAATCAGCCCGCCGACTTCCACGTCCGCCGGACAGGCGGTAACGCAGGCCCGGCAGTCCAGACAGGTAAAGACAGCGTCCGAGAACGACTGATCCATCTTGATTTCCCCTTCAGCAACGGCGTGAATTAAATGCACGCGCCCTCTTGGGGAGTGCTGCTCCTGACCGGTTTCTAAATAGGTGGGACATGCTTCGAGACACATGCCGCAGTGAACACAGTCATCCCATTTGGCTGGATCGGGATGGTCTTCCGGGAAATAGTTGCTTAAGCTTTTTGTCGAACAGGCCGGCTGCTTTTCCATTGTGTAATCTTTTGCCATACTCATTTTATATCCCTCCGACAAATCGACCCGTGTTCAATACTTTCTCAGGGTCTGCTTGTTTTTTTATACCGCTTAGTAAAAAGAAATAGGACGGCTGATTTCCCCATACGCTGATCTGACGGCGTACAGCAAGCGGAAGATGGGTAATGACAGCATACCCGCCTAATGCTTCTGCCTTCTCCCGAATACTCTTAATTGCTGTCGTGACACTACTTTCCGGACCTTCTATATACATCTTTGCCACACCATGACCGAGTCCGCCGTGCGCATAAACGGAAGCTCCGCTCTCCTGATGCAGACGATCGGTTTCCACCATTAAATGAAACACGTCCATATTTTTACTTCCTGTCTTTACAGACGCTTTAATGTCAGAAGTGGACGATGGCTCTTTAGGTGATAACTCCGTGAAGCGCTTCCAAAAAGAAGCAGCTTCGTCTTTTTCCATGACAGTCATGCTCATTTCTGCCGGTTTGTTTTCCGCCAGCCAGTTCTCCTGAAACGCGACCGCTTTTTCAACGTCTTCAAAGGCAACTGCGAGCGTGTAGCTTTCTATACCGGCTAATTTTTTCGATAAAGCAGGATTCATCAGTTCCAGCGAGACAGGTTCCAGCGTGGAATCCAGAAAACCTACCGTAAACGGACGAAGCTTTTCCCACTGGTCTTTAGAAAAGGAGAGCAGTACGAGCTTTTCCTGTTTCGGAAGCGGACGAAGCTTCAGCGTAATCTCTGAAATCACACCGAGCGTTCCCATGGAGCCGACAAACAGCTTGTTCATGTCGTAGCCGGCGACGTTTTTAACGACTTTTCCGCCGGTACGGGTAATCCTTCCATCCGGATAAACGACCCGCATTCCGATCACATGGTCTCTGGCAGAGCCGTACTTTAACCGTTTCGGGCCGCTGTTGTTGCTTGCCACAATGCCCCCGATCGTCGAATATTCCGGCCATTCCGGGTCAAGCGAGATCATTTGGTTATGGCCTGCCAAAAACTCCTGAATGTCTTTCATCACTGTCCCGGGCTTCACTGTAACCGTCATATCACCGGGAACATGCTCAATTACGCCGGCAAATTTTTCAAGGGAAAGCAGAATATCGTCATTGTCTTTTGTGCCGCCGAATCCCCGCTTGGTGCCTCCGCCTATTATCGATACACTTTTCTGGTTTTCACTTGCATAGGTTAGAATCCGGGCAATTTCTTCTTCTGTTTCGGGATATACGGTATGATCGCCCCCATTACCAAGTGCGTGGGCCTGCTCTGTTTTTGTTATCTGCTGGGGGGATACCACTTCTTCAAGTTCCATATCAAACACTCCTTTCCTTATCTTCCCATAGAATACTTTCCTGCATCTTCTGTTCGACGTACGACAAATGCTTTACCATCGCCTGACGCGCACTTTCCGGATCCGCTTCTTGAATGCAGCGGACAATGTCAGCGTGCTGAGCAATAATTTTTTGAGAGGAAGCCGGATCAGCTGCCAAATACAGATGAAAATCAATCATCGCTTTTTTTGTCGTGGACGATAGAAATTCCATCAGCTGCACAAGAATCGTGTTACCTGCGGCTTTGGCGATTGATTGATGGAAGGCGTAATCCAGCTCCCAGCTGTCCGGACCAAGTGCTGCTTCCATCGCTTTTGCAGCTTCGGCTACTTCGTCTGCCTGCCTGGGCGTCCGGTAGCTCGCTGCCTCTTGCACCATTTCCGTTTCCAGCATTTTTCTTACTTGAAACAGCTCTTGAATTGCCTGCTGGTCTGGAAGAAGAACACCGGAACGAAACAGTTTTGCTGCATCAAAAGGAGAAACAAAAGTACCTTCTCCTTTTTTCACATAGACAAGCCCTTTTCCTTTTAAAGTCGAAATGGCATCACGTACAGCGGACCTTCCTGTTTCAAACAGGACACACAGCTCTCGGACGGACGGCAGTTTTTCGTGGGCTTCGAACGTGCCGGTTTGAATCTGGGTTTCGAGTTCGGCCGCAACGTGTTCCGAAATGTGGACAGCGGGAACTTTTTCCACCTCCATAATCAGTCTCCTTTCTTTGTTATCACATATCAGACAACCTATGTTGAAAAGAAAAGCCGATCCTTACGATGCAGGTACCGGCTTTCTATAGATCGTGTAAAAAAAGGATCACTAACCACGTGATCCTTTTTATTTGTTATTTTCTTCCGCTTACAAGCGCTTCTTTCACTTCACGGCGTCTTCTGTGCAGAATTGGCTCCGTGTAACCGCTTGGCTGTTCCGTTCCTTTAAACACAAGATCACGGGCAGCCTGGAAAGCGATCGATTGATCCGGATCATCACTCATATTTCTGTACTCCGCATCATCGGCATTCTGCTCATCCACTACTTTGGCCATGCGGAGCAGCGTTTCTTCAATCTGCTCTCTCGTGCATATGCCCTGGTGCAGCCAGTTTGTCATATGCTGGCTGGAAATACGGAGGGTCGCTCTGTCTTCCATTAAGCCGACGTTGTTAATATCCGGCACCGTCGAGCAGCCAACACCGTGTTCTACCCAGCGTACAACGTAACCTAAAAGTCCCTGGGCATTATTATCAAGTTCTTCCTGGATCTCTGTTCTGTTCCAGGCGGCCTGTTTATCAACTGGAATAGTAAGAATGTTATCTTTATGATCTTCATTTCGTCCGGCAAGCTCTTCCTGCACGTCGTGCACATTTACCTCATGGTAGTGAAGAGCATGCAGGGTAGCAGCTGTCGGTGAAGGAACCCAGGCTGTGTTCGCGCCTGCTTTAAGCTGTCCGCTTTTTTGTTCAAGCATCAATGCCATCAGCGAAGGCATCGCCCACATTCCTTTTCCAATCTGTGCTCTGCCTTTAAGGCCTGCACCCAGTCCTACATCAACGTTTGATTTTTCATAGCTGCCAAGCCAGATGGACGATTTCATTTCGCTTTTGCGGATCATTGGCCCGCATTCCATTGATGTATGAATTTCATCGCCCGTTCTGTCGAGGAAGCCTGTATTGATGAAGACAACTCTTTCTTTTACTTCTTTGATGCAGTTTTTCAGGTTAATGGTCGTGCGGCGTTCTTCGTCCATGACGCCGATCTTTAACGTATTGCGCTTTAATTCAAGCAGATCTTCAATGCGTTCGAACAATTTATTGGCAAATGCCACTTCCTTGGAACCGTGCATTTTCGGCTTAACGATATAAACGGATCCTTCTCTTGAATTGTGCAGTTCGCCGGTACCGAGAACGTCATGCTTGGCGGCAAGGCTTGTGATTACGCCGTCCATAATGCCTTCCGGTACTTCATTTCCATTTTCATCCAGAATTGCATCTGTTGTCATGAGATGTCCTACGTTTCTCATGAATAAAAGTGCTCTGCCGTGCAGACTCATTTTCCCACCGTGCAGAGACGTGTATTCCCGGTCTGCATTCAGCTTTCTCGTCATCGTCTTTCCGCCTTTATTAAATTCAGCGGTAAGCGTACCTTTCATCAGGCCTAAAATATTGCTGTACACGTTTGTCTTGTCTTCTGCATCTACGGCAGCTACTGAGTCTTCGCAGTCGATGATCGTTGTCGTCGCAGATTCCAGCACAACGTCTTTTACGCCGGCCCCATCGGTTTTGCCGATCGGATGACTGCGGTCAATTTGAATATCTGCATGCAGGTTATTATGCTTAAGGAGAATCGAAGTCGGCTCATCGGCAGAACCCTGGTAGCCCTGAAGCTGGCTTTCGTCTTCAAGCGGCACGGTATCTCCGTTTTCCAGTTTTACGTTCAGGCTCTTTCCTGAAATGCTGTACTGCACAGCATCTGTGTGGGAAGCGCCTTTAAGCGGCACGGTTTTATCGAGAAACGACTTTGCGTACTCCACTACTTTGGCCCCACGCTTTGGATTGTAGTCTGATCCGGCTTCAGCTCCGTCTTCATCGCTGATCACGTCGGTACCGTATAAAGCGTCGTACAGGCTTCCCCAGCGAGCGTTTGCTGCGTTTGCCGCATATCGTTTATTGTCGGCCGGTACCACTAACTGCGGTCCTGCCTGTTTGGTGATTTCTTCATCCACATTGCTTGTGCTGATCTTAAAATCATCTGTTTCCGGCTCTAAATAGCCGATTGATTCAAGAAATGATTTGTATCTTCCAAAATCCCCCCGGCCGTTTTCTTTATGCCAGTGGTCAATTTTTTTCTGAAGCTCTTCTCTTGTTTCCAAAAGCTTTTTATTTTCCGGAATTAAATCATGAAGAAGTTCATCGAAGCCTTTCCAAAACGTATCCTGGTTCAATCCACTTTCGGGAAGTGCCTCGTTGTTAACGAATTCATATAATTCAGAAGCCACCTGGAGTCGTCCGATTTTCTGGTAATTTTGCATATATACATTCCTCCTTCAGGAATTTATTCGATAATATATTTTATTTTCTGATTATATTCATTGTATATGAAAGCGCTGTTTTGTAAAAATACTTATCTGGAATACGTGTTATGCCTTTTGGCTATAGAAAAGAATTGAATACACGTTATAATAGAAAGAAAGCGATTTCTAAAAGGAGAGAACAACATGGATATTCAACATTTGAAATATTTTTCGGAAGTTGCCAGGCAGCTTAATTTCACAAAAGCATCTGCTTCTCTCCACATCTCCCAGCCTTCTCTAAGCAAAGCTATCAAGCATATTGAAGAAGAAATAGGCGTGCCCTTATTTTACCGCTATTCTAAAAAACTCGAATTAACCGATGCCGGAAAGGCAGTACTGGTGAATGCCAAAAAAGTACTGGAAGCCTTTGACAATATGAACGAAGAATTAAGCGACATTATTGAATTAAAAAAAGGCGAAATCCGCATCGGAATTCCGCCTATTATTGGGGCTGCTTTTTTTTCGCAGCTCGTCAGCCGTTATAAGGAAGCCCATCCTTCCATTGATCTTCTCCTGACCGAGGTCGGCACGAAGTCCATCAAACAGGGGGTGGATGAAGGAACCCTTGATATCGGCCTGATCTGCAACCTGCCGGTCGAACAGAAAAATTTCGAGATGGAAAAGCTGCTGAAAGATCCTTTAATGCTGATTGTTCCTATCGGCCATAAATTCGAAGGCCGTGCTTCTGTTGCTATAGAGGAACTCGCAGACGAACGCTTTATTTTATACCGAAACGACTTCTCTTTGTATGATCGGATTATTGAAGAGTGTGAACAGTACAGCTTCTCCCCCAATATTGTCTGTGAGAGCTCGCAGAAAGATTTTATGGTCGACATGGTCGAAGCAACGCTTGGCGTAGCGCTTCTCCCAAGCAGAATCTGCCGGGATATTCACCAAAAACAGATTGCTGCCATTCCTCTGCATGACTCCAATTTACACCTCGAGCTCGGCATGATCTGGAAAAGAGATAAGTACCTGGCATTTGCCGTTCGGGAATTCATTTCTATGTCCCAAAATCATCTGGTTCACTCGACTTGACCGGTCAGCCAGCTTTGCATGATATCCACTGTTTGGCTCGTCTGCTCCGCTGAAGAAATAGAGGCTTCACCGTCACCTCTCTGCGGCCCGTAGCTTCCAAACCCGGCATGATTGCCGCCTGCCAGGTTCGCGGACTCAGTAGTGTCCGGCAGATAAGCCGCCGCTTCATGGTAATTTCCCTGATTAAGTACGCCGTCCTGTTCGGCGGTGATGCTTAAAACGGGAAGGCCGGTTTGATCGAGCCGGCCGCCTTCATCCGGATACGAAGCAAGAAAAAAGACGCCCTGCACTGCCGTTTCGTTTTCAGCTGCATACCTTGATGCCATAGAGCCTCCTAAAGAGTGGCCGCCAATAACAAATGCTTTGTCCGAATTCTCCTCGAGGACACCATCTGCCCGGTTTGGGGCCATCACGGCCAGATTGAAAGGCATTTTCATAATGTATGTTGTGAATCCTTCTTCCGCCAGTCCCTGAGCCAGCGGAGCATAAGCCTGTTCCTCCACAAGACCTCCCGGATAAAAAATAACCGAAGGACCCTGTTCCTGTTCTGCCTGAAATACAATCCAGCTATCTTCTTCCAAGGCAGCCCATTCTGTCATACTTTCCCTGGCTGCAGCATCCGGTGGATAGGGCCGCAGGTATACAAACAATGCGACGGCTGCAGCTGTCATTATAACAACAGCTCCAATAAGCAGACGCTTTCGTGAAAACAGTTTTTTGTTCATCCTACTGCCTTCTTTTCTGTTGTTTTTTGTTTGTTTTTTTATCCTTCTGCTTAAACCAGCGAACCGCATAATTGACGCAGTCCTCCATTTTAAAAAGCCTGATATGGGCAGAGCCGATTTTGCCAAACCCTACGTCCTCTTCTTTTTCAAAATCTGCTCCCAGCTCCACAAATAACTCTTCCCTGAATTCAATATCTTCCCGGGCTTTCCAAATGGTTTCTCCATTTTCAATGACCGGGTGACTTGTTTTTATCTTATCCTGGTAGGTAATCCGGTATTCAGCCAGATGAAAACTTGTGTTGCTGTCAAATTCCACTCCCAGCAGAAGCACATACGCACCTGCTTTGTATAACTTTCCGAGGGGGCTGTTTTCTCCAAGAGCAAAATCATGGGGGTGGCCTTCCATTAGAACGTCTTTGTTTTTCCCCCAGGCAGCAAAAGAAACCGCCGGGTGACTGCTTCTTCTGACATTTTGAAAGGTACGGAAGGTTTCAGGAATGGTCCCCATACCGGATGAAGGAGAATAAGCCGGATGATATCCCGGCATATCCGCTTTCAGGCGGGCATGCCATTCTTCCGGGACGGGAGGATCATTCCATTCGTACGGATCAGACAGCATCGGGGTCTGGGTCGGCATCACAATGGTGCCCTCTTCGGTTACCGTATCCATCAGTGCCAGTATGACGTTCACAGCACCTCCGCTCACCCATCCAATGGAGGAAAGAGAAGAATGGACGATCAGCGTCATCCCTTCTTCTATTCCAATGGAGCGCATATCTTCTATAAGAGACTCTCTCGTTTGGAGCCTTTTTTTCGTATCTATCTTTTCAGTCATTGTGAACCTCCGGTGGTTGTGGTATTTTTAATGCTGTGTGTCTTTTATTTTACCGTGAGAAAGACCAGAAAGTATAGATATTAACAAAATGGAGGTTCTTTTTATGATTTATCAATTAAAACTGCAACTAAAGCAGAGCAAGCCTCCTGTCTGGAGACGTGTTCAGCTTGACGGCCAAACACCACTTGCCGATGTTCATTCTATTATAGCGACCAGCTTTCTGCTTGAAGAGAAAGCTTCTTATACTTTTTCTATAGAAAATACGCCGCTTGATCACGAAGCTTCCCTGGCTTCTGTTCTGAAAGAAGAAAAAGACCAGGCGCTTTACGAATCAGACGCAGACAGCGCAGCCGGCTACCTCGTTCAACTTGAAAAAATCGTGGATGCAGATTCAAAAAAAACATACCCGCTCTGCATTAAAGTAACAAAGCCTTTAGAACAGCACGGCGAAGAGTTCAATGAAACAAAAGAAAAACACCGCTTGAATGAAGCATTTGCCTCCCTGCAGGCAGCATCCAACCAAGGCGTGACGTCCGGCAGCAGCAAAAACATTGCTGTACCAGGTATTCCTTCGGCTGAGCAGGCAACTGCATCCGAATGGAAAAACCTCTTCGAACAAGCAAAAACATTTCATCGCCTCGCTCCATGGGAGCGGATCGAAGACCAGGAAATCTTTATTGTCCGGGATGAACAGACGGACGAAACAGCTTACTGCAGCATCCTGAAAGGAAACACCAGCGTGCACGGGATTGCCGTCTATCATGGAGAAGAAGGCAAAGACGCTCTTTACAGCCTTCTTCACGGAAATAATTACCAGGCACTACATCAAAAGTGCATCATTCTAACGTTTGACAGACAAGAAGACCTGGAAACAGACGATGCCCGCATTATTGAAGAAGCTGGTGCTTCCTTTGGCGAAGGACAGCAATGGCCCGTTATCCGCAGCATGCTGCCGGGTTACTATCCGTGGTTTTTAACTTCTTCGGAAGCCGTATTTATGGCGAAAGTGCTTGAACAGGCCGCTGTCATTGATGATCACGTTCGAAACGACGAGAACTTCCTCGAAGAAACGTCTAAAAGACAGCGCCGGGCCCGTCTATATACAGGCAGCGAATGGGTCGACACCGAGCTTCCTTTTACGTCTTCAGACGAGCCTCTCCGCTATACCGGAGGGTTGAAAGTAGACCAGTGGACAATGACCCGCCTCCAGAAGCAGCCGCAGATTAAAACAAAACTTGCGCTCGGTGTTTTTACACTTCCCAATGCTCTTCAAAGCGAAGAAGAAGAGCGTCCACTGCTTGTAGAAAGCTCTATCTGGTTTAACGCAAATAACGAAAAAATGATTGACCATAAAGAATTTCCATTCTTAAAAAGAGCAGCGTACCTGCAGAATAAACTAGTAAACATTATTTTTAACCATTTAAAAGGACGCCCTTCCCAGATTTTAGCCGCTGATCCGGAAATCTGTGACATACTCATGCCTGTCGCTAAACAAATTGGAGTCGAAGTGTATTTAACATCCAAACTCCCTCCAATGGAGAAATTGATGAAGCAGATGGCCCAGTCCAAATAATAAAAAAAACAAGGCAGATTTTTATATCTGAGCCTTGTTTTTTTATTTATAAAGCGGGATAGTTATAGTATATAAATGTCATTACTGCGCTTTTCTCTTTTTAGTACCCAGACTTTATAAAAAAGGAGGCGGCAGAAAATGAAAGCTTTAGAAGGCAAAATTGCGCTTGTTGCCGGTGCCACCCGCGGAGCCGGCCGGGGAATCGCAGTCATGCTCGGGGAAGCCGGGGCAACGGTCTATTGTACTGGACGAAGCACCCGGGGCGCTCCATCTGACTTGAACAGACCGGAAACGATTGACGACACCGCAGAAATGGTGACTGCTTACGGCGGTGAGGGTATTCCGGTACGAACGGATCATACGGTTGTTTCCGAAGTGGAAGCTTTATTTGAACGAATAGACCGCGAGCAGCAGGGCCGGCTCGATCTCGTCGTTAATGATATTTGGGGCGGAGAAAAATGGACGGAATGGAACACTCCCTTCTGGAAGCACAACCTTTCCAACGGCCTGATGATGCAGGAACGTGCTGTTCACAGTCATATGATTACAAGCTATTATGCCGCTCGGCTGATGATCAAAAAACGAAGCGGTCTGATCGTGGAAATAACGGACGGCACCGATTACAGCTACCGCGGCAATCTCTACTATACACTAGCCAAATCTTCTATTATTAATCTCGTTACTTCGATGTCCGAGGAGCTGAGCCCTTATAATATAGCTGCTGTTTCGATCACGCCGGGCTTTCTCCGCTCCGAGGAAATGCTGGATCACTTTGGGGTTAGTGAAAGCAACTGGCAGGATGCGGCTGTTCAGGATTCGCATTTTTCCCAGTCGGAGACGCCGTTTTTCGTCGGACGCGCGATAGCTTCGCTTGCCGCTGATCCAAAGGTTTTTTCGAAAACGGGCCGCCACCTTTCCAGCTGGGGGCTGTCCGAAGAATACGGCTTTAAAGACATTGATGGAAGAAAGCCGCATTGGGGCAATTACTACAAAACCATTAAACATATGTATTAGCCCCCAGGGGGGCGGGGAATTATTCTGCTTCCCCTACAACGGTAAAGCGTTCGTTAACGTGCTGCGGATGTTCTATTTCATCGAGTACAGCTGCTGCGTAATCGGGATAGCTGATATAGCTGTCCCCTTTTTTGTTTACAAGCAGGTGATCCTTCCCTTTTTCGTAAGAACCAGTTTTCACACCATCTGCATCAAACATGGCAGAGGGGCTCAAAAACGTCCAGGTGATATTTTCTGCTTTTTCAAGATGCGTCAACAGCTCTCCCATGCCGCCGGCCATCGGTTTATAAGCATCCGGGAACTCCGGCGTATCAATAAGCCGGGTCGTTTTATCTTTATCAACGTACAAGCTTCCTGCTCCTCCTACAACGAGCATCTTAGTATCGACTGCCTGCAGTGCCGGGATCAGCACTTCCCCCGCCCTTACATAAGGTTCTCTTTCAAAGGAACCAAACGCGTTAACTACTACTTGATAAGGTGCCAGGTCTTCTCCTGTAAGGTCAAATATATTTTTCTCCACTACAGATACATCGGCCGTATCGACTTTGGATGCATCCCGAACCATTGCCGTTACTTTATGTCCTCTGTTCAATGCTTCTTTTGTAATAAATTTCCCTGCTTTACCCGTTGCTCCAATAATTCCAATATTCATCTGTCATCCTCCTGTTTGTAACTATTTTTGTTACATTACGGTGGTAAAAAAAATCTCTTTCTTAAGAAAAGAGATCATTCATAATATTTTTCAGCGTTAAACCGGCCAATTCCTTTTCCATTGCCTGCTGGGCGCTGTGAAAAGCTGTATCGAGAGCACCTTGAATGTTTTTTCCCACCGGACAGTTCGGGTTAGGACTTGGATGTATCGCAAACAATGCCTCTTCTTCTTTCTGCACCGCCTGATAAATATCCAAAAGCGTGATTGCTTCCGGTTGTCCAGCCAGCGCGAAACCGCGGATGCCCGCCTGTGATTCAAGGAGCCCTGCTTTTTTCAGCATGCTTCCTATTCTGCGAATAACGACCGGATTCGTATTTACGCTTCCGGCAATATATTCAGATGTCAGCTGCTCTCTCGGCACCGTAGCAGATAGAGCCAAAATATGGACAGCTACTGAGAATCGAGTATTAATCATTTCTTCACCACCATTGTAACCATTATAGTTACAATATAATGTATTGTCAATCGTTTTGTTATTTCATAAAAAAAAAGCGCCGGGAAGGCGCCTTTCAATGATTATCGTGTATTCATTTCACTTGGAAGCGGTCCTTTTCTTTCCCCGCGGTCCAATTCGTTTAATTTCTGCATTTCTTCTGAAGTCAGCTCGAAGTCAAACACATCAAAGTTCTCTTCAATCCGGGATGGGGTAACGGATTTAGGAATGACAATAGAATTGTTCTCCAGGTGCCAGCGCAGAACAACCTGTGCCGGCGTTTTGCTGTGCTTTTGTGCGATACTCTGCACAGCCTCATCTTCCAAAACATCTCCACCCTGCATTAATGGGCTCCACGCTTCCACAAAAATATCATGTTTGGCACAGAATTCCTTTACTTCTTTCTGGGCAAGGTATGGATGGCATTCAATCTGATTGAGCACCGGCTTAACGTCACACTCATCCAACAGACGCTGCAGATGATCCACATCAAAATTACAAACGCCGATTGCCTTTACTTTTCCATCGTTATACAGCTTTTCCATTGCTTTATACGTATCGACATAATTATCAAATTCCGGTGTCGGCCAGTGGATCAAATAAAGGTCAACGTAATCCATACCCAATCTTTCCAGACTCTCGTCAAAAGCACGAATCGTATTATCGTAACCTTGATCAGCGTTCCATACTTTTGTTGTTATAAATAAATCCTCACGATTAATACCGCTGTTTTTAATTCCCCGGCCTACGCCATTTTCGTTTTTATAAATCATTGCTGTATCAATGGAGCGGTAGCCTGTCTGAATCGCTTTTTCTACTGCGGATGCTGCTTCATTGTCCTCAACCTGCCATACTCCAAACCCAAGCTGGGGCATGCTCAATCCATTATTCAATGTTACGTGCTGCATAGTATCGCTCCTTCAATTGATATTTCGAATCCAGAAATAATTATACCATTCCTTTTTCAAAGGTGCTTGTTCCTTGCTTACCAGGGTTTTTTTACGAAATTTGTTCGTTATAAGAAATTAATATAAATAAAATATATCGTTGTACACAC
Source organism: Sinobaca sp. TMA16-18 (assembly GCF_059510535.1). Classification (NCBI taxonomy): domain Bacteria; kingdom Bacillati; phylum Bacillota; class Bacilli; order Caryophanales; family Sporolactobacillaceae; genus Sinobaca; species Sinobaca sp. TMA16-18. The sequence continues at coordinate 186,596 of NZ_JCAKFM010000002.1, read as the reverse complement.
TGTGATGAAAGGAAAATGTAAATACTTTCCCAGAAAAAACACAATACCCTGTTGTGTTTTATAAAGAACGAGTCTATACTATCGTTACGTTCGTTATAGAGTTTCATAAATAATTTTTTAAAGAACAGGAGATTGCGAATGCCCGCTTGGTTTGAATCATCTAATCAGTTTATACAATGGTCGTCCCCGTTTGTGTTCCTTGCTCCTTTTTTACTGTCGCTATTCTGGATAGCCGGAGCCTTAATTTTTGCCTGGTACAGGGAGCGCAGAGAGCCGCTCGATTTAAATGAAATTGATTGGCCTCATGTTAATATCTTAGTACCCTGTTACAACGAAGAAGAAACTATAAGGGAAACGATACGCCTTCTTCACGAACTTCCATATCCGTCTTTTGATATTATCGCGGTTAATGATGGAAGCAGTGATCATACAAGCGATGCCCTTCATGACCTTGTTGAACATTATCCGAATTTAAGAGTAATTGACTGCCTTGAAAATAAAGGAAAAGCAAACGCCCTCCATATGGCGGCTCATGCTTCCAACGCAGAATACCTTGTCTGTGTAGACAGTGATGCCATTTTGGATCCTTATGCAATTCACCACCTTGTCCGTCACTTCTTTCATAAAGGAGAAAGAGTCGGTGCCGTTACAGGAAACCCGAGAATCCGTAACCGTGATACGCTACTCAGTCGTATGCAGCTTGTAGAATATGCTTCTATTATCGGCTCCATTAAAAGAACACAGCGTGTTATCGGAAAAATCATGACCGTTTCCGGTGTTGTGGTAGCCTTTCGTAAAAAAGCACTCATTGACGTAAAGCTGTGGGACCGCGACATGATTACAGAAGACATTGCGGTCTCCTGGAAACTTCAGGCTAATTTCTGGGATATCCGTTTTGAGCCGCGTGCTTTGTGCTGGATGCTTGTTCCGGAAACCGTTAAGGGAATATGGAATCAGCGCGTCCGTTGGGCCCAGGGCGGCCAGGAAGTAATGTTCCGTTACTGGTACTTAATGTTCAGCTGGAAACACCGCAGACTTTGGCCGATTTATATCGAGCAGTGTATCAGCACAGTCTGGTCCTTTGCGTGGGTAACTGTCACCTTCTATTTGATTATGTTTTCCAACTCACCGCAGGATCTGCTTATCTGGCTGACCTTTACATCATTTGCTCTCGTGCTTTTATGCTTGATTCAACTGTTTGTTTCGATACGAATCGACTCTCAGTATGACCAGATTAAACGTTATTACTTCTGGGCTGCCTGGTACCCTATTTTCTACTGGTTTATTAACGCATTTGTTGTTGTAGCCGCTATGCCGAAAACAATTAAGTCCCGTCTTAAAGGAGGATATGCTACATGGAACAGCCCCGATCGTGGCCAGCGCAAAACCGATTCATAATACAGTCCCGCCAGTCTTACCTGGCATCTTTTGTCTCTATTATTTTGACTCTGGTGCTGTGGGCTTACAGTGCTATGGTCGCCTGGTTCTTTATCAGCGCCGCCTTGTATATTAACGATCCCTATTCGCGATTGTTAAAAATTACTTTTAAAATAACGAATGGCGAAATACGGGTATTCATGCTGAGTACGCTTGCTGCATTTGCCGTGATGGTCGCTTTGCTGTTGATCTGGAGAAAATACAATTACCACCGTTTCGGCTCTTTACGAAGAAGAAGCTATCCAAAAACATCTACAGTAAAAGACATGGCAGATCTGGAGCTTATGTCTAAAGAGGATATAGAAAAACTAAAAAGTTCACGCTATGTCACCTTTACCAAAAGTCCGGTAACGGAAATTCTTAAAGAGAGGAAGCGGTCATGAGATTGAAAAAAGGAATGAGCATACTTCTGGTTATTGCGGTTATAGGAGGAATGGCTGCATTTCTTATTCCCCATTACCAGGCTGAAAGCGAAAAAATTCACCAGCTTGAGGAACCGTTGAACAACGACGGGTGTCTTGGTCTGAACTATCACCGGATAAAAGACAGCAACGCTTTTACTAAAGGCGTCGAAACGATGACCAATTCTGATGAACTGACAACGTATACGGTTTACTCTGACGACTTCGAAGATCAGCTCGATAAGATGATCGAAGAGAATGCCACTTTTGTTACTCCGGATGAACTTCGTGAGTATCAGGAGCAGGGGGAGTTTCCTCCCAACTGCGTATGGATTTCTTTTGACGATGCAGATAAAAGTATTGTAGACGAAGCTCTTCCTATACTCGAAGAACGGGATATACCTTTTACTGTATTTGTTATTTCCGGCCAGGTCGGCGAATACGATTTTGAAAGCCAGCCGCTTGCGGACTGGGGAGACCTCAGAACCCTCCGCGACAGCGGACTGGCCACAATCGGCTCGCATACCCATGATCTTCATAAGCTCGCTGAGGAAAATCAAGACAAAGCTATTTTCCTAAATGAAGAAAATCATGATATGTTTGCGGAAGACCTTGCCAAAAGTGTAGACGTGCTTGAATCTGAACTCGATATTGAAGTAACCGAGTTCGCTTATCCGTTCGGAGCAGGCTCTGAGGAGCTTGCAGATATTTCCAGGGAACAAGGCATGGAAGGCACTCATATCCTTGCCCCCCGGGTAATTATGGCTGATGAAGACCCGCATTGGACAAACCGTATTCTACTGAGTACTCCATTTTACGAAGAAAATATTGTGCCGTATCTGGAAGAGAACAACCCAGAAGCATCATAACGATACAAAAAGAGAAAGCAGCTACGCTGCCTTCTCTTTTTTTGTTTACCATGGAAGCCACTTTTTATAAAAAGGCTTTTTCTTTTTGTCAGTGGTTTTGTTTATATGAAAATAATCCAGCACGTCCCCGTCATCGGCTTTCCATATGCCGATACCCCCATATCCCCGGGACCGTGCCGTCCGCTCGGCCCTTTCTATCGTAAGAGGCGACGAAAAATAGCAGGCCGCCTCTTCTGTTTCCCAGAAGCATTCCCCGTCTTTGTATTCTTTAATATACGCTTTATGAAGAACCGCTTCTGCAACCGCTTCATGGGTAGTCACATACCTGCCTTGAAAGGAGCCGTCCTCCTGCTTTGTCCATATGCGGCCAAACGCATTCACACCGACCAGAATTTTTTCTCGATCTTTTTTTCTGATCGATTGGTCCACGTAATCATACACCTTCTGATGAAACGCATCCGGGGCGTGGGGCTGAGGAGGCTCATCGTCCACCCCCTCCGTGTAGGACATGATTTTCAAAGCATCTACGCGTTCCGCCAGAAATCGATAATCCGCCCAGCCGGTCCATTCCTCCAAATCATAGGAAGTACCGGTTACAGCCGGAACCGTTTGATGCAGCAGCCTCTCCTTCCGATGAAGAACGGAGGCTAATTCGGATATAAACTCATTCATCGCCTCCCGGTCCCCGGGATACACCCACTCCAGATTAATGGTGACTCCGTCCCAGCTGCCTTGTTCGCAGATTTCTGCAATTTGAGTAATATAAGTAGATCTATTTTGAAGAACGCTGTGAGCCACAGCTCCATCCGGTTCATCCAGTTCAAAGCTGAAATTGGAAAACACAAGCAATACAGCCGCTCCATGGTCTTTCGCCGCCTGCTTATCTTTGTCATTTATGCGGCCCGGCTCAATGTGTCCGTCATGTTCAAAGTAATACGTATCAAAAGCAGCATACGCAAAAGAGTGGCGCCGCAGCACCGCCGTTCCGGCTGCATCGTATTCAATGGATATCTGCCTCGGGGGCTTTTGCTTCCGCTCCGATTTCTGATGGAAAAGGCCGCCCGTGTAAACATCCAGCTGCCGGAGAATCGACGCGTTGTCTTCATCTCCGTATACCATAAACCTCGGAAGGGCATAGCGGTCATGCCGCAGTCCCGGTTCGGCTGGTTCTGCCTCGGGACGAATGCGTTCCGGATAAACACTCCACCCCGTCTGCAGGTTTTCTTCTTCGAGAACCTCCCGGATTACAGGGTGTACTGCGGTTCCCGCTTCCTTCCATTGAGGATAGTAGGCACCAAACGGAAAACAAAAACCATCCGCCTTCCGCTGTTTGTTTCGTACCGCCGCTTCCATAAAAACAAAAGGGCTTGTATCCTGTCTTACTGTTAGAAAACCCTCTTTTTCGGCAGGAAGCCCTTTTGTTTCCAGCGTTACTATATAGGTTCTTCCTTTCTGAAACCTGTATGGTTTTATTGCCACTTCCTCTTCTTCCCATCCGGGAACATAAGAAGCGGCTTCCATGCGGGTTCCGTTCTCTAATTCCTGGATAGTAACGTTCATTCTGAATGGATACCAGGAGCCTTCCGGGCGGCCCCAGTTGAATTGTAGGAGCTCCCCTGTGAAATCAGCCGGGGCTTTGTAGGAAAAAACAGCCTGTATTGTGTCTCCAGCCGAATCTGTGCCGGCTGTGCCTTTTTCGATCGGATGCTTTTGTTCTATTTCTCCTTCATGCCAAATCCACTCTGCGTCCAGGTACGTTTCCACTGCAGAAGTCCAACGCTGCATATCTTCCCGGATCAGCTGCTGATAATTCCGGTCGTTCATCGGCGAACCTTTGCCGCTGCCGAGTATCCCTAACAGTTTTACCGGCCAGGGATTACCGGCTGTGAAGTCCGCGGACACGTCCGTACTAAAGGCGGTGCTGTTTTGTTTGGTATTGAGCCTCGCATGCGCACGAAACATACCGGTGCCTTGACTACTGGTAATAAAGCGGACGGTCGTCTCTTCTCCGTGCTTTACTTTTATGTTTTCATTAAAAGAAAACACCGTCCAGTCATTTTCCGTCCAATCCGGTGAAAGAGGGCCCTTAAATACGGATGTTTCATTTATCCGTATCTCCACCTCTGCCTCGTAAGGCTTTCCGACATGCCCGCAGGCAAATAGGGTAAGGTCCTGAACATCCGCAGTTTCCACCGGTTGAAAGGTAATGGAGGATTCAATGGGCCGGTTCGCTTCCAAATCCGTGCCGAACAGAGGAAAGGCCAATGAGTCTTCCACCAGCCTTCGTTCATATACTTTCGGCGTTTCTGCCTCTTCTTCCCAAATCACAATTCCGTCTTCCATCCACGGCGGTCCTTCCAGAAAAGGCACCCCTGCGGCTGTCCCCTCTTCTTTATTTAATACATAATGATGGGCATCATACGTATGATGCAGCAGTTCAGTCCAGCCGCTCTGCACATAGGCTGCGAGCTGAGCCCACGATAAGTACCCTTCTTCCGGTACGCGCTTTCGCTGTCTTGAAGCAATAACCGCAACACCAAAGGGAATCTTTTCTTGTATGAGCCACTGCGCGGCCGGGTCCATGCTTTTCAGAGCGTCATCAAAATGAATGACAGCCGGTGGAGGGCCGGCGGGGCGTCCCTCGTACCATGCTGCAAACTCTGAAGGGTGGATAAATATATAGCCTTTGTCCCGCAGCATGTTTACTTGTTCTTTTATATCACCAATATAGGAAACCAGCTCATCCGTTTCGCTTTTATCCTCTGTCACGCCGTGATAGCATAAAATAACCGGATATCTGTTCATGGCGGGCCTTCTTTCTTTTTATATCGTATTCTTCTTTTTTACCCATACGCTGACGGCTAAAAACATAATTCCGGCCATAACATGAGCAAGTGTCCAAAGAATATTGCCGGTGAAAAAATAAACAGCCGCCCCGAGCCCAAGATTCCACACGCCGAGCAGAATCCAGATGACTACGAGAAAGATCTTAAATTTACTATGCTTCATTTTTTTCCTCCTTTTCTTCTCCACTTCTGTTACGTATTTATACACGATTAATGGTAAAATATTGGTATTCATACTGGGAAAGAAGGAATACCCATGTTACGGATGCTGCTTTTCCCTCTGCTTTCTTTCATTCTTTTAATGTGTCTGACCGGAACGTATTTATTACTCGATCCATATGAACAGGCTCTTTTTTCGCTGCTTTCCAGAGATTTGCTTCTGCTGTTGACAGGCGGGGCTCTTGTTCTTTTTTTATTTTCCATGCTTCCTGTTTTCACAGCGCTCTATAAAAAGCGCAGCAATTCAAAATCCCAGCAAAAGAGGTGAAAATAAATGGATTCTTTCATTATATACGTAATTCTGGGATTTATTTATTTCCTGGCTGCTCTTGCCGTCGTTGTTTTCCTGCTCGGAAGCCAGCCTATCGCAGCCTTTGTTATTCTCGCAGTGCTTGCTGTCACCATCTATCCTGCCAAAAAAAAGGTGGATGGCTGGAACAGGCGCTGGATCGACAAAAAACAACGCTGATTAAAAACAAGCAAAGCAGGCTCCCGTCTGCTTTGCTTGTTTGTTTCACAGCTTGATCACCGGACACGGCTTAAGCGCCGTCTCTGCGACAGCTTATGCCCTTGAATGATAATAACGGTGCATACGCCAATTAACAGCAGGCCGATCGCTGCTGCAAGCCACAGCCCTCCAGCCGCAGCAAGAATTGTAAACATCGCCGTCATCAAGACATAAACAACAGCAGCCCTCGGTTCCCAGTAGGCGGAACGATTCAGCTTAAAGCCGGCATGATTGCGCAGGACGAAGAACAAAAGCGCATGCATGAGGATGCCAATAATAAACCAGCCCTGGAAATTAGAAAAAGGAATATCATAATACCAGCCTCCTTCATTCCACAGCCAATATTCCTGGAGCTTGTAGTTAACCGGATCGAGTACAAAATCAATGCCGACTACCAGTAAACCTCCCAGAAAAATAAACCCCGGCGCCCGGCGCCACCTGCTTGCTGTTGGAAGCAGCCAGTATATATACTTTACGATGTTGTGCGATGTCGCTACAATCGCCACCCAGGCGGCACCAATTGTAAGCGGCACGCCAAGAATCATAATTCCAAAATCAGAATTGTACTCGTAGCTTCCGAAAAACAAGTTATACTGGACGCCGATCCCTTCCAGCGTCATTGAAAAGAAGAAAATAATCACTGCCAGTACAGTACCAAGCGCCGTTCCGTAGGTTCTCGCCAGGTAAACAGCACCGATCAGTCCGGCTCCCCATAAATAAACAGCGTTGGCCCATTCCAGCCAGGACGGCACAAGATCAAGCAGCAGAAGAACGACACCAATACTGTACCAAACTAGAAAAAAACGAAACAACCAGTGATCCCAAGCAGTATTTCTCATCTAATACCCCGCTTTACCTATGTATTGTACTTTCTCTAATATACAGAAGCCCCCGTTAGAAGAAAAGCAAAGCGCCGTTTGAGACAAAAGAAAAGATCCCTGCATCAGCCGGGACCTTTTTCGTTTACTTTGAAACAGCCTGCGGATGATTGTCAGTAACAATATCCAAGTCTGCAGCTTTTGCGTTCGCTTCTACCTGCTCCGGATTTTTACAGCCGGGAATTACGGTGGAAACAGCCGGGTGCTTCAGGCACCATGCCAAAGCCCACTGAGACATGGGAACACCTTCCGGTACTTCCGTATTATACAGTGTTTCTACCATTTCCAGCTTCCGGCGTGTCTCTTCTTTGTCGTGCCGGTGACGGACATCGTTGTCGGCAAAGACCGCGCCGGGCTTATACTTGCCGCTTAAATAACCGCTTGCCATAGGAACGCGGGCCATGACGCCAAGATCCTGCTCTTCGCAGAGGGCAAATACTTCCTCTTCCGGTGTCCGGTCGAGACGGTTATATACAATCTGCATGCTTTTGGCTCCAACGTGTGTGGCATGCTTTGTCTGATACGTATTATCATTCTTGCTGATGGACAGGCCGATATGCCCTATCTTGCCGGCTTCCACCTGCTTATCAAGCATCGTCCACAACGCGTCATTATCAAATTCTTCATCCACGCCGGAATGAAACTGATAAATATCAATATAATCGGTGCGCAGGGCTTTCAGGGAATCCTCCAGCTGCTTTTGCACCTCTTCTGCATCATAATGGCGGGTACGCTCATACAAATCATGAAACTTATGACCAAACTTCGTGGCGAGCACCCAGCGCTCCCTGTTATTTTCAATGGCTGCTCCTATGAATTTCTCAGATAAGTGATCTCCATAGCATTCTGCCGTATCAATAAAGTTGATGCCGGTTTCCTCCGCTTTGGCGAAGATGGCATCTACTTCTTTCTGTTTGTAATCGACGCCCCATTCTCCCCCAAACTGCCACGTTCCCAGACCAATAACAGATACATCTAAATTTGTTTTTCCTAATCTCCGGTACTTCATATTATTCGCTTCCTTTCTGTGCTGAAAGTCTTTTCTATTATATCTTCCCATAAAAGCATGTATCCACACTTTTCCTGCTGTATGCATTAGAAAAAAACACGCCCTGCTGCGGCGTGTGTTGTTTCTTTCATTAAGACGTTTTCTTTATGCACGCGGAGCCTTCTTTTGCCTGCTCCAGACGTGTCAGGATGATCCCGGGAGACACTTCGAGTTCCTCGGCCTCCTGAAAACCGGTGCTTTTATAAAGCGAGAGTGCGGGTTCATTCACACTTCCGGTACATACTGTAGCAAGGTCCCAGGAAGGCTGGCGGAGTACAAAATGGACGAGCTGCCTGCCGATGCCTCTTCTAAAATATGAAGGGGACACGACCAGACGACAGAGTTCAAGCATACCATCTTTCAGCTGGTAGGAGACCAGTCCAATCACGATACCGTCCCGTTCATAGCCATAAAAAGATTCCCCGCACGTTCTGAGAGCGGACTCATTGTCGCGCATAGGGGGAATATCATCTGTTTCCATCATATCTGCTTCAATCCGATAGGCCGTACGCTGCAGTTCCAAAATACACTGTGCGGTATCAGCGTCTTCCAAATCTAATGGAATAATCATATATCCGTGCTCCTTGTCCGTTCGCGAAAGCCTTCTCCAGCGAAGAAGGCCTTCTGAGTAACCATTATTTTATCACACTTCCGCTTTTTCTACATGAATGCGTCCGGAAAAGAACGTTGCTCCGCCGCCCATGTCTGCCAGCCTGTCCGGCGTCAAGTCATTCACGCGCCTTGCCGTACCTGGTGCTTCTGCCCAAAGCCCCTGCGTGACAACTACGCCGGAAAGAACTGCATCTCCAACCGATGCCGGAAAACAGCACTCCCCCCGCGGGTTATACAGGCGCACCATATCCCCATCCTTAATTCCCAGAGATTCCGCGTCCTTATCATTCAGAAATGCTTTAGGTTGTTTTTCAAGTTTGGTGTGCTTCGCATTATGGGCAAAAGTAGAATTCAGAAAATGGTGATTGGGCGCCGGAATAAACAGAAAATCCCCTTCTTCATCAGGAAGCGGCTGATATGTCGGCACCCCGGGAAGCCCGGCTTTCTCCATTTTCTCTGAAAACAATTCAATTTTTCCACTCGGCGTAGCAAGACGTTCCAGCCAGGCTTCGGAGCGCTGTGCTTTTATATAGTGATCCTGTTTCAAGTTTCCCAGTGTAACATGCGCCGCGCTGTCATTTCCAGTGTTTCTGAAAGCCTGGGCAATCATCTCTTCATCATCTTCATACAAAGCCGGCTCATCAAATGCCATTGCTTCGGCCAGCAGACGGAAGACTTCGGCATTATTTTTGCTTTCCCCGTAAGCGTCTATTACCGGCTGCTGCATCTGGACGTAATGATGCCAGTACGAGGTATAAAAATCAGTACTTTCAAAGCTGGAGGCCGCTGGGAGCACAATATCGGCGTAGCGGGCAGTTTCCGTTGCAAACATATCGTGGACAACCAGAAATAAATCCTCGCGCGCCAACCCTTGATGCACTTTATTAGTGTCCGGTGCCACAAGCGCCGGATTGCTGTTATACACGTACATCGACCGGACCGGGGACTCTGTTTTTGTTGCCAGCGCTTCACCAATCTGGTTCATGTTAATAGTGCGCGTTCGTTTATCCGCCAGTAGATCCGGGCGCTGCATGGCGGTTGTATTAAAAGCAAGAACGGCGCTGTTGCCTTTAATGGCTCCGCCTCCTTTTTTCAACCACTGGCCGGTCAGTGCCGGCAGACAGGCAATCGTACGGACGCACATACCGCCATTGTCATGGTGCTGAATGCCGTTGCCGATGCGGATAAACGCCGGCTCCACCTTGCCGTACATCCGCGCCAGCTCATATAAATCGTCGATGCTGACCCCGGTAATAGCTGCCACCACTCCGGGAGTGTAGGAGGCCGCTTCCTGTTCCAACTTGTCACAGCCGACCGTATACTTTTCCAGGAAATCACGGTCTACAAGCTCTTCTGCAAATAAAATATGCATCATCCCTAAAGCCAGGGCCGCATCTGTACCGGGCTTTATAGGAATGAACCAGTCGGCAAAACGGCCGGTCTGGTTTTTATGAACGTCAATGACGACTACTTTGGCGCCTTTTTTTCTTGCCCTTTGAGCCAGGGTAATCTGGTGCATGTTTGTGCTGACCGCATTAATCCCCCAAAAGATAATTAATTTCGCTTCCTCTGTGTCTTCCGGATCGGTCCCTATGCTCGATCCCATCGTATAGTTATAGCCGACGCCGCCGGCAGTGGAACAAATCGTCCGCTCGAGGCGGCTGGCGCCCAGGTAATGAAAAAAGCGATGCCCCATTCCTTCCGCGCTGAGGTTTCCCATATTTCCGTAAAAGCTGTACGGCAGAATGCTCTGCGGCCCTTCCGTTTCTATCAGCTGGTTCCAGCGCGTTGTTATTTCCTCTATTGCTTCTTTCCAGGTAATACGTTCAAAGGTGCCGTCTCCTTTTTTACCGGTCCGCCTCAAAGGGTGAGTCAGGCGCTTGTCATCATACAGCCGTTCTGTCATATGACGAACTTTGTTGCAGATCGCTCCTTTTGTTACCGGATGATCGGGATCGCCTGCTATTTTTTCAATACGACCTTCTTTTTTATGAATCAGCAGCCCGCACTGATCCGGACAGTCAAGCGGACAAACCGACTTATATATACCATCCTGCTTCACTTGTTCCATGCTACTCCTCCTCTATTTTCAGTAATATTTCTTCAAGAGAATGAACGGCGGCAGACAATTTATCAAGGTCGCCGGCTTCCAGAGACTGCAGTTTCCCTGCCACACTTTCATGAAATAAGCCATGCTGTTCTAACAGGAAACGTTCTCCTTCTTCTGTCAGATTTACATACATGACCCGCTTGTCTTTCTCATCTCTGCGCTTTTCCGCCAGCTTGTGTTCAAGAATCTTATTTAACAACGGCGTTATATTTGATTTTTGAATGCCCATTTCTTTCGCAAGATCAGTCGGCCGTATGTTGTGCTTTTCCTGAAGCATGCGCAGGATAATAAAATGCGTATGATGCAGGCCGTCGAAGTGGAGGGTCTGCATAGGGGGCATTAGCTTTCTTTTAATAAGCGGAAATACGGCAAGCAGCCGATCTGCTGCCTGCTGTTCTTTTGTTAGTGTCATCGTCGCACCTCTATTTTATCTTTCCTGTCTTTTTCTGTATAGATCAATTGACTTCCCTTCGTAAAAGAGGAATAATTAGTTATGATATCATAACTAATTATAACAGAAGCAGGTGGCAGAATGAATAATATTATCGAAGTTCGTCAGCTCATCAAAACATATAAACACAAAAAAGCCGTTGATAGCATTGATTTCGACGTCAAGGAAGGAGAAATTTTTGGTTTCCTCGGACCGAACGGAGCCGGGAAAAGTACCACCATCAACATGATCTGCACGATGCTTGCCCCGACAAGTGGAAGCATTACTATTAACGGCTTTGACGGGAATAAAGACCGCCGTGATGTCCGAAAAAGCATCGGCATTATTTTTCAGGAGAATACGCTTGACGAGAAGCTGACGGCAAAGGAAAACCTGATGCTTCACTGCCGGTTTTATAACGTGCCCCGTGCCAAGAGAAAAGAACGGATTCAAGAAGTGCTGATGATCGTGGACCTCGTGGAAGAAAAAGAAAACAGAGTGGAAACGTTCTCCGGTGGAATGAAAAGGCGCCTCGAAATCGCCCGCGGCCTGCTTCACTATCCGAAAGTGCTGTTTCTCGATGAGCCGACAGTCGGCCTTGATCCACAGACAAGAGCCCATATCTGGGAATATATTCTCCGCTTAAAAGAAAAAGAAGGCATCACGATGTTTCTAACCACCCACTACCTGGATGAAGCGGAAATCAGCGACCGGATCGCTATTATGGATCATGGCAGAATTATTGCAATGGACTCTCCGGAAAACTTAAAGAACACGCTGGGCGGTGACATTATTGAGCTTTCCACCCAGGACAATGAAAAAGCACTTCTTGAAATTCAGGCAAAAGCTCCTGAAGCGGAAGTAACCACAAAAGAAGATATGATCTATTTAAAAGTAGCAAGCAGTGATGCTTTTATTTCCGAATTCATTAAAAATCTGGATGTACCTTTAACCCGGCTGAACATTAGAAAGCCAACATTAAATGACGTATTTCTTTCTTTTACCGGACGGAATATCGGCAGCACGGAACCTGACAAACAGTAGAAGGGAGGCATAAAGCTATGGAAGGTATTTTTGCAATATGGATTAGAGATATCACCCGTTTTTTCAGGGATCGTGCCCGTTTGATCGGCTCCTTTTCGATGCCCATTTTATTTCTGCTTATTTTTGGCGGAGGCATGAGCGGCACGATGGAGAGCTTGATTGGAAGTAGTATGCCCGATGCCGGAGATGATTTTCATTACCTGCAGTTTGTGTTTCCGGGGATTGTTTCGATGACTCTTTTGATGACTTCGATTTTTTCTTCATTATCTATTATTGAAGACAAGAACTTCGGCTATATGAAGGAAATACTCGTTTCTCCAATTTCAAGAGTAAGCATTGCAATCGGAAAAGTATTAAGCGCTTCTACGATTGCTACTTTTCAGGGAATCATGCTTTTTCTTCTCATCCCGTTTCTTGGGATTGATTACAGCCTCACTTCCCTGCTGCTTGTGATACCATTTATGTTTCTGCTCGCCTGCGCTCTGTCTTCATTTGGATTATTGATTGCAAGCTTTCTGCGTTCCACTCAGGGCTTTCAGCTCATTGTTCAGATTCTTGTTATGCCGATGATCTTTTTATCAGGTGCGCTGTTTCCTATTAACAATATGCCCGCCTGGATGGACGTCGTCGTCAAACTCAACCCGGTTACTTACGGTGTCGATGTGATGAAGAAAATAATGATAGATGTGGAGAGCCTCTCCCCTATGATTCGGGAAGCGATGGGCCTCAACCTTCAGCTGTTCGGAACCACGCTTACCGTTGCGATGGAGATCGCATTTATTTTTGTTTTTACCGTCATTCTTATTCTATTAGCTACGTTAAGCTTTAGACGTGCCAATGCCTGATACCCTGCCCTATTTCTCGTATAAATAGATAATATATCTTCATTACTGTAAAAGCGGACCTCACCCAAAAAAGATGAAAGGCCCGCTTTTTTTATCCTTAGGTGAACATTTTTATTGCCCATATGAATAATGATACAATTAATATACAAGCAGCGCATAAAAAATACAGTAATTATATACCAGGAGGTATTTTTTATGAAAAAAATGACTGTTCACAGTTTCTTCATCTTATGTTTTCTTGTGATAGCAGCCTGTGGAGATGATGCTCTGCCGGAGGAGAACCTGCCGGAAGACATGCCAAACCCTGCAGAAGATGAACCTGAAGAGGTAGAAGTAGAGATTACTGAAGAAGATTGATGAACACTTTACTATATTGTAAATATATAATAAATTCCCTCTTTAACTAGTTTAGAGCAGCAATATTTATTTCCTCACCAAAAAGCACGGAGCTTATTTTTTATAAGCATCCGTGCTTTATTCTTTTCTATTGCGATAATTGTTAAATTGCTTGTAAAAAATGGCGCCCTAGACAGGATTCGAACCTGTGACCTACAGCTTAGGAGGCTGTTGCTCTTCCTCTGAGCTACTAGGGCATAACTGCTTCTGTATTGCCTTTATGATTATGCGCTATTTTGAAATAACTGTAAACCGAACATATGTTCAATTTCTAAAATAAACGGACGGTGGTTATCGCATTCTGTTTATAGGGTATAGAGTAGTATTCTTTCATATAAAGGAGCGTGACGGAGTTGAATAAATCCCGGGGATACGATAGTTTAATGAACAGTACGTTTTTTGTTGCCTTTGCATCCGCTCTATTAACAAACCTGTTCCTGCATTACATTGTGGATTTGAACGTAAACTGGTTTTTGAATACGCTTGTATTTATCTTCTTCTTTCTTGTTTTCTTTTTCGTCATCAAATATATATACGTCACGTATTTCACGAAAAACCGAAGAAAATAAACAAAGCAGCCGTACTCCCCTTTCACATGGAGAGTACGGCTGCTTCTTTGTTTTATGATACAGCTTTTCTGTTTTGAATGTCGTTCTTTAATCTTTTGTTGTTGGTCGCGATAATGTAAATAACGAAGAATACAATAGCCGCTGCAATGATGGTACCGAGATTAAAGAATCCTTTTTCTCCGACCCATACTATAGAGTAGCCGATCGAACCTGCAATCAGCGCATAGTAGAAGAAAGGAAGCAGTGTTTTCCGGATAATTAATCCTTCTTTACCGACCAGTCCTACTACCGCACACGCGGCTACTACGTTATGCACACAGATCATGTTTCCGGCTGCCCCGCCGACAGCCTGCAGTGCAACCACCCAGTTTGGATTAACACCAATCTGCGTACCTACATTGTATTGGAATAAGGAGAACATCATATTACTTACCGTATTACTCCCAGCAATAAATGCCCCAAGTCCCCCTACAAAGGTTGCAAAGATCGGCCATAATTCTCCGGTAAGCGAAGCAACGCTGTTTGCCAGTACAACCGGCATTTCATCATATCCGGCGGTGCCTCCCGAAGAGTTCAGGAAGACCTGCACCATAGGGACTGTAAAAATGAGAGCTACAGAAGCGGCCAGCATCGTTTTTCCTGACTGCGCCCACGCCCTTGCGTAAGCCTGGGTGTTCATGCCATGAATGAAAAATGTAATCACCGATACAACGATAAACGTGAAGCCCGGTGAGTATAAAGGTTGAAAGCTTGCTGTTATGTCAGATCCAAATATACTTGGATACTCCAGCGTTAACGACTGAAGCATTCCTTGAAACGGCAGAAACGCCTGTCTGGATAAAACCAGGAATAATCCAATTAATACATATGGCGTCCAGGCTTTTACCATGCTCATGCTGCCACTTTTATGACCAATATCCTTAATTTCAATACTTCCAGTCCATTCCGGATCCCATTTGGATTTTTCGTCGAAATCCCAGATGTCATCACCTTTTGGCATAAGAAATCCTTTTTTGGAAGCTGTAATAACAATCAAAAGACCGACAAGTCCGCCAATCATAGACGGAAATTCAGGACCAAGCACATTCGCTACGATAACGTAGGGAACAGTCATTGCCAGAGAAGCAAATAACGCAAATTTCCATATTTTAATACCTTCGGCAAATGATTTGTTTTTCCCGAAAAATCTGGTCATGACTGCCACTACAAACAGCGGAATGAACAATCCGGCAATCGCATGAAGAATGGCTACCTGTCCGGCAATTTCCGTAGTAAGGGCAAGAAAGTTAGATGTGATGGAGGCGTCTGCGGAAAGCCCTGTCTGTACGCCCACAAGCATCGGCGTTCCTGCTGCTCCAAAGGAAACCGGCGTACTTTGGATGATCATTCCGGCAACAACGGCTGCCATCGCTGGAAATCCAAGTCCTACCAGAAGCGGAACTGCCACTGCCGCCGGCGTTCCAAACCCTGCTGACCCTTCAATAAATGAGCCAAACAGCCAGGCAATGATAATAACCTGAACACGGCGGTCCGGCGAAATATCAGTAAAGCCCTGGCGGATCGTCCGCATCGCTCCGCTTTCCTGAAGGGTGTTTAATAGAAGAATGGCTCCAAAAATAATAAACAACAACGTTCCGGCTGTAATGAGACCGTTTAGAGAAGCAGCGGCAACTACATTTCCCGGTACCCCCCAGACAAATAATGCAAGCAGCACTGCTACAAGTAAAGACAGCGGCATCGCTTTACTTGCCGGCCACCTTAACCCGACAAGAAATATTCCTACAACTAAAATAGGAAGCAGCGACAGTAATGCTAATAAACCTGTGTTCATAGTGTTTCCCCCTTCGTAATCATTTTTATAAAAAATAGTATATAGTGCATTGTTTCTCAATAAGAAACTGCGTTTCTTTTTATAATAAAAGCATACAATGAAAGCGCTTTTATTACAATCAACATTTTTCTCTATTTTCTGTAAATTCTGTCATACTCTACTTCTTTTTTTATCGTAATATTCTCCCCGACAAATAGATATGGATGAGTATACAAATTTAAGCGCTTACAAATTGTATATATATATAAACTAAAAAAGCCGGGAACCTAAAGCATCCCGACAAGTCCTATATCGCTTTAATATATCCCAATCTTGAAGAAATTCGATTCGTTACTTCTATTAGGAGCGGGCTGACTTTTTGAATACGTTCTTTAGACATTCGGATGGAAGGGCCGGAAATACTGACTGCCCCTGTAATCCGTTTTTTATTATCAAACACCGGCGCTGCAATGCACGTAATACCGAGCTCATTTTCCTGCTCTTCCACTGCGTACCCCCTGTTTCTGACTGTTTCCAGTTCTCTTAACAGCGCTGCTTTATCAGTAATAGTGTAGGACGTGTGCGGAGCCATTCCCTGCACCTGCAGCACATGATCCACTTCTTCAGAAGACAAATGGGCCAGAATCATTTTCCCCACACTGGTACAATGAGCCGGAGCCCGCCTCCCTACTTTTGAATGCATACGGAGGGTTTCGTACCCTTCCAGCTTGTCGATATATACCATCTGCCCTTGGTCCATCACCACAAGGTGAATCACTTCATTTGTCTCTTCTTCCAGTTCCTGAAGAAATGGACGGGCCTGCGTACGGATATCCATTGAGTCCAGAAGAAGAGAACTCAGCTCCAGGTATTTGTAGCCCAGCTTGTATTTTTTCGTCGTTCTGTCCTGTTCTACATAACCGTGCTCCACCAGAGTAGTAAGGATTTTGAAAGCCGCACTCTTCGTAACTTCCACCTCCTCTGCTAAGCCGGTTACCCCTATCCCTTCTTTATATCTGCTGATGATAGATATCATTCGTAGTGCGCGGTCCACCGACTTAACCATGGGAAGAGCCTCCTCTTATGGCAGCGTTTTGGGTTTAGTATAGCATAAGCTTTCGGTTTTAAAATAAATACCTTTTCAGCACGTCATACCACATGCTGTACCCTGTATCATTTGGATGAATTCCGTCTTCAAGAATGTCTTCAATGTTATACCCTTGCTCCTGCCGCTGCGCTTCTATTTCTGTATAGCTGTCTACATAATTCCAGTTATTTTCTATAATATAATCCTGTGTCTCTGTTAAATAATCTAAATATGTATTGCCTCTAATATTAGCTGAGGATGTTTCGAGCGGGTTGGGAGACATAACAACAATCTCTGCATCCGGCAGCTCTGTTTCCAGTTGTTTCATTAAGGTATCAATGGAATCGATCGTTGTATCGAGAGCTTCCCCCTGCCGGTAACTGTTAATCACACTTGTTTCAAATACAATAAAATCCGGTCTGGCCTGAATCATATTGTCTACTACACCTTCTTCAAGCAGGTCTTTCGCTTTGTACCCGTTCATTCCAAAATTACCAAATGTAATTGTCGTTTCCTGCAGTTCTTCTCTTGATTCCAGATCGCTTTTCAGCAGCCCGGCCCAGCTGGTTGCAGCGGAACTTGCCCCCATTCCTCTGGCCACACTGCTGCCGATTACAGCGACCCGCAGTTCTCCATTTTCCTGTGCCTGTTGTTCAAAATAATCCATATAATCCCCTCTTTGGGTTTCTTCTTCTGCAAGCTGGTCTTCCTGCTGTCTCTGCTCTTCCGGATCGCCTTTGTAGACCAGATGGTAGAGGGAATATGCCCCTGCGGCAAGCAGCAGCAGGGCTGTTAAAGCTATCCATCTTTTTTTTAACACTATCGTTACTCCTTTATTTTTTCTGTGTTCTTTCCTGCGCTGTTATCTTTTCCCCTGATAGGGAATAGAGGAAATACTGTGTTCATTACGCTATTGGTACATGCTATTACATTCATGAAAATATTTCCACTATAATCCTTAAAGGAGTTTTTACGATGATTATTCGTATTGGTTATGTCTCGCAGGCGCTTCATCTGTGGGAGGCGACCCCCGCAAGCACCGTGACACTTTCCCGTTGGAAAGCCTGGTCCCCTGCTGAAAGAAAAGATAAACTGCATCAGGCTGTCGAAAAAAATTTAACAAATACCATCCGTATGCTTCATTATAACGCAGCTCAGGAAATCAAGCTGTATCGTTTTTCCTCTTCGCTTGTGCCTCTTGCCACCCATAAAGAGGCAGCCTGGGATTACATCACACCGTTCAAAGATCTGTATAAAGAAATTGGCACCCTTGTAAAAAAACACGACATCCGTCCGAGCTTTCATCCCAATCAATTTACACTGTTTACAAGCGATAAACCGGAAGTAACGGAAAACGCTGTAAAAGACATGGAATATCACTATGAAATGACCAAAGCGATGGGAATAGAAAAAGACACCTACATTAACCTTCACGTTGGCGGAGCATATGGAAATAAAAAAGCCGCCGTTGAACGGTTTCATGAAAATATTAAAAGCCTTCCCTTGCCTATCAAAAAGCAGATGACGCTTGAAAACGACGATAAAACGTATACCACATCCGAAGTACTTGATATCTGCGAGAAAGAAGGCATTCCTCTAATGTTTGATTACCATCACTTTGCTGCCAATCACAGCGATGATGAAAAATTGAGCACGCTTCTTCCACGCTTTTTCAACACCTGGGACAGGACCGGCCTCCCTCCCAAAATTCATGCCTCTTCTCCGAAAACGGAAAAAGAATTCCGCAGTCATGCGGATTACGTGGATTCGACGTTTCTCGACCCAATGATGAAAGAGCTCCGGAAATTAAATACGTCCGTCGATTTTATGGTCGAAGCCAAAGCAAAAGACCGGGCTGCCCTCCAGCTGGCAGAGGATCTATCTGCAGTCAGAGGGGTCAAGCGGATCGCTGCTGCCACTCTTAAGCTCTGAAAACAGCAAGCCTTGAGCCACCTTATAAAAGGGTGGCCTTTTTATTGACTAAAAGAAGTTTATGGGGTAAACTTCTTTTAGTTTAGGGGGTATACTACTATGAACCAAAAGCTTCAGCGGGCAACCGAATTATTCAGTGATGTCATGGTCTACGGAAAAAATAAAGTATACGAGCACATTAATTATGAAATCCAGGGGGAATTTTCCATTGAGCAGATGAAAGTGCTCGAACTTCTTCATACCCATCATTCGTTAACGTCAAAAGAACTGCAGTCGATGCTTGGCATCCATAAAAGTGCCATCTCCAACCGCTTGAAAAAGCTGAGCGACCGGGGCGATATTGTATTGATTCAAGAAGACAAAGACCAGCGCGTCAAGCACGTTAAGCTGACGGAGCAGGGAACAGAAGCCTACGTTGAAATATCCACGCAGGTAGATGAATACTTAAGTCACCTGCTCGGTGACATTAAAGACGAAGAGCTCGACCAGCTTATTGCTACTTTCGAAAAAGTAAAAGATATTTTCCAAAAAAACTAATCTACTATCTAAAAGGGGTCTATCCATGCGTACTATATTAAAATTCAGATGGCTTATTGCCTCTCTTTTACTCGTTATTACAGTGGTATCTGTCTTTATATCACCGAGTTTAACGGACATCGCTGGAGAACAGGATGGGTTCCAGCTTCCTTCTGACATGAGTTCTCAGATTGCAGGCGATGTGCTGGAGGCCCAGGGAGAAAGCGGCGAAACCATCAGTATCGTCCTTGAATGGGAAGAGGCCATAACCGGGCAGCAGGAAGAAGAGCTGGCCCAGTACATTGCAGATATTCAAAACGAGGAGCTGGTGGCGCACATCAGCAGCGTAACTGATCCTTTGGAAAGTGAAAACACACGGGAACAGCTCGTTTCTGAAGACGAAAATGTCGTACTTATTCCGATCGGCATTGATGGAGGAAGCGATGAGTCCATCGCTGCTTCTGATGATATAGAGGAGCTGACTACTCCTGCAGGAACCAATTCCTACATCACCGGCAACTCTATTATCAGTCATGAAATAGACGAACAGACGCAGGAGGGTCTTGAACGCACGGAAGTTATTACCGTGCTGCTTATTCTAACGCTGCTCGTGCTTGTTTTCCGGTCGCTTGTGGCCCCGCTTATTCCGCTGTTCTCTGTTGCCATTGCTTTTCTATTAAGTCAGTCAGTTGTTGGATTTTTAGGAGAGTGGTTTGGTTTTCCGGTAACAACCTATACACAGGTATTTCTCGTTGCCGTGCTGTTTGGTATAGGAACCGACTATTGTATTCTGCTTCTCAGCCGGTACCGTGAAGAGCTGGCATCTGGTAAGGACACACATGAAGCGATTATCCACACATACAAAACTGCCGGAAAGACGTTGTTTTTCAGCGGGCTCGCGGTTTTTGTCGGCTTTGCAGCTTTAGGATTTGCTGAATTTGCCATGTACCAGGCTACCGTCAGTGTAGCGATCGGTGTCTTTATATTAGTACTTGTTCTTTATCTGCTGCTTCCCTTTTTCATGGCAGTTTTAAAAGAAAAACTGTTCTGGCCATCTAAAAAACCGGCCTCCCACAGCCATAACAAGCTCTGGAAGCAGCTTGGCAGACTCTCTATTTTCCGGCCCGTGCTTTCGCTGCTCATTGTAGCGGCGATTACGCTTCCCTTTATTTTAACGTATGACAACAATACTTCTTATAATAATACAGACGAAATCAGCGGCGGTACACAGTCGCTGGACGGACTTGAAGTGATTGCGGACGCCTTTGGGGAAGGCCAGGCACTGCCTCTTGAAATTATTATTGATGGAGAAGACAACCTGATCAATGAAGAAACGATGGCCTACACAGAAGCGTTATCTGCCGCGATTGCGGAATCCGATGACGTCTCAGAGGTTCGGAGCGTGACGCGTCCGGCCGGCTCTATTATTGATGAGCTGTATGTTGATACCCAGATGGTAACCGTATCGGAAGGACTTCGGGAAGCCCGTGACGGCCTCTCCGATATTGAAGAAGGCCTGACTGACGCAGACAGCGGCTTTGATGAAACGAGCTCAGGTGCTTCGGACATAGAAGCCGGACTCGGCGAACTTGAAAGCGGCCTGTCCGAACTCGACGCAGGCTTTACCGAAGTAAACAGCGGCTTGAATGAAATTACAGCCAGCCTCGGCGACGTGCAGTCCGGGGCAGAAGAACTCGAAGCCGGACTGGAAAGCATTGAAGCCGGACTTCCGGAAGGCCGGGAAGCAGCCGGCGGCTCCCTCGATGAACCGGTAGCAGCCTTAAACGAGATCAATGAGCAGCTTGCTGCCATACCAGACCAGCTCGAGCAGGCTCAATCGCCGGAAGAAATTAGCGCTGTCGCTGAACAGACAGCTGTGCTTCAGGCTGCACTGGCTGAAGTGGAAGCCGGACTTTCTGAAGGAAATGAACAGCTTACCGCCCAGCAGGAACAGGCTTCCGGACAGCTGGATGCGTTAAGTGACGGAATCAATGAACTAACGGCAGGAGCCGGTGAACTCTCTGCGGCGTTAGGCGAAATTCAAGCCGGCCTGGAAGAGGTTACAGCTGCAAATGAACAGCTCGCAGACGGCACAGCAGAACTTGAGGAAGGAGCCGGTACACTCGAAGAAGGATCCGGTGGATTGGTTTCCGGGATCGAGCAGCTTCAGGACGGCATAGCGCAGGCCAATAGCGGACTCGGCGAAGTGAATACCGGGCTCGAAGAAGCCGAGGCGTTCACACAGGATATCTCTGAAGCGTCTTATGTTAGAGGAACCGGCGTGTTCGTACCGGAAGAATTCCTCGATAACGATGATTTTCAGGAGTCCCTCGACACCTATATTTTTGATTCCGAGGAAGGCATGACCTTGAGTGTCAGCCTTACTGATGACCCTTACTCACTGGAAGCTATTGAAGCAGCTGAAGAAATTAAGCAGCTGGTCAGTCAGCAGGTGCAGGGGACACCATTTGAGGATGCCTCTATTTCCTACAGCGGCGTTTCAAGCTCCAATGCGGATCTGGAGGAAATTTCAAGCGCAGACTTTACCCACACCATTACGATTATTCTAATTGGACTGTTTGTGGTGCTTACCATTTTACTGCGCTCTTTATTTAAACCAATTGTTATACTTGGAGCTCTCCTGCTCACTTACTATACGTCAATGGGGATTACAGAAATGATATTCGTCAACGCCCTTGGCTACCCGGGCATTATGTGGCCCGTTCACTTTTTTACTTTCATTATGCTTATTGCCCTCGGCGTAGATTACTCTATCTTTCTTTTTGACAGGTATCAGGAAGAAGCCGGTCTTGGCGTCCGTGAAGGCATGATGCAGGCAATGATTAAAATGGGAACTGTTATTATTACAGCTGTTATTATTTTGTGCGGTACGTTCGGAGCGATGATTCCATCCGGCGTCTTAACCCTGATGCAGGTTGGTACCGGTGTTGTTACAGGGCTTCTGCTGTTCGGTTTGATTATACTTCCTCTTCTCGTCACTGCGATTATCAGCCTGGAAGAACCGAAAAAGCTTAAGTCGAAAAAAGAATAAACAGCTGTACCCCGGTCTTTCTTTATAGAAGGCCGGGGGTTTTTATATGTCCATTGTCATCTTCTGTTTTTTCCTATATACTCTGTTGTTATATTCTGAATACAGAGGAGGTCTATTATGAATGAACCAGCACACCACCCTAAAAAAAGATGGGAAATGCCTGATACATATGTGATCTTATTTGGCGTGCTGCTGTTTGCTTTTCTTTTAACCTACCTGCTTCCTTCCGGTTCCTTTGAACGGGAAACCGTCGATGGCGTCGAGCGGGTCATACCGGGAACTTTTTCTTTCAGCGAAGCCGGAAGTGTAGGTATTATGGACTTTTTCTATGCGATACAGATGGGAATGGTCGAATCAGCTGACATTATTTTCATGGTACTCTTCACCGGTGGTGCTTTTGAAATCATTGAACGCTCCGGCGCTCTGCGCGGAGGAATCAACCGTGCGTTTTCTCTCACCCAGGGAAAAGAATTCTGGATGATTGCTTCTATTTGTACGATTTTTGCGCTCGGAGGAGCGGTGGGCGCGGTAGCAAACGCCGTCATCGCTTTTGTCGTAATCGGCGTTATTATTGCACGTACATTAAAGCTTGACCCTATCGTTGCCGTTGCTATTACGTTCGGCGCTAATTTCGCCGGATTTAATGTAGGTTTTATTAACCCGTATACGCTTGGCATTGCCCAGGACATTGCCGACCTGCCGCTGTTTTCCGGCTTGCTGCTTCGCATCATTGTTTTTGTATTGATTTTATCTGTGACTATTTTCTACATATGGCGGTACACGAAACGAATTCTTAAGGACCCTTCCAAAAGTTTAATGAATGTATACGAAGAAGAAGAAACGGAAGGGCTGGAAGCTCCCTTCACACGTCGTCATAAAGCGATGCTCTTCTTTATCGGAGCGGCCCTTATTTTCTTTGTCTATGGTTCAATTCAACTTGGCTGGACAATTGACCATATGGCTGCATTTTTCGTCTTTCTCGGGCTGAGCTGCGGTATTATCGCTGGCATGCACTATAATACGATTGCCATCACCTTTTTACAGGGGGTCCAGAAGCTTGCCTACGGTGCTCTTGTCGTCGGACTGGCACGTGCTATTATCGTTATGCTTGAAGAAGGTACCGTGCTTGATACGATCGTGTACGGCCTCGCTGTACCGTTGGAGAACCTGCCACCTGTTCTTGCGGCGCTTGGTATGTTCGGTGCGAACGGGGTGCTCAATTTTCTCGTGAATTCCGGAAGCGGCCAGGCTATGATTGCTATGCCAATGCTTGTGCCTCTTGCAGATATGATTGGCGTGACCCGCCAGGTGGCTGTACAAGCCTTTCAATTTGGAGACGGCCTGACTAACATTATCTTCCCTACTTCGGGCATCTTAATGGCAAGCCTGGCCGTAGCAGGCGTTCCCTGGACCACATGGGCACGATGGGTTTTTCCTCTATTTTGTATTTGGGCCGGTATAGCAGTGATCACGTTAACCGTCGGCGTTCTGATCGGATGGGGACCTTTTTAACTTTTCCGCAAAACAAGGAGGACACATGAAAATATATACAGTAGATGCTTTTACAGACAAACCTTTTTCCGGGAATCCGGCAGCTGTCTGTCTGCTTGAGCAGCCGGCCGAAGAAGCCTGGATGCAGAATATTGCTATGAAAATGAACTTATCAGAAACCGCTTTTCTCGTTAAAGAGAAGCCCTTCTATTATCAGCTCCGTTGGTTCACCCCTTCGTCGGAAGTTGATTTGTGCGGACATGCCACGCTCGCCTCTGCTCATATTTTATGGGAGAAGGCTTCGGTTCCTGCTGAGGAGACACTGCATTTCCAAACGAAAAGCGGACGGCTGTCTGCCACTTACAACGAGGGCCGGATTATCCTTGATTTTCCGGTAGAAACCCCTTCTGCCTGCCCGGTTCCCGAGACTTTGGCCGAAAGTTTGGCCGTTCCTATTGTAAGTATAGAAAAAAACAGACTGGAATATATCGTGGAAACGACCGATGAAGAAACCGTTCTTCAGGCGGAACCCGATATCCGGCGGTTTCTGGAACTGGATACACGCGGCGTTATTTTAACAGCCAAAGGCAGCCGGCAGGAATGCGATTTTGTTTCCCGCTGTTTTTATCCCGCGCTCGGCATAGAAGAGGATCCTGTCACCGGCTCCGCCCACTGCGGTCTGGCTCCTTTCTGGGAAAAGCGCCTGCATCAATCCTCTTTTTCAGCCAGACAGGCGTCCAGACGCGGAGGCGACTTATTCGTTTCTATAAAAAAAGACCGATGTCTGATCGGCGGTTCGGCCGTTACTGTATTAGAAAGCACACTCTTTTCCTAATTAAAAAAGCTTTCTCTGTTTAAAGCAGAGAAGGCTTTTTCTACGGAACTATTTGACTATTTTCCGCTTTCACTTAAAACTCTTTTATATGCTCTCCTCTTCCGGAAAACCCCTGTTAACCGGGATTTTATGGTACAATAGAGTCAGCATATACACTGAATTTCGGGAGGTTTTCCATGTCAGTCGTCGAGAAAAATAAGGCATTTGATAATGCTCTTGCCTCCATGGAAATGGAAGGATTCACTTATTCTGCTCATGAAATGAAAATCGCCGAAGATTTCTGCAGAGGGCATATTTCCCGGGAAGAAATCCTGCAGATGATCAAAGAAAAGAAAGCTTAACCGATGACAAAACAAACATATATGTATCCCGGCACTAACGTTCTCAGGAACAAGCTGCACATACAAAATAAAGAAGAACTTGAGCAGGCAGAAAAATATTTTACACTTAAGCGAATGGTAGAGCTTTATAACAGCAGGCGGGTTTCCGGTTCCTTTAATCGGGAGCATATTCAAGCCGTCCACTATCATATTTTTCAGGATCTATACGAGTGGGCCGGCGAATGGCGAACCGTACAGATTCAAAAAGGCTCTACCAATTTCCTGGCCACGTCTTTTCTTCATATCGGGCTGAGTGATCTGGAAAAACGCCTGCTTAAGCTTAATGCACGGGGATTTAAGACGAAAGAAGCGTTCTCTGAAGCGGCAGCTGTGATTTACACTGACCTGAATTATATTCACCCCTTCCGGGAGGGAAACGGCCGGACCCAGCGTGAATTCATCCGCCAGCTCGCTTTGTATCATGGATTTGAAATGGACTATATTGATGAACGCCGCGAAAAACTGTTCGAAGCAAGTGTAGTCGACGATTACACGATGGCAAAAGAAGCGCTGTTGGCTATTATTAAAAACGATACCGTGGATATCGCTTTAAAAGAAAGAGTACGCTATGACGACGAAGAAGACAGCTGACAAGCTGCTCTCTTTTTTACAATATAAACAACAGCCGCTTATATGAAAGCGGCTGTTGTTTTCTTATTTTTTGGCTAAATAAAAACCGATGTTATGCAGGGCCTGTTCAAGTGTTCCTACTACTATCGTCTCCTTGAGATCCTTCTTTACATCCATCGCGATGGCTTTAATCGCAAGGTCCGGACGGATTCCTGTTAATATAGGCTCAACGCCAATCAGATCAAGAATTTTGATAATTTTCAGCAGGTAGGCTCCCACTTCATTATTTATGTTCAAAATACCCGAAAGATCAATAATAAGATAATCGAGCTTGTATTCCTGGCTTTTTGTCAAAGCGGTATGAATAATGCTGTCTGCCCGTTTTTCATTCACATCGCCGATAATAGGCAGGACCGCCACCCCTTTTGTAATGGGCACAAGCGGCGCAGAAAGACTTAAAACCTGCTCATGGGCTCTTTCAATTTCAATAACATGTGTCAACAGGGCAGCCATTGCTTTAAACAATTCCCTGTGCTTATCTGTGAACTCAAACTGTTTCGTATCAATACCGCAGATGGTACCGTAATTTTCCCCGTCCCCGTAATACACAGGGACGCCGATGAAAGAACCTCCACCCAGCTGCTTTGTGACTTCCAGCTGTTTTGTGGACTCATGAGCATTCAAATCTTCGATCACAAAAACATCGGAGCCCCGCTGCACACTTAAATAACAGAAAGTTTCCTTAAAAGGAGAAATATCTCCTTCTATAAGAAGCGGCGAATCCACATTCAGCACTTTCACCATCTCATTGTGGCTGCCGTCATTTTTAGCGATAAATAACGTGTTGATATCTATAAATTCACTCATTAACTGCAAAATATTGGCTGTTGCTTCTTCAAATGTTTGAAGAATCGGTGCAGGCTGCTTTGATTCCATATTTAATAGCATAAGAGGTACCTTTCTGTTTATTGGGATAACTATACATTATTTACTTCATCTATTTTACTATAATTAGTATAATTTGTAATACATAACCTCTCAGCCCATTACGTACGGGAAGAAGGATCATAATTTCCCGGAAGCTGCACCTGATATTTTTCTTTCAAACGCTTGTTGCTGTCTACATACTTTTCTTTAAGCATTTTATGGAGGCTTTCCGGCAGCTGATAGCGCTTGTAGTGAAGCTTGAAGCTTGCTTTGCTTTGGAGAACCCGTCTCGGGGAGACTTTACCCACAATAGGCAAACGACGGATAGGAATTTTCCCACTAGGGTTCAGGTTGGTTTTAAACAGATAATTCAGGCGTCTTCCTATTTTGGCCTGTGCTGCACCAAAGCTTCGATTTACCTGGGTGTTGGAATAATTAGGTACCGCAGCTTCCCCCATGTATTCGAGCAGTTCCAGAAGCCCCTTGTTGATATCCTCATTAAATGTTTCATACACCATACAGTAATAGCTGTCTTTGCCAAAAATGTCTTCTACCATTTCCAGGTAGCGGTCATAATAAAAATGATCAAGCACGCCAAATTCCTGCATCTCTTTAAAATAGGCTTCCGGCTTTTGCGTTCCTCCTTGATGAATATACTGAAGATATAAAGATGTAACCAGCTTTACCTGCTCACGAATTCCAATAATAATGCGTACTTCATAAGCGTCCGCCGGAAATACACGTCTTAAATCCTTTAGTATCGACTGCTGCTGCTTGGACCGTTTCTGGGAGAACGGACTGCCTGAGAGCCCCTCGTATGAAATCAACAGCGGGATGCCCTCATCCCATTTATCAAAACGACCCCGGATCAGTTCGATGTTGCCATCTGTTAAAGATTTCAGGCGGATATCGTAAAGTGTTTCACTAATGTGCTTATTTTTAATATGAGTGACCTTCTGCATCTTCGGATAAATACGGCGCTGCAGAAAAGTCGTTGCCGTTTTATGAAAACCTACATGTATGTATACTTTTTTCATGATTTTAACCCCTGTGTAAATAATAATTGTCCGGCTTTCTCAGCCATCTTTGAAACCTCCGGGCTGTTTTAAGTGATAAAAGCTTCCGGCTTTTTTTTCCAAATAGAAAAACGCCGATCCTCGTCTTTTCTCTTCTGCCAGTCCTTCTTTGACAAATAATAAGAATATACGCCATCTTTTACTATTTCTGTCCGCTGAAAATACAGCTTTTCCATTAAACGCTGAGAAGAAATATTTTCTATTTTGACCTGCGCTGTGATTATTTCCAAATTCATCTCACGAAATCCATACTCCAATATAACATGCATTGCATGAGTCATGATATGGCGTTCCCAAAATGCGGGATGAAGTTCCATAGCCGTTTCTGCGCGGCCGCTTTTTTGATGCCAATTATGAAAGCCGCAGCTTCCAATTACTCTGTCGTTATGCTGCAGCGCAATGCCGAACCGGCACCCCGTTCCATCGGATTCTATATCATGATACCACTGAATCTCTTCTACCGCTTCCTTAAGATTGCGAAGTGGATCCATTCCATAGTGCTGGACAACTTCCTGCCGGGATAAGTAGTCCCATACGTCGGCTGCATCATTTTCTGTTAACGCACGCAGATAGAACAGAGGCTGTTCCTGGAAGTACCCTTTTTTCAAACTCATTATACCTACCCCCTCTCTTTTAATTCAGCGTCTCATCTGCTTCTTTTCTTTTGAACTAATAGGTATTTTATCCTAACATTAATTTTCCGCCATACAGTACTTTTCCTGTAAGAATATCTCGCATCTTTATTTTATTTATTATTTCCATTCATATTTTCTATTTAATACCGATATAACAGGATATAACACACTATTAAAGGAGAATATCATGAGAAAAAAAACACGGAAAAAAACTTCAAAAAACTTATCATTACGCAATAAACTGTTTCTTTCTTTTTTATTAATATTAATCGTTCCCGGTCTTATTATAGGATCTTTGTCCTATAATTCTGCAAAAGCAGAAGTTCGTAACCAATTAGTCGAGAATATGGACAACAGCGCCTTGCTGTTGAATGAGCAGGTGGAAAGAGAAATCGCTTCTAAAAAAGACGATATTACGTTCTTTGCGTCAGATATAAACGAAGAGGCCTTTGAAGACAGCGATCCAGCAATGGAAAAGCTGAATGCATACATTGCACAAAATGCTGACGTATTGTCTATTTACACCGGATCTGCTGAAGGCGATATGGTGATGGCTCCGGAGGCGGAACTTCCAGACGATTATGATCCAACAACGAGAGACTGGTACACCCTTGCAGAGGCATCCCCTGATGAAGCGGTTGTCACAGAACCGTATATTGATGCCGTAACCGGTAACTTAACTGTTACCATTGCAAAAATGATGGAGGACGGCTCCGGTGTAGCAGGCATTGACTACGACCTGACAGCTCTCATGAGCTTTGCCGACAGTAATACTATTGGCGAGAATGGGTACATGATTATCAGCGATACGCAGGGTAACTATCTCTATAATCCGGATGCCGAACCCGGCACGCCGCTTCAGGACAGTGTGTCTTCAGGCATGGGTGACGCTGAAGAAGCTGTCTTCACGTATGAAATTGATGGGGAAGATAAAGTAATGGATTTTGAAACAAATGCGTCCACTGGTTGGAAAATTGGGGCCACGATGTATGAATACGAAGTAACAAACGCCGCCTCCGGTATTCTAAAGGAAATGGCTGTTGTTATCGGAATTTCTATTTTAATTGGTTCACTCCTTGTATTTTTCATTGTCCGCTCCATTATTCAGCCGCTCCGCCGCCTTTCCAGCAGTGCGGAACGCATCAGTGAAGGCGATTTAACCGAATCCGTGGACATTACTTCTACTGATGAAATCGGCCAGCTTGGTACCAGCTTTAATAAAATGGCAGAATCGCTTCGAACGGTAATTACGAAGCTTAACAACTCCATTGACCAGATGAGTTCTTCTTCCGAGCAGCTTCTTGCAAGCTCTGACCAAACTGCCGCAGCTACCAGAGAAGTCGCTTCTGCTACCGAACAGGTCGCCAGCGGTGCAGAAAACCAGACTGTCAAGATCGAGCAGACGAACGGGGAAATAGAAAAGGTGTTCTTGGGCGTACAGACCATTGCTGAACGTTCGTCTCTGGTTTCGGAACTAACCTCCGCGGCCTCTGATCGTGCCAAAGAAGGCGAAAAGCATGTGAAACATAACCTGGAGCAGATGGAATTCATTCATCAATCCGTATCCAGCTCCAATACAGTCATTCAATCTTTGGCAGAACGCTCCAAAGAAATAGGCAATATTCTTGAAGTAATCAGCGGTATTTCCAGCCAGACCAACCTGCTTGCTTTAAATGCTGCTATTGAAGCGGCCCGGGCCGGTGAACAGGGCAAAGGCTTTGCTGTAGTTGCCGATGAAGTTCGAAAGCTTGCTGAGCAATCTTCTGAATCCGCCAAGCAGATTGGCACACTGATTACGAGCATCCAGCAGGATACAGAACAGTCTGTCCAGCAGATGGGTGCGGTCTCGGTTAATGCCGAGCAGGGCCTTGTCGTAACCAAAGAGACATCCAATCAGTTCCAGGAAATTCTGCAGA
The DNA here is from genome assembly GCF_059510535.1 of Sinobaca sp. TMA16-18. Taxonomy (NCBI): domain Bacteria; kingdom Bacillati; phylum Bacillota; class Bacilli; order Caryophanales; family Sporolactobacillaceae; genus Sinobaca; species Sinobaca sp. TMA16-18. The sequence continues at coordinate 156,157 of NZ_JCAKFM010000002.1, read as the reverse complement.
GCATGGAGCAGATTGCGCCGAAAATCCAGGACGTCTCTTCAACAGCCAAACAAATCACAGACCGCATCAGCGGCGTGACGGCTTCTGCAGAAGACATCTCCACTATCGCCCAGGAAAATGCAGCTTCCTCCGAGGAAGTAGCTGCATCAACGGAAGAACAGCTGGCTTCTATGGAAGAAATTAATTCAGCGGCTCAGTCGCTGAACCGTATGTCTGCTGAACTTAAAGATTTAGTCAATTCATTTAACATCTAACTGGTGAAAAGAAATTCAAGTGCCGTTCTTTTACGGATCATTTGGGTTTCTTTTTTTTACGGTAACTCAACAAAAACACAAAATAAATACTCCTGACGAAACAATCATTTCGAATAGGAGCATAGATTTCATCTTATTTGCCCTCCGGAAAAAGCTCAGGCATCAACGGCCCCTCTTCATCAGGTTCCGTTTTTTTGTCTTTTGGAGTAACGTGCAGAGAGGACTTCCGGTATTTAAATTCCTCTATCAACTGCTCTCCTTGAAATCCTTCTGCGATCAACTGCTCTAATATTTCTTCCGATACATCTTCGAACTGCTCCCGGTAAGGAGTAATAACCAGCTTTTTGTTTTCGATGTTTTCAATCATTACTTCTTCTTCTATATCCAACGCCTCAAAAAATTCTTTCGGAATACTCATCTGTCTTTTGGATGAGACTGCAATTCGTTTTATTTTCCGCTCTTTTCTTTTTTCTTCCATGCTATCTGTTCCTCTCTATCGCCATTCTGCGGCTTCTTCTTACAGCTAGTTTATCATAATTGACCCTTTGACCTCCATTAGTGCATAAAGGCTGCTGTTTACCTTGTGAGTTCCTGAATTAATTGGGATTTATTTAGCGGAGGGTAATGATAATAACCCTGAACCTGACCACAGCCGGCTTTTTTTAAAAAATCAAACTCTTCTTCTTCTTCGATTCCTTCCGCGAGCACATCCATCTTTAAATCGTTGGCCATACGGACGATGAACTGAACGATGTGCTGTTTTCTGGAACTCATGTGAATGGCCTGAATAAATTCTCTTGGAATTTTAATTTTATCGAGCGGAAAACTCTGCAGGACATACAAAGACGAATATCCAGTTCCAAAGTCATCAATCGCAATACGAACGCCGTTTAACCGCAAAAGCTGCAGCTGCATTTTTGCTTCTTCCATATGAAGCGCCAGGACATGTTCTGTAATTTCCAGCTCCAGTGAATCCGGTGGAAACCCTGTTTCATTCAAAACAGCGAGAACCTTTTCTGCAAAACCGGTGTGAGTAAGCTGCTGCGGAGAAATGTTAACTGCCACTTTCATCCGGCCCGCGGCAGCCCATTCTATCGTTTGTCTGCAGGCTTCCCTAATCACCCATTCGCCAAGTGGATGGATAAAGCCGCTTTTTTCTGCAATCGGTATAAAAGTATCAGGAGATATAAACCCTTTCTCTGGTTCCTCCCAGCGCACTAAAGCCTCTACTCCAGTAATTTCCCCTGAATCTGTTTCACATTGCGGCTGAAACAGCAGGCTGAATTCATTACTAAGTGCTCCCGGTGTCATTCGATTTGTGATGAACATCCGGTACTCCGATTCTTCCGACAGTTTTTCGGTGCAGACTACTGCTTGTCCACCTCCTTTTTGCTTTGCTTCTCTCATGGCATATTCAGCGCTGTTTATCACATAAGCTGTATCTGTTCCCACTTGGGCCGAAGGAGCCATTCCTACACTTGCCTTCAGCAGAAACTGTTGATTGTTGTATTGAATTGGTTCATGAACAGCTTGAAGCAGCCTCTCTTCCAGCCCCTCATGCTTCTGCCGGAGGGGTTCAGGTAAATAAATAAGAAAATCATCCTGTTGACCTCTTGCAAAGTAAGCTTCTTGTGGAAGAACAGCGGCTATTCGTTCTTTTATCTGGCGCAGCACGTTATCACCCGTCTGATAGCCGGCAATTTCATTAATAACCTGAAATCGGTCAATATTAATGACCCAGATGTGAAAATGCGGCTCACCCTTCCACTCTTCCAGCTTGTGTTCGAATGCCCGGCGGTTGGGCATCTGCAAAATGTTGTCTGTTAAAGAAGCATTTTCTATTTCCTCTGTGTAGGCAAGCATCATACGTTCTTTACTGATAGACAACGTATTGATCCAAAAAGCAATCAGCAGGGCAATCATTATTAACGAAATTCTGGCAATGTGATCGGACATCTGTAGATAAAGGGTAGCTTCCGGAAGGTGCCACCAGAGCATAAAGAGCGTGAATAAACCGGTAATACCAGCGGAAATAAGAGGAAGCCTCGATAACGAGAATAAGGAAAATATAATAAAAACAAATATTAATGCCCAAATCGTCTGTCCCCCCACTACAGCGTAACGCAGGTTCAGCAAAGGAACGATCAAAGCCAAAAGAGAAATGGTATAGGTCTGGGTTTTAGGAGAAAGGCTGCTTTGGGTTACCCACAAAACAATCAAAGCCAGAACAATAATCCCCAACCCTATTAAAATAGAATAAGGCATATCGGAAAAATAATAATCCACCGCTGCAAATGAAATAGCTCCTGTAATTAGAGCCGTGCATATAATCTGCCCTAACGTTTTTGTATGGCTTCGAAGAAATGCTTCTTTTCGTTCCAAATAGGGTTCAATTCGATTCATTCCCGGACTCCTTCCGGCTTTTCCCTTTAGTATAACCTTCTTTTCTCACACTTTCCGGCACGAGGCCGCCTCCAGTCCCCCAGATGATATGAGTTACCGTTTCCGGATCCACTCCATATGCCTGCATATAGCCGGAGGCGGAGGCCTTTTCCGGTCCTGCCATGCCGGCGAGAGCAGAAGGCTCTAAGTAAATCTGCTCCGTATTCATTAAGAGGACCAGATACTCATATAACCGGCTGTCTGCTATCGTATAGGCCCCGCTCAATAAAGGCGCCATGACTTCAGAAGCAAGGGCAGAAGGACGTCCCACAGCCAGACCGTCCGCTTCCGTTTGATTATCGAGCCCCAGATCCTGGACGCATATTCGGTCATGCTCTCCTGTAATAAGTCCAATGAGCATTGCCGGAGAATGGGTTGGTTCTGCAAAAAAACAGTGTACATGCTCACCAAACAAGCGTTTTAATCCAAAGGCAACCCCGGCAGGTCCTCCGCCAACACCGCAGGGCAGGTATACAAATAGAGGATATTCTTCACTTGGATAAAGCCCGGCTTCCTGCAGCTGCTGCGCAAGCTCCGCTGCCGCTGTCGTGTATCCTGCAAAAAGAAGCGTGGATCGTTCATCGTCAACGAAATGGCATTTCTGTTCCTGCCGGCACTGCCGACGGCCTTCTTCTACCGCCCTGCTGTAATCATCCGCATATTCCAAAACCTGGACCCCACTGTTTCTCAGCCTGTCTTTTTTCCACGCTTTAGCATCTTTTGACATATGTACGTTGGATTTAAAGCCAAGTGCGGCTCCCATTATGCCTATACTCATCCCTAAATTCCCGGTTGAGCCTACTGCTATCGTATAAGACGAAAACAAGGCTTTTGCTTCCGGTGTATTTAATTTGCGGTAATCATCCATGTGTCCTGTTAGTAAACCGTGCTGCAAAGCAAGCTCTTCCGCCCAGGCAAACACTTCATGAAAACCGCCGCGTGCTTTTATGGATCCAGCCACCGGAAGCTCACTATCCTGTTTGATAAACAGCCTGCCCTGAACCTGCAGCTCCTGCTGCAGGTTCTTTACCTCTGTCAACGGTGAACGGTATGGATCTTCAAGGGAGAACACTTCCTGCATCCACGGTTTGAACCGCTGCAGCCTTTCCCCCGCTTCTTCAGCAATATTTTCTTTCATAACAGCTGTATGTACAGAATGAACGGGAGAAAAAGAAGGATTAAGCCACATCATTTCCTTTGCTGCCGCGGCCCGCTGCAGTACAGGAAACTTTTCTATCCACTGTTGAATATCCATAATACCCCTCTATTCTTTTTTGCATTTTATGAAACAAATGATTACATTTATTAAAGGACGGGTAAAGCTATTTAATAGAGACCAGCATTTAAAATAACTATTATTTAAAAGGAGACTAACAATGGCAAAGCAAACAAACACAAAAGCCGGCAGCAAGATCGGCCTTGGTATTGCTCTTGGTGCCCTAAGCGGCGTAGCATTCGTCCTAACGAATTCTGCTTCAAGAGAAAAAGTGAAAACGAGCTCTTCCAAGCTCAAAGAATCAGGAAACAAAATGGTTCAGGAGTATAAAGAAGATCCGGAAGGCAGCAAGGAGCGTATTAAAAACCGCACCCAGAATACGATTACGATCGTAAAAGAAGCTGTAACCAAAATCCAGGAAATACTGGATGAAAGAGGATCAGAGCTTGGAGAGCAGGCTCAAAAAGTAAAAGATGATTCTCAGGATATTATCTCTTCTGCCAAAAACACCGAGCAGGATATCAAAGACGTAGGAGAAAAAGTGAAAGAAGCAAAATCAGAATTGAGCGGAGACAACACGTCAAGCACATCCGGTTCTTCTGAAACAAACACTTCCGGCACAGATTCTTCAAGCCAAAGCACGTCCGATGACTCTTCCAATCAAAATACGTCTAATCAATCTTCAAATGATGATGACACAGATCACCATGTGACAAATCGTCCCGTTTAATACATTATATGGGATAAAGCAGCCTTTTAACAGGCTGCTTTTTTTATGTGTTTTTGTTTAATTGTTCTTGCAGAAAGTCTTCAATCTGTTTTTGATATGCCTGTTTATTTTGGCTGAAGGCCTGGCCGTGCCCGGCTCCTTCCACTACATACAGCCGCTTGGCCGCTCGTGTTTGTTCGTAAAGCTTATATACCATGTCTGTTGGTACATAGAAGTCCTCTTTTCCGTGAATATATAGAATAGGAACCGCAGCTTTTTTCACCTGTTTTAAAGCAGAAGCTTGTTTAAAGAAGTGTCCAGCATACCATTTATTAATAAGGCTTGCAGCAGGCATTAAAGGAAAGGGCGGCAGGCCGAAAGCCTGTTTAAGCTGATGGGCGAGCTGATCATGCATGGAGGTGAAGGCGCAGTCTGAAACAATGCCTTTCACCTGATCAGGCAGAGATTCACCGCTCACCGCAAGAACGATGGCTCCTCCCATAGATACACCGTGTAGTATAATTTCCGCCTGCTTCTCTCTTTGCATTACTAAATTGATCCACTCGAGGTAGTCTTTTCGATCTGTCCAGCCAAATCCAATTGTGTTTCCTTCACTTGCTCCATGGGCCCTGTTGTCAGGGCAGAGCACGTGAAAACCAAATTCTTCATGATACATCTTAGCCAGAGAAGCCATATCGCGAAGTCCAACTTCCGCTCTGTACCCATGTGCCAATATGACCGTCCGGCGGGTCGGCTTTTCTGCCCGGAGAAAAATCCCTCTAAGCTGAAGTCCGTCATAGGAAGTAACCTCCAGCGATTCAGGATGAAGGCTTAACGCCCATTCATAGTCCCGCCGTGACTGCTCATTCATTTCTTCTACAGCAGCGGAGGACTTTCCTTCTGTCTGCTTTAACATCGTTCTGTTTCTCCTTGAAAGGGCATAACTGTGCATATACAATCCTGCGCCTCCGAGAAGAAAGCCTCCTCCTGTTACCAACCCCGCCGCCCATAAACGTTTCACGGGACTTCACACCCTCTCTTTATTGAAAAATCTCCTCCAGCATGTTGTTTTCTTTTTGGTATAGTTTATGCATGAAATACATTAAAATAATCAGCGCAAATATAGATGTATTTTCTTCCACTTCTTCACTCACCTCATAGGTCACTTTAAAAAAAGTGGCTCCCGGGTACACAGAAGCCAGCTTTCGGCCTTTCATGGAAAGATTCAGGCCTTCTTTCCAATTTTCTTCTAAAACAACCGGCTGTTTGTCGATTTTTCCTTCTACACGGAAATACAATAGGGAGCCGGCGGCTTTGCTTTTTAAATAATATGTACGTGTTTCTCCTGCCAGTCCATATTCTATAGATATTTTAGGAAAGCGTGACGATTTTCTGCCCAGATAATGCATTCGTCCCTCTGTATTTTTATACGTGAATCCTTCTTTGTCTATATAGCCGCGGCGATCTTCCTGATAGATCGAGCCAACTTCTTCTCCCAGATTGTTTTCTACTGTAATCGCTGTAAGGTTGGATAAAAAACCGCTGTCTTTAAATACATACTTCCGCATTGCTTCCTCCTTCTGCTTTCTTTTCATATACCCTTTCTAAATGAGGATAAAAACAAAGGTACGAGGTTTCATGTCTCAGGTGAAAGGTCCGCCGGAGACAGCCCCGGCGGACCTTTTCAAATGTAGGATTCTACCGATAATGAGCTTCCGCCGGCGGGCCGTTGTTGTAGAACCTGTTCAAGAGCCTCTGCCACTTTTTCCGGTGGAAGCAGCATTCCTTCTTTTTTATAAGACTTAAATTGTTCCAAATCACGGAAATTGTCTTTGCTGACTGACCGAATCGATTCCTGCATCGGAGTATCTACGATTCCCGGAGAAAATGCATAGATAAACACAGGGTGAGGGGCGTCCTGCTGCTCCATTGCAGCCGTTTTGGTAAACTGCTCCAGTCCTGCTTTGGAACTGCTGTAGGCACTCCATCCGAAAATAGCGGAATGGGCGGCTCCGGAAGAAATGTTTATAACAGTTTTGGGAATGCTGCTTTTCTCCAGGCTTTTCATAAAATGAGCGGCACATACGATCGGCGCAGACAGGTTAAGCTCCATATGCCTTGATACATCTTCACTTTTGTAAGAAGAGGCGGGGCCGACCGGATCAACCATGCCGGCATTATTAATGAGAACAGCTTCGTCCAGCGTATTCTGCTTCATCTCTTCTTTGGCTGCCTCCATCATCTTATCGGCTTCTCCGCTCACCGATAAATCCGCCTGAAAAACAGAAACCGAAGCTCCCCGCTTTTCAATCAGCGGAACCAGTTCTTCCAGGCTTGACCGGGCCGACAAAAATAGATGCGTTTCTTTTTTTGCAAACTGCAGCGCTGCCGCCCGTCCAATGCCTTTGGAAGCTCCGGTAATAATAATATATTTCATGATATGTTCCTCCTTTATAAAAAAAAGCCTCTACATTAAAGTATAGGCTTTCTGTCAAATCATACTGCATCATTCTGAGTCTTCTTCATTACTTCCCAAGGCTTTTACGAAATACGCGGAAGGCAGAAGCACGCCAATACTTGCTTGAATTAACGCAAAAAAACGGGCTGAGCCTACGGGCACGAGATCACCGTACCCGACCGACAATATTGTCACCCCGCTGAAGTAAAGACAGTTTAGAAAGCCTGTATCCGCAATGGCATCGGTTGGATCATTGATGACCAGTATAACCTCATTAAAAGACAATAAGTAATACAACAGCGCAAAGCCGAATGTTACAGCGACCAAAACAAAAAACAGCTTGTAAAATAAAGCTGAGTCAAAACCGCTTTTTTTATGTGTTTTATTCGTAAAAAAGTAATATAGGTTTGCAATAACAAACAGAATGGTCATCCCAATCAATATTGTTGAAATCATAAGGCTATCTCCCTCTCTCCTCTACCTTACTTCCCTTGGGAAAGAGGGAGAAAACCTTTTTATTATTATATGCGTATTTCTTATTTCTTTCCTGTGTACTCTTTAAGAGCTTCCAGTATTTCCTCTGCTCCCTCGGGACTCAATACAATTTGTCCATTAGCAAGCGAGAGATTGTCATCATCGACATCTCCTGTTACGATGCAGGCGTGATTTGCTTTATATTTCTGCAGAATGATTTTTTCGCCGTCCACATAAATTTCCAGGGGGTCTCTCTGTTCAATGTCGAGAGAGCGTCTTAATTCTCTTGGAAGCACGACTCTTCCTAATTCGTCTACTTTACGAATGATACCTGTTGATTTCATTAATTACTTCCACCTTTAATTTTCTATTCCAGTACCCTTTGTTCCGTAGCTGCCCCTGTTTCTGTTTCTGTTTTTTCGAAACCGAGCTTATCTTCTCCTTCGGAATCAATATCTGAAACAAACATTGTAAATTCTACCAGCTCAAGCCCTGTCATTTGGGCAAGATTTTCTTTTATCTTTTGTTTCGCTTCATCATATGCTTTTGGAACACTGGATCCATATTTAATCACAACACTTACATCAATTGCAGCCTGCTTTCTGCCTACTTCTGCTGTAAGGCCTTTTGTTAGGTCTTTTCGGCCAAGACGCTCTGTTAAATTACTACCCGCTCCACCGTCCATCGATAGAATTTCCGGAATAGTATTCAAAGTAAGAGCTGCTATTTTTTCTATAACTCTGTTTTCAATGTGCAGGTCACGCTGACTTGCATTTGCTTCAGCCATAAGGATCCACCCTTTGCTATTAAATTTTCCAGTACTGTTTAAACGTAAAACAAAAGATAAGTTATTCCGTATTTCCCCTCCTTTCTTAGAGTTTCAATGTAACAAATGCCCTCACGAAAGACCAATCCGCCTTTGGGGTATATAAGAACCTATAAAAATCACTGCCCTCCGGCACCTCTTTCAATTAGATCAAACTTACATTTTCTCCTGTATGCTCTCATTTACATTCACTTACAAGCATGAGAGGACACAAAAGCCACTCATTGGACACATATTCTTTCTTTCTATTTCTTACGCTTAGTATATAACATATTCAATTGTATAAAAAGAAATAATTCAGAATATTCCACCTTCTAAAGGGTGAAAAAAGCTCCCCCTTTAAAGGGAAGCCTGTTTTTTGATTATGCATCATAAGCATTTAGAGCATTTACACCGTGAGCCAGCGCAGAGCCGGCTTTTAATGCTGAAGCCACCATAATAATTTCCGCCGTCTCTTCCAATGACGCTTCGGCAGCTTTTGCTGCTTTTGTATGCACTTCTATGCAATAGGGACAGCCGGTCGTATGGGCGACTGCGACCGCAATCAGCTCTTTTTCTTTAACCGAAAGCGCTCCCTCTTTTACTGCTTCTGCATCAAACGCTGCAAAGGCTTGAAACGCCTCCGGAACCAGCTTGGAGAATTCAGACAGTCTGTCAAAATATGATTGTTTATAAAGCGTATTGTTTTCCTTTTCATCATAAGCATTTAGGGCGTTGACCCCATGAGCCAGGGCGGATCCGGCTTTCAACGCCGCTGCTGTAAGCACTGCCTCTCCCATTTCTGCTTTCGTGGCTCCTGCTGCTTTAGCGTTTTCTACGTGCAGTTCAATACAATACGGGCAGCCCGTCGTATGGGCGACCGCGATTGCAGCCAGCTCCTTTAGTTTAAGATCGATCGATCCGCTCTCCATCACCTGCTGATCGAAAGCAACAAAAGTACGGAATGCTTCCGGAGCTAGAGAGGCAAATTCCTGCAGACGGGTAAAATGCTGTTTCTGGTATAAGATTCCTTCTTCCATGATTCCACCTCTTTTTTTCTTATTGACTGCACCCTTCTCTTTTGCAAAATCCGTGCCAGACCGCAGAGGTGGTGCGGCATGCCTGTTCCCGAGAAAAAAAGAGCTTATTACCATACAAAAAAGACAAATTTACGGCTTGATCCGGCTTTATTTCGGCCTGACCTTTCTGGCCGGCTCTACGTGGACATGAACGTCATAAACATCAAATTGCTGCACCAGCATATCTTCCACTTGTGTAGAAATATCATGGGCCCGTTCAATGCTGAAATCCGATGGAACGCTGAGCACAATATCTACAACCGTATTATTGCCGTATTTTCTTGCCCGAATATCGCTCACCTCCGACACTCCCTGGATAAGAAAGGCGGCTTCTTTATAGGAAGTGAGTTTTTCTTCGCTGAATCCGTCCGTCAGATAATGAGACGTTTCTCTAAATATTCCCCATGCTGTTTTGCAGATTAATAACCCCACCGCAATCGCTGCCACCGAATCCAGCCACGGAAGATAGAACCGGGCCCCTATAATCCCCATAACCGCACCGACACTGACCCACACATCGGTTAAATTATCTTTTGCTGCCGCCTTAACGGCCTGGCTGTCTATCCTTTCTCCGAGGCGGCGGTTAAACCGGTAGATGCCGTACATAAAGGCAGCACAAAAAATTCCGGTAGCTGCTGCTGTCCATTCCGGTGTCACGTGCTCTCCAGCCAGCACAGACCTTACCGCACCGGATAACACCTGGATTCCTACTGCCATCATAATAAAAGAAGCGATAAGCGAAGCAATCGATTCTGATTTCCAGTGGCCGTAAGGATGATTGCTGTCGGCCGGCTTTCGGGAGATCATTAAGCCCACTAAAATGGCAGCCGAAGCTGCTATATCGGTTACGTTGTTCCACCCGTCCGCTGTTAATGCTTCCGAGTTTGCTGCATCGCCCACAAACAGCTTAAGAGAAGCTAAAAAAAGATAAGCTGCTATACTGAGCATGGCGCCTCGTTCACCCATTTTTATTTTTTTATATTTTTCTTCATTCTTCATGACTACGCCTCCGTTTGACTGCTCTTTATTATTTTATCAAGCGGAGTCATGGTGGGGATACAGCAACGTTTTGTCTTCCTGCTTACTTAGTATCAAGCTGCTAACAATGTTTCATTCAGCCAAAAAACCGATGCAGTATTTCTCTGCACCGGTGGTGTTCTAGTTATCTGTCATTCTTTTTGTATAAACTACCCAGGCGGCAGCAAGAGCTGCTGCAAACCAAGCCGTAATAATTAAAAGGGGCTGCCACGCTTCCGTGAATCCGCCTCCTGCTTCCATCCGGGCAGCCAGCTCAACAAGCTGCATATTAGGCATATATTCCAAAAAGGAGAAAGCGGAATACTGATTAATAATGGCATCAATTAAGGGGGTAAATCCAAAGACAAACATGATCGGCAGCAAGGCCACCGAGGCTTCCATTACCGTTTTTGTCAGAAGACCCAGCAGTGTTCCCAGTGCTGTATAAAACAGAACGGAAATACACAAAGCTGTAACAATCACAGGTACATTAGGAATTTCATAACCGACCAGAAAGATGCTCAGCGCCAGCGTAATTCCTGTAAAAGCTATCGTCAGCAGACTTTTCCCTATGAGTATTTCTCCCACAGAAGCCGGGGAAAGCATTAGTCCTCTGAGCGTATTTTTTTCTTTTTCTTCTGCAATGATAGCAGCCTGAACGAAAACAGCTACAATCGCAAACGTAAAGTTAATAATGAAGTAATACATGTCTATTGGGATATTATCCATTCGTCCGTAAAAAACTGCCAGAATAAGAGGAGTTAATGCGGTAGTGGAAATATACATATTTTTCGATACGTCTTTCATATCTTTCTGAAAAATAGCATACATACGTCTCAATGCCAGTGTCATACTAGCTCCCTCCCAGTCAGTTTGACAAAAATGTCTCCCAAGGTTGGTTCGTTTGTGTGTATCGAAGCAATTCGCTCGTCTGCCATGTAGGTGTACATGGCTTTGGCGTTCTCCGGAATGTTGTCTATCGTAATCTTTTTGCCGGTCGTTAACTCTACCGTCATCGTATTATCAGCAAACCGGCGCCGCAGTTTCTGCGGGGCATCCAACAGCTGAATTTTTCCATGATCCAGAAAGGCCACCCGATCACAAAGTATTTCCGCTTCGTGCATATTGTGCGTCGTTAAAAAGATCGTCGTTCCCTTTTTGTTCAGTTCCCGCAGGCTGCGGTAGATGTGTGCTGCATTGGCGGGATCAAGAGCAGAGGTGGGTTCATCCAAAAACAAAAGATCCGGGGCATGTAGAAAGGCCCGGGCCAGCATCGCACGCTGGGTCATGCCTTTCGAAAGCTTTCCAACCGCTTTATTTCCCGTTTCTTCAAGATTCACCATTTCAAGTACTTCTTCAATACGGCGGTACGATAGATTATACAGATCGCAGTACAGCTTTAGATTTTCATAAACGCTCAGTCTTTCATACAAAGCACTGTTATCGGTCAGCACACCCATCCGCTGCTGAAAATCATCTTTCCAGCTTTTGGTCATGGACCGGCCTAATACTAATGCTTCTCCATCCGTCGGTCTGATCTGGTTGGTCAGCATTTTAATCGTTGTTGTTTTTCCAGCTCCGCTCGGACCTAGAAAACCAAAGATCTCTCCGGTGGCTACCTTAAAATCAAGGTTCTTCAGCGCTTCATAATTGCTGAAAACTTTGGACACATTATTCACTTCAATACTGTACTCCATCATTATCCCTCCTGGATGTCAGCTGTTCTGCTGCTGATTTCAGAATAAAAGAAACGCCGGTGCCCCGCCTTTTATTTACGATAAACAGCGTCAGCCGGTAGGCGAATGGAGCAGATGGCGGGGTGAATGAAGCACTATTTCATGCCGATCATCGCTTTTAATTCCGCCATTTTTGTTTTAGACAGAGGGATTTCTGTTTTATTGTTATCCTCTAAAATAAGCGTATAGCTGTTTCGGGTCCATGTAATCACTTCTCTTACTTTCTGCAGGTTCACGATATAGGAGCGGTGGCAGCGGAAAAAACCGAAAGGCTGAAGCCTGCTTTCCAGTTCGGTTAGTGTGAAAACGCCGGGAAATCCTTCTCCTTTTATATGAATGAGCACCTGACCGGCTGATGTTTCCACAAAATCTATCTCGGTAGGGTCAAATAAAATAATCTTGTCATCAATTTTTGTGGGAATCTTATCAAACTGAACCACCGGCTTTATTTCTTCAATAGAAGCCTCGTCTTCCAAAGCTTCCGGCACATCTTCTTGTTCCATTTCAATAGAACGAAATCCTGTTTCATCGAGCCTGTACACATGATCAGCCATTGTAATGGCACTTTCCATATTGCTTGTAAGCAGCAGGATACTTTTTCCCATTTGTTTTAACTCCTGAATAAGCTTGATAAAAATACGCTTTGTTTCCATATCTACATTTTGGTCTGCTTCTTCAAATACAAACAGAGCAGGATTCTGAAAAAGCAGGCGCCCTGCCTGCACACGGCGCTGTTCTGAATAGGAAAGGTGTTGTATCCGGACTTTATGCTTCGTTTCGAGCTGCAGCATATGAAGAACGTCCGGGATGCTTCTGCTGGAGTTGTAAAGGCTCCGGTAAAATGTAAAGACATCTTTTACTGTAAGCCTTGGATACAGCCCGTCGTCCAGATAAGAAACGCCCATACATGTATAATCCGGCTTCGCAAACGTGGAAATGGGTTTATTCAGGACATGAATGTCTCCACTCGACCCCGTCATATCTCCATTCAGCATGCGCAGGAGAATGTTTCGTATGTTTGTACTCGAATGGACAGCCACTGCCTGACCGTGGGAAACTTCCAGTCCGAACGCCGGAAAAATAACCGTGTCTTCATTCTGTTTTTCCAAAGCTTCAATTTTTAATACCGCCATAAAAACATCCCCTGTTTTTTATTTAACCGCAGCCTCACCATGATTGATTAAAGTCGTTTGTAAAAAACATTTCTATCCGGTCATTTTTTTAAACGTATTTATTCCGGCCGGCACCAATTCCTGCTGTCATTTGGCAGACCGCGATAACCATTAAGAAAATCAGGCCCGCACTCCACGTAGCCGTCCAGTCGTACAGTACGCCTACCACCAGCGGTCCAAATGCGGCCAATAAGTATCCGACCGACTGACCCATGCCTGAGAGCTCGGCCGCTTTACCTGCCGTTTTTGCACGCAGGCCAAACAATGCCAGCGCCAGACTGATGCTTGCCCCCTGTACCAGGCCGATACATAGAACTGCTGCAATAAGCATAGGAAAAGATGAAGCCGTAAGCAGCAGCGTCAGCCCCGTTAATGCGGTAAGACCTATCGCAATGATGATCCCAATTTGATGGCGAAAGCGTTCTGCTAAAATCGGTGTCACGAAAGACGCAGGGAGGCTTGCCGCCTGCATCATTGCCACCATCCAGCCGGCACTTGTTAATGCCACGCCGCCGGTTTCCACCAGAATGTCCGGAAGCCATGTGATCATGACGTAAAAACCGATGGATTGAAATCCCATAAATAATGTTACCTGCCAGGCAAGGGGCGATTTCCAAATAAGCGCCGTTCGCCCGGCTTCCTTTACGGGCGGTGCTTTTTTCTTTTCTCCATTTAAAATAAACGCCCATAAAATAATGCCGGCTAATGCCGGAAGTGTCCATAAAAGAAGCGCGCCCTGCCATCCTGTTCCCGACTGCTCAGCAATGGGGGCTGACAGTCCGGAAGCAAAAGCGGCCGATATAGCCATGCACGTCGTATAAATACTTGTCATCAGCCCCATTTTTGTTGGGAATGACCATTTAATGACGCCGGGCAGCAGCACATTGCATACGGCGATGCCTGCTCCCACCGCCACGCTTCCGGCATACAAAAACCATAAATTAGGAACTGTTCGGATAAGAATACCGGCCACCAGGACAATCAGGCCTAAAAATAAGGCTCTCTGATGGCCCACTCTGTTTCCAAATCTGTATGCAATCGCCGACACTCCTGCAAACGTAAGCAGCACCATAGTAGTCAATACACCGACCGAGCTGTGGTCTACGCCGAGATCTTCCCGAATAAAGCCCAGTACCGGTCCCACCGACGTAATCGCTGCGCGGAGATTAAAAGCAATTAGGATAATTCCTATAATAAGAAGCATGTGGTATTTTTTATTCTGGTCTTTTTCCTGCATCGTTTCTAATGACATGAGGTTCCCCGCTTTTTTCTCATAAAACTGAGCTCTATTTTATTACAAATATACATTCTCGCTTATAAAGACATTTCATTATTCCTGGTCTTATTTCACCAAATATTTACAAGCATAAAAAAAGAGTACCTCCCCCAGCTATCGAACATAGTGAATGATAAAATCAACACATGCAACGGGGTAAGACTCCTACGCTTATTGTACGATAAGAGAACTTATTTAGCATGCAAATATTATTTAAATTGTCATCTACCCGAGAACGCCATAAAATTTTTATAACAATCGATGAATAGAATACACACCATGCCTGGCTGGAAGGGTTCCTTACTGGTACCAATACTGCGATTGCCTCAAGTGCTTTGAAGCAAGAGATCATACGTCTTGTAATAAGGAAGAGGAGCACCTCCAAACGCAAGGTCACAAACCTAAAAACGAGAAAAAGGAATAACAGCTATCTATTTCCAACATTCTTGTATATCACTAATATCTTTTATCAAAACCATAATCCATGATTTAAATATTAATAAATTCCTTTATTTACCGATATAAAAATATCATCGTCATTACATAAAAAAGGAGCATGGATGAATGAGCATCAAGAAAAAGTTATTACTGAGTTTTGGAATTGTTTTATTTATTGCTATTATTGCTTTCTCTTTTCTATTCTACTCTCTTCAAAATGTTGCAGACTCTTACGATAATTTAGTAGAGATAGAAGTTCAAAAATTATCGCTTTCACAAGAAATTCAGTATCAAGATCTGCTCTTAACAGACTCTGTCAAAAGCCTTATGATAAACCCTGATGATGAGGAAGCACTGGAAACTTATAACGAGACAGCCACCTCGATTGAAGAAAATATTCAAACAGTGCAAGGACTTATAAATAACGAACGTGCCGTTGAAATTTTTAACGAGTTAGATCAATACAATCAGGAACTTATTGATTTAGAGACAGAAATTATTTCTCTAGCGGACACGAATCCTACAGCATCCGTTGACGTATATTCCGGAAGCTATAGTGAAGTTAGAGATATATTCAGCAGCAATTTGGATGAATTTTATGAGCTCCAATCCAGTATTATTGCAGAAGTTACAGAGGCCGATAAAGCAGCTATTCAAAACAGTTCTATGATAGGGATTATTGCCGTTACAATAGCTATCCTCGTTGGTATATTTATTGCTTTACTTACATCACGTAACATTACAGTTCCTTTGCAAAAAGTTGTCAATCAATTAGATGAACTTTCACAAAATGAAGGAGATCTTACTGCCCGATTGTATATTAAAAGTAAGGACGAGCTTGGAACGCTGGCCCAATCTTTTAATAACATGATTGATAACATTCAAAGTATTATTAAAAAAGTACAAACAAACACAGTTGAGCTTGCATCTGCATCAGAGCAGCTGTTTGCAAGTTCTGAACAAAATTCACAGGCTATCAATGAAGTCACCATTTCTATTCAGGAAATTGCGGCAGGAACAGAAAAACAGGTACAAGGCACAGAAGAGAGCTCTGAGGCCATGCAGGAAATGGCTCTAGACATTCAACGCGTAGCTGACTCAACGGCCATGGTGTCTGAATCTTCTGCTCTCACTTCCCAAAACGCATTGGAAGGAAACGAATCAATTACAAAATCGGTAGAACAAATGACAAATATCCAAAAGTCAGTCAGCGATGCAGAAGCAAAGGTTACGGAACTTGAAAAACTATCCAGCCGAATTGGCCAGATTCTTGATGTTATTACGGGAATAGCTGATCAAACAAACTTATTAGCTTTAAACGCTGCGATAGAAGCGGCAAGAGCAGGAGAGCACGGTAATGGATTCGCTGTTGTTGCTAATGAAGTTCGAAAGCTGGCGGAAGAATCCAAGAACTCTGCTTCGGAAATCACTACATTAATTCAGGAGATTCAAACCAATACTTCTCACGCCGTAACTTTTATGAACAAAGGCACCGCTGAAGTTGAGCTGGGCATTCAAGTTGTTAATCAAGCTGGAAAAGCCTTTGCAACCATCCTGGAATCTGTACAGCAAGTAACTGGACAAATTCAAGAAGTATCGGCAACCACACATCAGATTTCTGTTGGAACCGAACAGGTTTCCTCTTCTATCCTGGAGCTATCAAATATTTCGAAAGAGGCCGCAAGCAGTTCTCATAACGTAGCAGCATCTTCAGAGGAGCAGTTGGCTTCGGTTGAAGAGATTTCATCCTCCGCTGGAAGTCTCTCTACACTGGCTGATGATCTTCAAGCCCTTGCAGGAAAGTTTAAAGTATAAAGAAGATCTTAAAAGCATAAGCCGCTTTACACTAACATGTTTCAAGCATCAAAAGGAGTACTTCTCTATAGCAAAAAGCACCGGAGAAATTCCGGTGCTTTTTCAGATTGTCGAGAAACTATTTCCCTTGTATATCTATAAATGGTCTCGAATTTTTTAAAACTCTGTTGGAAATATAAGAAAAGGCAAGGGCTACTCCTGCTGAACAGCCATAGGTGAAGCTAAAGATGCCGTTCTCTCCCTCTTAGCTTATGGCTAAGTCTACGGAAGGCGCTCCTGTTCAGCATTTTATATAAATTTACTTATTTATTATATTTTCCGAAAGCCTGAGCACCGGATTTCTCCAGTGCTTTCCTAACTTTTCCAGATCTAAGCCTGAGCTGTTTTTGCTTTCTTTTTTTCTGTAGAAACGATTACATCTTCTCCCTCAAGCTTAATCGTAAATTCTTTCAGCTTGCTGCGGTCGGGAGTGAGCGTATTTCCTCCGTTTGTAATATCAAATTCTCTTCCGTGCCAAGGACAGCGCAGAATTTCTCCTTCCCGCTGAAAACAGTACTCACCAAGGTTTTTGGTTTCCACAGGAGAGCCTCCAATTTTCCCTTTCGACAAAAGAGCTCCTTGATGAGGACAACGGTTAAGGAATGCATAGATTCCTCCCCCCGATCGGCAGATAATAATCGATTTTCCGGAAAATGTCCGTTCGATCATTCCCTCCGATTTCAGGTCCTGGATCGTACATACCTTTTCTTCCATTACGTCTCCCTCCTCTTCAGCTTCGGATAAAAACGAAGAGCATTTTCCACCATTATTTTATGGCGGACCTCCTCACTCAGTCCTTTAGGCAGTGCATGATCAGGAGAATCGTAATCCCAGTGGGGGTAGTCGGTGGAAAACACAATAATATCGTCGGTTCCCATCTGCTCGACCAGATTGTTCCACTCCCGCTTTGTCATTTCTTCCAGGGGCTGAGTCGTGAAGCAGAAATGATTTTTGATCGTTTCGCTCGGCATTTTGGTTACCCACGGCACCTCATGACGGAGATCTTTGTACTGCTGGTCCAATTTTTTCATCAAAAACGGCACATAGGTAAACCCGCCTTCAATCATCATTACTTTCAGCTTTGGGTATTTCTCGAACACGCCGTTTAAAATCATATTGGTTACCTGAACCATGTGAGAGGTAGGAATAAGCGTGTGCCATTCGATGAAATATCGGGGCCATTTGCCAAATTGGACGGGCGGCTCATTGTGATGCATGCCAATCATCAGGTCGTGCTTTTCCGCCGCTTCATAGATTGGGTGATACATAGGGTCTCCCCAGGCGATATCATCAATCGGCAGAAGCACCTGCAGCATTTTGGGATGACTGCCGATACGTTCAATTTCTTCCACTGCCGTCTTCGGATCCTGGGCTGCAATATGCACGGAGCCGTACAGACGGTCATCTTTTTCAAGCCAGTGCTCTATCTGCCAGTCATTATAAGCTGTGGCCAGTGCAGCAGCCATTTCATACCAGCCATGCATAGAAGAAGGAGAGGGATCCAATGCGCCTGTTAAAATACCGATATCATGGCCGCAGGCATCCAAAAGCTGCTCCCTCATAAAGGGAAGATCAGATCCTGCATCCCGTCCGTCCGGAAGCATCGCATCGGCACGATTCACCCCTGCCACCGCCGGCTGGGTGTAGGGCATGTGCTTTTCCTGCACCCAGTTCGCATCGGAAATATAGCGCTTCCAGGGCTGTGCCAGGTAAGGCAGCAAATCTGCATAGGTTACTTTTTCATGAATATCCGCGTCAATCAGCTTACAGGTTTTCTCATCAAATTCTTTCAAATAAATCCTCCTCTTAGTATACGTTTATATACTAAGAGTATCATTCATTTATCTTTCATAACAAATTGCATTAACATGCTTTAGAACAGGTGAGGTGCAGGAGTGACGTTCAGTGGACCTCAGTGAGCGTAAGCGACTGTTTATCATATCTGCTGCTTTTTTCCATAATTTATGTAAAAGAACCTGCCAAACTTAATGTAAAACATATTACCTTCTATACAATGAAAGCAATAGATCTATTTTACATATTGTCCATTTTGATGGAGGTGAGCTTGTGCCGGTCCATACCCCTGTAATTCATACGACCATCCGCCATATCCTCGAGCGTCCATACTTTCAAAAAGCTGTAGTTATAGGAGATGAGACTTCCCTTAACCGGACAGTTACCTGGGTCCATATCATTGAAGTCACCCGGCTGGACGAATTGTTAAACGGAAACGAACTCGTGCTGACGACCGGAGTCGGCTGGTATGAAAATGAAGAACTCTCCCTGTCATTTCTGAAGCAGCTTATTAACAACAATGTTTCCGGACTCTGTATCGAACTTGGCACCTATACGCATTCCCTTCCTGCTTCGATGATCGAATATGCCAAACAACATCATTTTCCGCTTATCCTGTTTCATGAAAAAGTCCGCTATATTGATATTACCCAGGATCTCCACAGTTTATTTATCCACCAGCACTACCAGATGGTTAAAGAACTCGAAGACCTTTCTTCTTCTTTTAATCAAATTCTCCTCGATGGCAAAGGAATTGAAGAAATTTTGTATGAGTTTCACCGCCGGACAAAGATAAGTGTCTGTTACCTCCCTATTCAGGGAGAAAGTTATTTCTACCCGGCGCTTTCTTTAACAGAACAGGAAAAGCGGGTGAAAGAATGGGTGGAGCATAAAACGTGGCACCGAGGAAACCTCCATACGTCGCGCCCCATTATGGTTCTGACTCATTATTTTGCCGACCTGATCGCTTATAAAGAAGGCCATGCTTTCAGTGAATTCGATGAATTGGCGTTTGACCGCTGTGCCACTGCCATTGCCCAGGAAGTAATGAGGACCACCTACATGGAAGAGCGGCGCAGGCAGCAGGAAGAACGCTGGATGCATGACTGGATAAATAACGAAAACAATCAGGAGGAGGTTCACAGCGAACTCCAGCAGCTGCAAAAAGGAGCCTTCCGCTCTATGGCTGTCGCGCTGATTTCCAAAAGCCATCTCCTTCCTTCCCATAAAAACAGAGAAGGACTGTTTATTCAAAAATCGATGCTGGCGCGGTCTGTATTTGAAGAAAAAGGCGTCACCCTTTTAGCTACGTCCATGCCGCACGCGTATGTGTTTATTCTGCTTTATCCGGGAAATCTTCAGGCTTCCGTTTTTCGGGAACGTTTGTATGCCGGCTATCAATCGTTATTAAAAGAGGACCAAAGAGGCGCATTCCCTTTCTTTGAACACCTGGTATTCGGAAAAACAGTAAAAGCCGAAGGGGATGTACCGATAAGCTACCTGACTGCCAAGGAAACAGAAAAAGTAAAAAGCCGTGTTCCTTCCCTTCCTCTGCCTTTTTATGAAAACCTGCATCTCTTCCGTACGGTTCTTAAAATGGAGGAAGAAGGAGACCTGGATGACTTTATTGAGGAACATTTGGGAGAGCTGCTCCGCTTTGACACAGACAGGCAGGGTCAGCTGCTCCAGACGTTAAAAGTATACCTGCAGTGCTTCGGCTCCAAACAGGACGCAGCGCGGGAGCTTTATGTGGTCCGCCAGACGCTATACCACCGACTTGATAAAATCAGCGAGCTGATGGGTGAAGACCTGTTTTCGTCCCCAAAGCGCCTATCCGTCGAGCTTGCGCTGCATGCCTATGAATATCAGACGGGTACCACGTAAATGTATAGGTAGAAGAGAAAACCCAGCCGATTGATGTCGGCTGGGTTCGTTTAGGTAGAAGCGGCTTCTTCTTTCTGCTTTTTTAACAGAAAGGAAAAATATTTTCTCGCATCTGCGCTTTCTATATGCAGATGGGCCTGTTGCTCCCCATTGGAAAACTGCACGAACGCGCCTTCCAGATTTTCCTGTACCGCAGTTATCGTGTAGCCTTTCTTTATCAGGGCATCGATTTTTTCTTTCTCCAGTAAAAATTCTGCATGCTCCCGCATTGATGTCCGCCTCCATTATTTAAATTCAGTACTCGCTACTTCACGTTTGGCTGCTTCACCTTCCTTTATCGTCCAATCGCGTCCGACTGTAATACCCAAATACTTTTCATCACTTGGATCTTCTATTTCAGCCTGCTTGTACTTAGGAAACCACCAGAATTTACCTAATACATAGTAACTTCCCCCTCCAACCGCAAAACCGATTAAAAAGGAATAGTCCATCAATAAGTAAGCACTGACACCGCCGATTATCCAGGAAATAAACCCGGCTGCATTAATGCCTTTGAAATAGCGGTACTGCCCATCATGACGGTATAGATCAGGCACGTTCACACGTCTTTTTCGTAATATATAATAATCAACAATCAGTATGCCGACAATAGCTGATAATATTCCGCCAACTACTAAGAGAAAGGGAACGAGAATCTCAAACAAGAGCCAGGGCTGAACAATGGTTCCGACAAGGCCTGCGAGAAACACACCTACATAAAAGGGAACCTTGGGGCCTCCGGTATTGGAAAAAATTGTTGCGGCCGGAATCACGTTCGCTGACGTATTAGTCGACCACTGGGCAAAGACGATCATCAACAGCAGTACCGCCAGCGCTACACCTGTAGCTGTTTCCTGCAGGGCCACCACCGGATCGAAGTTGCCAAGGGCAATATAGCAGACACCCCCGATTAATACCATGAATGTCTGAACGAGCGGCAGGGAAATCACGCTTCCAACGAGCGTTCCTTTGTTTCGTTTCCACCAGTTTCTTTCATACTTAGGAGCTTTAATAAACCTGGAGATCGAGGGAATATCCGCTGCCAGCGTAGCCCAGAAGCCCATGTTGGCAAACAGAACGATCAAAAACGCATTGACTGCTGTTGTTCCGGATACCGGCGCTTCCACGCTGTTCCACACGTCCGTGCCGCCTGCTGAAGCGGTAGAAGTAAGCACATAATACATCCAGATCGAAATAATAATGATAATCGGCGCAGCCAGATCTGCAAATCGCTCGACGGCTTTAATGCCTATCGCCGTGTTAATCAACTGGGCGGTTGCAAATAAGGCGTAGCAGAGAAGCCAGTTATCAAATCCCATCATAATATTTAATATGCCGTTAATCGCGGTAGCACCAAAAAAGGTATTAATACCAAACCAGATGGAAGCGGTAATTCCACGTGTTAACGAAGGAATGTGCGTGCCGACCGTTCCAAACGGCGCCCGCATATAAACGGGGAAGGATAACCCGTGTTCAATTCCAATATCTCCTACAATCGTAATAAATATGCCGATAGCAAGAGAGCCAAGCAGAGAAGCCAGTACCACCCAGCCAAGAGGAAGCGACAAGACACCATCGCCGCCGATTGCAAAAGCAGCAAGCACCACGGCCATTCCGACCCACATCACAGCAAAACCAAAGGTACTGATCTTTTTGCCGGCATGGGATACCGGCAGCAGGTCAGGCGATTTCAGATAACGGTCTTTTTGGCTCATTCATGTATCCTCCTACATATTTTTATCCAGCTTCTCTCTGGTTGATTAAATAATGGTTTCTGCTTTTGCTGGAGCGGTCAGGCTTTGGAAAGTCTTACGTTTCATGTACCGGCCGCTCCCCGGCTTTCCGACGGTTTCTTTATTTCTGACAACTGCTTTGCCGCGCACGAGAACTGTTTCCACTTCTCCCTGCACTTCCATACCTTCAAAAGCGTTATAATCAACCGCCATATGGTGGGTGTCCACGCTGATCGTTCTCGTTACGCCCGGATTAAAAATCACAAGATCTGCATCACTTCCTACAGCGACCGCTCCTTTTTGAGGAGACAGGCCGAACAGCTGGGCGGCTCTCGCAGAAGTGATTTCTACAAATTTCTGCAGGGAAATCCGGCCTTTGGCCACTCCTTCTGAATAAATAATGCTGAACCTGTCTTCGATCATCGGCCCTCCATTCGGTATTTTCGTAAAATCGTCTATGCCTAGATCTTTTTGGCCGTGAAAGTCGAAAGAACACTGATCGGATCCGATCGTCTGAAGATCTCCACTCTGTATTGCTTTCCAAAGCTGCTCCTGGTTTTTCTTGTCGCGGAGCGGCGGTGACCAGACATACTTGGCTCCTTCAAAGTTCGGTTTTTCCATGTACGTCTGATCGAGTGCCAGATACTGCGGACATGTTTCGCCAAACACCGCGGCGCCCTTTCTTCTGGCCTCCGCTATTTTTTCCACCGCCTCCTGACAGCTCACGTGAACAACGTAAAGCTGGGAATCGGCGAGCGCCGTCAGCTGGGCAGCTCTTCCCGTAGCTTCTCCTTCGATTTCCGGCGGCCTTGTCAATGCATGATAGATTGGCTCGGTTTTCCCTTCTGCCAACGCCTTTTCTGTTAAGTAGTGAATCACATCGCCATTCTCTGCGTGCACCATGACAAGAGCCCCTAGATCTTTCGCAGCCAGCAGCGTTTCGAACAGCGTTTCATCATCTGCCTGAAACACATTTTTATAAGCCATAAATACTTTAAAGGAAGTAATGCCATGCTCTTCTATAATGCCCGGCAGCTGTTTCAGAACGGTTTCGTTCATTTCCCCGATCATTAAATGAAAGCTGTAGTCCACGACTGCCTTGTCTTTGGATTTGGCGTGCCACTCTTGAATAGACTCTTCCAGCGGCTTGTCCTTACCTGTCAGGCAGAAATCAATAACCGTAGTTGTGCCGCCATGGGCGGCCGCAATCGTCCCTGTTTCGAAATCATCCCTTGTGACGGTGCCGCCAAACGGCATTTCCAGGTGGGTATGCGGATCAATTCCTCCCGGAAACACATAACGGCCGGACGCATCAATCACATCGGCTCCTTCTTCCGGAAAATCACGCCCGATCTGGGCAATGGTTTCCCCTTTAATCAAAATATCCGCCTCATAGGCTTCACTTGCCGTTACAATGGTTCCGTTTTTAATGATCGTTGTATTCATCCATCCCGCTCCCTTCTATTTAGCTCCCATCATGGAAACCAGTGACTGCCTTTCATTCCATGTCATCGGCTCTTCGCCGGTTTTACGCGGTGCTTCCACCATTTCAATTGCCCCATCTACAGGGCAGACGATAGAACAGAGATTACAGCCGACACAATCATCTTCTCGTACACGGAGAAAATCATTTCCCTGCTCGTCTTTCAACATATCAATGCACTGGTGCGACGTATCTTCACAGGCAATATGGCATTTATTGCAGTTAATACAGGTTTCTGTGTCAATCTGTGCCACGACCCGGTAATTCAGGTCCAGCTCGCCCCAGTCAGAGTACTTCGGCACCGTTTGGCCGACAAGTTCGGCTGTGCTGCCTATCTGCTTTTCATCCAGGTAATTGTTCAGTCCGTCGATCATATCCTCTACAATGCGGAAGCCGTGATGCATAGCCGCCGTACATACCTGCACGTTGGAAGCACCCATCAGCATGAACTCCGCGGCTTCTTTCCAGGAGGATACTCCTCCCATACCGGAAATAGGCACATTAATATCAGGCCGCCTTGCACATTCAGCTACCATATTCAGCGCAATCGGCTTTACGGCAGGGCCGCAGTACCCGCCGTGGGCGCCTTTACCGGCGACATGGGGGACCGTATTCCAGCTGTCCAGGTCCACCCCGGCCAGGCTGTTGATCGTATTAATCATACTGACGGCGTCCGCCCCGCCTTCTACGGCTGCTTTGGCGGTAAAGGTTATATCCGTGATATTTGGGGTCAATTTCACAATAACCGGCGTCTGCGCCACTTCTTTTACCCAGGCAGTCTGCTGTTTTACTAGCTCAGGCACCTGTCCGGATGCAGCACCCATCCCGCGCTCTGCCATACCGTGCGGACAGCCGAAGTTCAGCTCCAGTCCGTCGACTCCAACGGCTTCCACCATTTTGACAATCTCATGCCACTTTTCCTGGTTCGGTTCCACCATCAGAGAAGCGATGATCGCATGATTAGGGTATTTGATTTTGGTTTCTTCAATTTCCCGCAGGTTTACTTCCAGCGGCCGGTCGGTAATTAATTCAATATTGTTGAATCCCGCTACAGCCTGGCCGTTAAACGAGGTGGCAGCAAAACGGGAAGATACATTGAGAATCGGATCGCCAAGGGTTTTCCAGACTGCCCCTCCCCACCCGGCTTCAAATGCCCGCTGCACCTGGTACCCGCTGTTCGTCGGCGGGGCCGAAGCAAGCCAGAATGGATTGGAAGAGCGGATGCCTGCAAGCGATGTTTCGAGGTTTGCCATATCAAATCTCTCCTTTGTCGTTTCGTATTAGGCAGAATGGACGGCGTTTTCCGTCAGCTCTGAATGAATCGCCCAGGCGGCTTTCTTTCCCTGTTGGGCGGCCGAGACAACCATTGCTTCCCCCTGGCCTTTTCCAAAAATAATGTCTCCGATCGCGTAAACGCCGTTTTTCGACGTGGCGTACGTCGTCTCATCTATTTGAATCACACCGTCGGAATGCGTCACTTCAAACGCTTCAATGATCGGATTCAGCCGCTCCTGGCCGATGGCTTTTATTACTAAATCTACATCCAACGTTTCTACAGCGCCTTCGATCGCTTTTACTTTTTGGCGTCCGTCTTCTCCAGCGGCTTCCAGCTTCATTTTATTAACGAGCAGGCCGGTGACTTCACCGCTGCTGTTGCCTTCTATTTTTGCCGGGGCTGAGAGCCATTTGAACTCGATGCCGTCCTGCTTGGCAAATTCATACTCAAACGCATAGGCAGTCATCTCTTTTTCCGTTCGGCGGTAAACCATTTTCACGTTCTCTGCGCCGAGCCGGACCGAACAGGTCGCCGCATCAACTGCTGTGTTTCCTGCTCCAATGACGGCCACTTTTTTTCCGCTGAGATTTTCCTCCCATTTGCCGGACTTTGTCATTTTTACGAATTCAATGGCATCCCGGACCCCTTTTAGTTCTTCTCCATCAATACCAAGCGTTGGGACCTTGCCCATACCGGCGGCAATAATGACAGCATGGTGCTGTTCAATAAGTTCAGCCGCGCTTATATCTTTTCCAACGACAGTATTTGTTTTGATTTCAACACCCAGGTCTTTCACCTGTTTGACTTCCCAGGCGGGAATCTCTTTCGGTAACCGGAACGAGACAATGCCGTACGTGTTTAAACCGCCTGCTTCAGCTGACGCTTCGTAAATGGTTACCCGGTGCCCGAAGCGTGCCAATTCCCTTGCCGCGGAGAGTCCGGCTGGTCCACTGCCGACAATCGCAATATGCTGCTTGGTGTCTTCTCCCTTTTTAAAAAGAACCTGTTCATTTTTTATGGCCCAGTCGGTGGCATAGCGCTGCAGGTCGCCGATCATTATTGGAGTAGACGCATGATTAAGTACACAGGCCCCTTCGCAGAGCTCTTCGGTCGGACATACCCGGGCACAGCTCGCGCCCGACGGATTGGCATCCATGATGGTTACCGCCGAGCCCTTCATATTCCCGGAGGCAATTTTCTTAATAAATGCCGGGATGTCTATATCGGTGGGACAGGCGGTAATACAGGGCGCATCATAACAGTATAAACAGCGGTTCGCTTCATCCACCACATCTTTCTGCTTTAAAGCCGGGTGGGCTTCAGCAAAGTTTGCTTTGATATCCTCCACTGAAATCCATGATTCTGTTTGGTTCGTAGCCATTACATCTTCCTCCTTCAAATTATGGAATCTGCTGGATCATTTCGTCGTATGTTTCCGGGCGGCGGTCCCGATAAAACTGCCAGGTATCACGGACTTCGCGGATCATTTTTCTGTCTACGTCTCCTACAAGCACTTCATCTTCGTCCCGGCTTGCCATTGCCGTAAACCGGCCGCGCGGATCTACAATGTAGGACTGTCCGTAAAATTCGCCCATGTTCCAGGGTCCTTCCGTCCCCACCCGGTTAATGGCGGCCAGAAAATAGCCGTTTGCGACCGCGTGGGCCGGCTGCTCCAGCTTCCATAGATATTCGGACAAACCGGCTACCGTAGCAGAAGGATTAAACACAATCTCTGCGCCATTCAGGCCAAGCAGCCTTGCCCCTTCCGGAAAGTGGCGGTCATAGCAGATGTACACGCCGATTTTGGCATAGGCCGTATCAAACACGGGATAGCCCATATTGCCCGGTTTGAAGTAAAACTTTTCCCAGAAGCCATAGCCGTTATCGCCGACCCCGACGTGGGGAATATGATTTTTTCGGTATTTTCCTAAATAAGATCCGTCTGCATCAATAACTGCCGCAGTATTGTAATAGGTCGCAATGCCTTCCACCTCGTATATAGGGAGGACAATGACCATGCTGTATTTTTTGGCCAGCTCTTGAAACTGCCTGGTTGTCGGTCCGTCCGGCACCTTTTCAGCTGCTTCATACCATTTGGAATTTTGTTCCGAACAAAAATACGGCCCATAAAATATTTCCTGCAGGCAAACAATCTGTACACCTTTTTCGGCTGCTTCTTCAATCATCCGAATATGTTTTTCAATCGCTTTTTCTTTATGAAGGGCGACCGGCTCTGCCCCATCTACATCATTTGAAGCCTGAATCAGCCCGACACGTACTTGATCACTCATTTTTCTTCCTCCTCGTAAAATGTAATGATGATTGACGCTAATATTAAAGATTGAAAAGCTGATTAGCATTAACAGGATGTGGCAGAATTGCGCCTTCGATTTAACATTTTGTTAAATCATCTACTGTATCAAGCCTTTCTACTGTCAGATTTCTTTCCCTAAAATTTCTGAAAATTCATTTTATTAATAAAAAAACACCTCCTCTTTCAAGAGAAGGTGATTGGTTTCTATACTGTTACCTCGGTCAACGCCTCTTTAACTACCTCGAGAATCTGCCGGATTTCGTCTTTGGTAATAATGAAGGGAGGAGCAAAAGTAAGCACATTTTGGTATCCGGGAACCGTATCTCCATTTTTCCCGGCAATCACGCCTTTCTGCCGGCAGAATGCCAGCAGCTGATTCATTTTATCAAGTGGAAGAGGCGATTTAGATTCGCGGTCTTCCACCAGTTCAACGCCTGCCATCAGGCCAAAACTTCGAATATCACCAACTATCGGAAATTCCCATAACGCATTCAGCTCTTCTGCCAGAAAAGCTCCCATGTCGCTCGCCGCCTCTACCAGCTTTTCTTCTACTATAATAGCCAAGTTTTCCAGCGCGACCGCACAGGAGACAGGATTACCGCCGAATGTATTCACATGTCGAAAATGGCTCATCGCCTCTCCTTGTTTGAATACTTCATACATTTCTTTACGAACGGCCGTGGCAGAAAGCGGGGCGTAGGCGCTCGTAATTCCTTTAGCCATCGTTACCATATCAGGCACCACCCCATAATTCCGGTGGCCGAATGGCTCTCCCGAGCGCCCGAATCCACAGATTACTTCGTCTACAATGAGCAGTACATCATACCTGTCGCAGATAGCGCGTAGCTCCGGCAGATACCCTTCCGGCGGCACAATCATTCCGCCTCCTGTAATAACGGGCTCGACAATCACCGCGGCGACAGACGCTTCGCCTTCCCATTCAATCATGTTTTCAATAGCAGATGCGCATTCAAGCGAACAGCTGTCAGGCTCTTTTCCAAACGGGCAGCGGTAGCAGTAAGGAGGCGGTACATGCTTGAAGCCTTCCCCTGCCGGTTCATACTTTAACTTTCTCGACGCCTGTCCGGTTGCTCCCATCGCCCCCATCGAATTGCCATGGTATGCGCGGTACCGGGAAAGAATTTTGTATTTGCCATAGGTGCCTTTCTGCTGATGATACTGTCTCGCCATTTTAAAGGCTACCTCGTTTGCATCGGATCCGGAATTCGAAAAAAAGAAACGGTAATCTTCAATGAGCCAGCTGTTTAATACCGCAGCCAGATTGGCAGCCGGCGCATGGGAATTCGAGAGCGGTACATACCCTAGTTTTTTCATCTGCGTCATGGCTGCTTCGGCTATCGTTTCTCTGCCATGGCCAACGTTGACACACCAGAGCCCGGACATCGCATCAATATACTCATTTCCATCGATATCTGTAATCCAGCTCCCCTGCCCTTTTTCAAAAATAACAGGGTTTTCATTGTGCGGTGATATATGATGCCATAAATACTGCCGGTCTTTCTCCAGCAGTTCCTGCTTTTCTTTCTGCACCTGCCTTATTTGTTCGATTATCTCCGCCTCCTTTATTTTGTGTTAATGATAGCACCTATTTGTCAGAATATTCACGACACATTATGTGCAGGAAATTCCTTCTCTACTTAACAGAAAGTAAAATGTATAATAAAGAAAAGGCAGCATTAGAATATCCTGATACATTTGCTTACATGATAACTTGTCAGTACGCAGGAGGATCTATACAATAAAGAGCTGAACGCTTCTATTGGAAACATATTTTATACGATTGGAGGAATTATTATGCCGCTTATGAGATTTGATGTATTAGAAGGAAGAAGCAAAGAAAGCTTGAAAACACTGCTTGATGCCGCACACCGTGGAATGGTTGATGCTTTTGCAGTTCCGGAAAAAGACCGTTATCAAATCGTCCATCAGCACGCACCGGAGGAAATGATCCTTGAAGACACCGGACTCGGGTTTACGCGCAGCAAAGATGTCGTGTTGATCAGCGTAACGAGCAAGCAGCGCACAGAAGAACAGAAAAAAGCGCTTTACCATCATCTCGTCAAAGAACTGCATGAACAGTGCGGTATTTCCAAAGAAGATATAATGATTTCTATTGTTTCAAACGGCGATGCCGATTGGAGCTTTGGCATGGGAGAAGCCCAGTTCCTAACGGGAAAACTGTAACAATAAAAAAAGACGCCCGCGGAGGCGTCTTTTTGTTGTTAGATCGTTTTTCAATACAGTATAACTTCAACTTTTCATATCGACTGCAGCCATACCTGCTGCCCCTGTTCGCTTCAAAATAACTTCCACTACTTGCTCAATAGCCTTCTCACCTGGGCGTAAAATCTCCATCGGTGCAAAAATCTGCTGATCTTTTACAAGCAGGCTGCGAACTGCTTCAGACCATGCAATATTCAACTCTGTATTGTAGTTAATTTTACAATGGCCGAGTGCGATCGCTTTTTTAAGATCAGAATCAGAAATTCCGGAAGCTCCATGGAGAACAAATGGAACATGAATGCTCTTCCTTAATTCTTCCATTTCACGAAAACCAAGATTAGGTTCTCCACGGTATTTCCCGTGTACAGAGCCGAGTGCAGGAGCTAGACTATCCGCACCTGATTCTTTCACAAGACGGGCGCATTCTTCCAGATCTGCATAGAGCATATCACTATAAACCCCATCCTCAGTTCCTCCCACACTTCCTACTTCCGCTTCCACAGACACATTTCTTGTATGAGCATATTCCACAACTTTTTTTGTGTTTATAATATTTTCTTCAATAGAAAATTTAGATCCATCATACATTACGGAATCATATCCAGCATCTACCGCTTCTAGACAACGAGCTACTGATTGACCATGATCTAAGTGCAAAATAGCCGGCACACTAATATTCAGTTCTTCTTTCATAATTCGAAAACTCTGAACCAGCAATCGGAAACCTCCGAGCTGATCTGCAATTTTATCTGTGGTACCTATGATAACAGGAGCATGGTTTTCTTCAGCAGTTTTTAAAACCGCACGCAGCCAAGAGAGACCGTTCATATTAAATTGAGGCACGGCAAATTGATTTCTCATCGCATGTTCAAGCATTCGAGTCATTCTTACCACCGCTCTTCTGTCTGAACTTTTATAGGTCTTCCTTGCAAAGAAGACTCCTTAGCCGCCTGAGCTATTCGTTGAGCCATCAATCCATCTCTGAAAACGACTGGTGTATCTTTACCATCTAATATGCTTTCTACAAATAATTCCGTTTCCAAAGTAAAAGAATCATTATAGCGTTCAAGGAAAAACGGCAAGGGTAGATCTAACTCCACCGTCTGTGAATGATAATATTTGATATTGGTAGATGTTTCATTATCTGCTACAAGAGCTCCTTTATTTCCAAAAACTTCAATTCTCTGATCATATCCATATACTGCTTCTCGACTGTTGTCGATAACACCCAACGCCCCGTTTTCAAACTTCAGTGTTATTATAGCAGTATCAATGTCGTTCTTTTCCCCAATAAGAGGATCGACTAGATTAGCTGTTGATGCAAACACCTCAACAACTTCTGATCCTGCAAGATAACGGGCCATGTCGAAATCATGAATAGTCATATCCATAAACATACCACCTGATAATTCAATATAATCTGCATGAGGTGGATTTGGATCACGCGAGGTGATCTTCAAAATATGAAGATCTCCAATGTTTCCGTTGATCACCCGTTCTTTTAATCCTAGAAAGTTTTTATCAAACCGCCGGTTAAAACCAATTTGACACTTAACGCCTGCCTGCTTTATATCTTCAAATGCTTTTACTGTTTCTTGATCATCAAAGCTAATAGGCTTCTCACAGAATATATGTTTTCCTTCTGCAGCCGACCGCTTAATTAATTCTGCATGAGTGCTCGTGGGCGAACAAATAAACACCGCATCTATTTCACTGTCCTTAAAAATATCTTCATAGTCCGGGCTCATTTCTTCTACCCCACTAGTCTCAAACCACTCCTGCAGATTATCAGCAAAAGGATCTGCCACCCGCTTTAGACATACTCTTGGATTTTTCTTTAAATTATCGATGTGAAGTTTCCCAATACGTCCTGCCCCGACAATTCCTACTGTTAATTTGTCCATATAAAATCCTCCTAATTTTTATCCAGCCAATACTAATGGAGAAAAGATTACATACATTGTAACCACAAGAAGCAGCAACACTGTACCAACTAATTTAGAATATTTCCAAGGTGTAAGATCTACCTTGCTTTGATATTTTTCAAATTCAAAATCGTGACGGTCTGGTTTTAATCTACTGAACGTATAAAGAATAAGCAGATCTAAAATGAACAGAACGCTCCATACATACAAATAGTGAATGTCTGTAAGTACAAGACTTGAAAAACTGTATATAACAACATGGAAAATAAAAGTTATTTTCGCTCCAAGTGCAGAAGTTTTCTTTGAAAAGAATCCGACAAGAATAATGGCTAAAAGCGGCATATTGTAAAGTCCATTAAACTCTTGAATTACAGCAAATAAACCTTGAGGGAACAGTGAAATAAGTGGCGCTATAATAATAACAATCACACCAACTACCACTGTGAGAATCCGTCCCATTCTCGCAATTTGTCTGTTCGTAGCTTGTTTGTTAATGATAGGCTTATAAAAATCTAAGCTGAAAAGTGTAACAGTGGCATTCAAAGCTCCAACAAAAGAACTCATGATAGCACCGAATACAATTGCACCAAATATTCCTAACGCCCATTCTGGAAGGACAGCGCTTACAAGGGCTGGGTAAGCTAGATCCATCTGCATGTCTCCACCAAACATGTTATAAGCGATGATACCCGGAACCACCAAGAAAAAGATACCAAAGATCTTAAATACTCCAACGAACATCGTACCCTTTTGTGCTTCTTTTAGACTCTTTGCAGCTAGAGATTTTTGGACAATCATCTGGTTTGTGCACCAGAAGTATAAGTTATTAAATAACATTCCTAAGAAAAGCGCGGGCCAAGGAACAATTGCAGAGTCAAGATCTCCCCATGCATTTAGCCGTTCTGAAGAATTAGTTAAAACAACATCTACTCCATTGATGAAACTATTGTTACCTAGTGCAATGAAACCAAGTACAGCAACAGTAAGACCTGCAATAGCAAAGCCTATACCGTACACGAAATCACTATGAGCAATAAGTGACAAACCACCGGCAAATAAATAAAATACACCAACTGATCCAATGATGCCTGCAATAATTACTACAGCAGTCATAGAATTAACTCCGAGTATTGTATCTATATTGAAAATGTCATTAAAAATCAGTGCCCCGGAATACAACACGACAGGCATAAAGCTGACTGTGTATGTAAACATAAATAGTATAGAGACTATTCGTTTTGTTGCCGTATCATATCGAACTTCTATAAAATCCGATATCGTGTTAATACCATACTTTAGATAACGAGGCAAAAAGACCCAGGCGAATAGAACAATTGCAATAGCTGCCGTTACTTCCCAAGCCATGACCTCCATTCCCGCTGCATAACTCTGGCCATTCTGACCGACTAAGTGCTCTGTCGACAAATTAGTCATTACTATGGACATACCCATTGTTGTCCATACTAACGATCTCCCCCCGAGAAAATAGCCCTCGGTATCCTTTTTATCAACTTTGCGACTCCGATAATAAGCATAGAAATAGATTGTAACAATAATTACGGCAAAGCTTATGATTGCAAACATGTTCATTTTCATAACCTCCTTTTAATTGATGCTATCAATATACTTTCTAGCTTTTTTAGCATATTCAAACGCATTGTGAATAGAAGGATCCTGCTCGGCTTCTACTACAATCCATCCACTATAGCTATTCTCAATTAAATAAGTGAGAATCGGCTTAAAGTCAATCATTCCATCACCTGGAACAGTGAACGCACCTTTCCGTACGGCCGTTAAAAAACTATCTTCTTCTTCAGCTATTTTCTTTGCGACATCTTTACGAATGTCTTTAAAATGTACGTGGTGAATTCTGTGAGCAAATTTCTTTAAGATATACAATGGATCTTCCCCTGAAAATACTAAGTGCCCCGTATCGAAAAGAAGACTTACTTTAGCGGGATCCGTCTCTTCCATAAGACGATTAATTTCTTCTGTAGTTTGAACCCCAGTACCCATATGATGATGATAAACAAGTTTCATACCTTTTTCACCAGCTGAACTTCCAAGTTTTTCAAGTCCT
Organism: Sinobaca sp. TMA16-18; assembly: GCF_059510535.1. NCBI lineage: Bacteria > Bacillati > Bacillota > Bacilli > Caryophanales > Sporolactobacillaceae > Sinobaca > Sinobaca sp. TMA16-18. Next base: position 122,455 of record NZ_JCAKFM010000002.1, on the reverse strand, counting down.
GTAGTTAAGCGGTTCCATTGTTCATCGTTAAAAACAGGTTTATTGGTAAAGAGTGGTACAGACTCTTTTTGAATACTATGTCCCTGTTCTGACACAACAATCACTTTAGCTCCCAGCGCATAAAGAAAATCCCGGTGTTTCACAAAATCTTCTTCTACTTCTTCATATGAAGCTGTTGTTAAAAAGGAGCTGAACCAGGCACTAACTACCTCAAGATCTCTTAGTTCTAAATACCGCTTAAGTACGTCGGGATTTTTAGGGTATTTGTTTCCGACCTCTGTTCCTTCATACCCTGCAAGAGCCATCTCGCTGATGCATTGTTCAAATGTGTTTTCTGCTCCTAATTCGGGCATATCATCATTTGTCCATGCGATAGGAGCATAACCTAATTTAATATTTTGCATGTCTATCAAACCACCTTTCTATTTTATAGTTCAATAAGACGCTTTTCTTCATACGAGGTCTGGCAGGCAATTGCAACTTCTGTACTGCGCAAACCATCCCAAGCAGAAACTTCAGGTTGTCTTTCTTCACGAATACAACTTATAAATTCTTCGATTTCTTTGATATATGCTTCTTTGAATCGCTCGGGAAAATGTTGTGATGTAGGTCTTACAACACCATATTCGTTAAACAGCATTACTTTGTTTTTATCGGGGGTGGCAGCAATTCTTACCATTCCTTTTGTTCCGATTACCTCCGTCTCAACGTGATAACCATGATTTGCCGTTCTTCCAGCGACTATAAACGCAGTAGTATTATTACTTAGTTCCATCATCGCTGTTCCAAATTCAACTTCTCCAAGTTCGTTTAATTCAGGAGCCGCTTTATTGTTTCCTGATGCCCACACACGCTTGATTTCGCTTTGGGTAAACCAACGGATAATATCAATGTCATGTACACTCATATCCAAAAATAACCCTCCGCTTGGACTCTTTTTTGCAAAAGAAACGAATGAATTTAACTGAGATATGGGATCAAGTCCATAAGACCTAATAAAAGAAATATCTCCCAGCTCTCCGCTTTCAATCATTTCTTTAACATACATATATTCAGGATCATACCTGCGCATAAACCCTAAGTGAAAAACGTTAGGTGATTTCTCAATTTCGGTTATCGTGTTTTTAATATCTTCTACATCCAGCCCAATTGGTTTTTCACAGAAAACATGCAAATTATGATCGAGGGCCTTTTTTATGTGTTCTGTATGAAATCCGGAAGGAGTAACAATACATACGGCATCGAGATCTTTGTTGAGAATCATATCGTTATAATTTGTGTAAGCATAAGGTATATTATATTTGTGCTGTATTTTTTTGTTTACCGCCGCATCCAGGTTGGATACAGCGGTCAACTCTACGTGTTTCATATGATAGATATTATGAATATGAATCAATCCGAGTCTTCCAAGACCAGCAACTCCGATACGAATAGTTTTCATACTTATCCCTCTTTATCCTAATATTGCCTTGCCTCTGCACGAGTTTTTACAATATCTTCGGCCCGTTTTTGAACTTGATCATTAGAAGAACGCTCAGAAATTCCTACATTCCAGAAACTTTCATAACCATCTGTCATTGTTTTGGGTAAGACCTTTACGTGAATAAGTGTAGAATTGGTACTTTGTTCTGCCTGTTTAAGGGATTTTTCCAGCTCTTTGTGATTTGAAGCTGTAAACGTATCAAGTCCATATCCTTCTGCTACTTTTGCATAATCTACCGTTAGGATACTGTTATCTTCTTTTGTAAACTCTGTACAAAAACTAGAGCTTCCATGACCCATCTGAAGATTATTGATGCAGCCATATCCTGAATTATCAAAAAGCACAATATTGATTTTTTTATCATATTGTCTTGCTGTAACCAGTTCAGTGTGAAGCATCAAAAAGCTTCCATCCCCTACCATGCTGTAAACTTCATGATCTGGTTGAGCAAGTTTCACTCCTAACGCTCCGGCAATTTCATACCCCATCGCTGAGTATCCATATTCTACATGGTACGTATCCGGCACTTCCGCCTCCCATAATCTCTGCATGTCTCCGGGTAATGAACCAGCTGACGTGATTACACGACTTGTTTTTCCAATTGTATCGTTCACTTTTATCAATGCTGCAGTCTGGGCATAATTAGTTTCCAGCACAGAAGCATAGTCTTTCAACCGTGCCTTTTCAAACCCATCTTGAATTTCAGGCTTGTAATTATCATCATCGAAATCCACTACAACTGCTCCAAGGCGATTTCTTTCTTGAATCCATTCTTTTTTCAAAGCATCTATAGATGAAGAATAACCGCTTTGATAATTCCCCAATTTTTCTGTAACTAGTTCAATTGTTGCTCTAGCATCACCAGTTAGTGAATAAGCATCCATTTTATAAGTCTGCATTCGGCTGACATTAATATTTACGAAAGACGTTTCGGCGTAATTAAACGCTGTTTTAGAGGATGAAGTAAAATCGGTGTAACGTGTTCCAACACCTATCACTACATCAGCCTGCTTAGCTGCTTTATTAGCAGCTAATGTTCCTGTGACTCCCAGTCCCCCGAGATTATAAGGATGAGTACCTGAGACTGCAGATTTCCCTGCCTGTGTCTCTACAAGTGCTATTTCGTGTTTTTCAGCAAAAGCGGCAACTGCCTGTCCAGCATCTGAGTACTTTACTCCTCCTCCTATAACAAGGAGCGGTTTTTTTGCTTTTTTTATTGTTTCAACAGCTCTATTTAACGATTCCTGTGAAGGCACTGCTCTATCTACATAATGGACTCGCTTCTCAAAAAATGAGGCCTCAAAATCATATACTTCTCCTTGCACATCTTGAGAAATAGAAAGTGTTACAGGACCGGCCGTCTCTGGATTGGTCAGTACTTCAAATGCTCGAATAAGGGCTGTCATCAACTGTTCAGGGCGTTCAATTCTGTCCCAATAGCGGGAAACAGGCTGCAGTGCATCGTTTGTAGTGATCTTATAGCTGTGATATTGTTCAATCTGCTGAAGTACTGGATCTGGCTGGCGCGTTGCAAACGTATCTCCTGGCAGGAACAAAACAGGTATATTGTTGGCAAGGGCTGTAGCACTGGCAGTTACTAAGTTAGCTGAACCTGGTCCTACTGAACTCGTGACTGCATAAATTTGCCTGCGTTTTTTCTCTTTAGCAAATGCTGTTGCAGCGTGTGCCATTCCCTGCTCACTTTTACCTTGATAAACTTTCAGACGTCCCCTCGTTTCTTGAAGTGCCTGACCTATTCCAAGTACGTTTCCATGTCCGAAGATATTAAAGATCCCTTCTACAAACGGAATTTCTTCATCATCGAATTTCACATATTGGTTTTCTAAAAATTTGATAAGAGCTTGAGCAGTAGTCAACCTTACTGTTTCTGTCATGAATTACACCCTCCCTTACTGATTCATTAAGTTTTCAATCTCTTCGACAGTTGGCATCGCTTCCGACGAACTGTGCTTAGAAACTACAATTGAAGCTGCTGCGCTACCGTGCTGCAGCGCTTCTTTAATACCTTTATTTTTCTTCAACGCATAGATGAAACCTGATGCAAATGAATCTCCAGCCCCAAATGTTTTTAGTACTTGAGTTTTATAGATAGTGCCTTCAACCACTTTTCCGTCTTCCGTAAAAGCACGAGAACCTTTTACTCCATGCTTCACTACAACAAGATGAGGTGAATAATCAAATAAAGCTTTAACCGATTCTTCATCAGATTTACTTTCTTTATTTTCCATCATATTGAATTCGTCTCTTGTTCCTATAACAATATCTGCCTGTCTAGCCATCATAGTCATATAAATTGACGTTTCTTCAGCTGACTTCCATGTATAAGGACGATAATCTAATTCAAACATTATTTCTATACCATGTTTCTTTGCAATATCAACAGCTTTGAACGCTGCTTCCCTGGTAGGGGATTGGCTTAGAGAAGTCCCGGAAACTAGTAATGTTTCTGTTTGTGAAAGGTAGTTTTCATCTACATCTTCAGGACTCAAATAAAGATCAGCCACTTCTTCTCTATACATGAGAATACTGCATTCTTCCGGGCTTTTAATTTCGGTAAATGTAAGTCCTATTTTTCGTCCTTCTTTGTCTCTACTGAACATAGAAGTGTCTACTCCAGCGTTTTTCATGTAGTTTTCTACAAAATTCCCGTGCTGATCGTCAGAAATTTTTGTTATCATTCCTACTTTTAACCCCAGCTTGGAGGAACCAATGGCAACATTAGCCGGCGAGCCGCCTACATATTTTTTAAAAGTCATCGTTTCTTCCATAGGGCGATTGTATTCTACTGCATTCAAATCCACTGCTGCCCGTCCAAATGTAATCAAATCAAATTTAGTCATAATCAGTCCCTCTCTATAATCCACTCATGATCTTTATCATTGTGGAATTTCCATTTCCTTACTGGTCCTGCCATAACGTTTAAATAATAAAGATCATACCCATCTGGTACCCCTACTGGGTGGTAACCTTTTGGCACAGATACACAGTCCTGATGCTCTACTGCCATTGTTTTATCAAGCGACCTATCATCTGTATACACACGCTGAAATACAAATCCCTGCTGCGGATTCACTTCGTGGTAGTATGTTTCTTCAAGCAGAGATTCTGTAGGAAGATTATCCTCGTCATGCTTATGCGGCGGATAGCTGGAGAAATTTCCACTATCTGTATAAACTTCGACTACGAGCAAATTTTCCGGTATATCCACGTAATCCGGGAGAATATTATGCACAAGTCGCTGGTTAGCGTACTTTCCCCGCATTTCAACATCATTATCTTCTGCACGAATTACCTTTGGCTCCAGCACTTTGGATGAATTAGAGTAACAAAGAGCTATTCGGGAAGTTTTCAATGCTTTAACTGCAAAACTTGCACTTGAAGGCACATATACACTATCTGTTGGTTTTTTTTCAAATACAGAATCTCTTGTACCGAGTTCACCGAAGAAATGTTCGTTTACATTTATATCTACTTTTCCAGTTAAAATAACGGCACAAAGTTCTTTATCTTGAAGCTTTTCTTCAAAATCAGCACCTTCTTCAATTTCTATAACTTTAAATTCTACGTACTGAAGACCTGTAGCTGATTTATTTAAATCCTGCAGTAAAGTTACTCCTTCTGAAAGCTTCACTTCCCGCTTTTTATAAAGAAGATCGGTCATTATGACTCCTCCTTAAATTCAGGTTTAGGGTGGCGTTGCGTTACTACTTTTTTACGAGTGTAGAATTCTACTCCATCTTTTCCATTCGCATGAAGAGAGCCAAAAAACGATGATTTCCAACCAGAAAATGGGAAAATGGCCATTGGTGCTGGGACACCAAGATTAATGCCAAGCATTCCTGCATCGATGTGCTCCCGGAAATATCGGATACTTGATGCACTATCTGTGAATAAACATGCTCCATTGGCAAATTCAGATTGGTTTGCTTTACGAATCCCATCTTTCAGATCTTTCACTTTCATAATAGAAAGCACTGGTGCGAATATTTCATCTTTCCAAATAGTCATGGATGTCGTAACGTTTTCAAAAATAGTCGGACCAACAAAATAGCCTTCATCGGAAGCTCTCTCCCGGCCGTCTAATGTAAGAGAAGCGCCTTCTTTTTCACCAGTTTCAATATATTCAATCGTTTTTTGTTTATTTTCTTCTCGTATAACGGGTCCCAAAAAGACTCCGTCATCAAGTCCGTTACCCATTTGAATAGATTCTGCTTCCAACTTTAGTTTCTCAATGAAACGGTCGTATATTCCTTCTTCTACAGCAATAACTGCCGCAGCCATACACCGTTCACCTGCTGAACCAAACGCTGCACTGATTACTTCTTTTACAGTTAGATTCAGATTGGCATCGTTTAATACAATCGTGTGGTTTTTAGCTCCAGTCAATGCCTGCACTCGTTTTAAGTTGTCGGTTCCTTTTTTAAATACATATTCTCCAACAGGCTTTGATCCTACAAATGAAACTGCTTTAATATTTTCGTTTTCTAAGATACCGTTTACAACATCGTGTGCACCATTTACAACATTGAAGACGCCGTTCGGAAGGCCGGAATCTTCTAGAAGCTCTACAAGCTTTTCAATAAGCAGCGGAGTCTTTTCAGAAGGTTTCATTACAAAAGTGTTTCCAACTGCAATAGCCATCGGGAACATCCAGCAAGGCACCATCATAGGAAAGTTAAATGGTGTGATTCCGCCTACAACACCAACTGGATAACGATAGTTGGTCCCTTCAATATCTGTGGCGATAGAAGCTAAAGAATCCCCCATCATTAAGCTTGGTGCACCTGCAGCAAATTCCACATTTTCAATGCCGCGCTGCACTTCTCCAAGCGCTTCATTTAAACTTTTCCCATTTTCTATAGTGATTATTTCTGCAAGCTCCTGTTTGTTATCCATAAGTAATTGTTGAAATTTAAACATAATGCGAGCCCTCTTTGGAACAGCTGTAGCCTGCCAGTCTTCAAATGCTGCTTGAGCAGCAGAAGCAGCTTGGTTGAGATCCTCTTTAGTAGAGAGGGGCACCTCTGCAATTATTTCTTTTGTAGCTGGGTTATACACCTCTATTGTTTCACTGCTTTTACTTTCTACCCACGATCCATTGATGTAATTTTTCATTTTTTTAGCCATCATTGTTCCTCCTCGTAATCGTTTTCACAATATTTGTTAAGTTATGAGTTTATTCTACTTTTTCCTAAAAAAATAATCAAGTGTTAATTATATTTTGGTTATTTCTTGATAAACTTTATCATATTACTTTTTTGTATGCGCTATATTATGATACAATATAATCATCACACTTAGCCATTTATATTAAATAAGGAGGTGGGAATTGTGAAAGCTAAACGCATTCATCAAATTGAGGAATACTTAGAAAAAAAACAGGAAGCTTCTCTCGATGAACTCAAGGATATATTTGACGTCTCTTTAAATACGATCCGCAGAGATATCAATGAGTTAACGGAAGCCAGTGTTATTCGAAAAGTATACGGCGGAGTGATCTATAATAAATCAAAATCAGCAACAACCGCCTATGAAGAACGAACAATCAGCTCCCTCACTGAAAAAAGAAAAATAGGTCATCACTGCACGACTTGTATTGAAGAAAATGATATTGTTTATATTGATTCTGGGACTACAACTCATTTTATTCTCGATAAACTGCCTTCATCAATCGAATTCACACTAATTACGAATAGTTTGGAAGTGATCAATAAGGCTGTAAAGTATCCAAATATCCAGCTTATAATTATTGGAGAAACGTACGACCGTGCTACAAAATCGTTTATTGGCGTAACAGATGATGAAACAATCAGCAAATATAATATTTCAAAAGCTTTTATGTCTGCCACTGCTTTTTCAATGGCTAATGGAGCATCTAACTCTTCATTGTTGGAAAATCGAATTAAACGAATTGTCTGCAGTCGCGCAGATGAAATTTATTTACTAATCGATTCCACTAAATTTGGTAAAAGTTCATTATTCACTTATGCTCATCTTAATCAATTGCATACAATTGTTACTGACAGCCAACTTTCCATTAAGCAAGCCGATTTGTTGAAAAAAGAACACCTAGTTGATTTGGTTATGGTTTAATATCAATTAAGAGAGGGTTAAAAATATGCCATTATTAAAATTTTACATGTACGAAGGACGAAATGAAGACGAAATTACCCTCTTATTGGATACTGCTCACCGAGTGATGGTAGATACATTTAAAGTACCAGAGCAGGACCGCTATCAACTTGTACAACAATTAAAACCTTATGAAATGATTGCTCATGATACTGGGCTTGGAATGGAAAGAACAAATAAATTCATACTAGTGCATATGTTCACGAGAAAACGGCCCGAAAATCAAATTACTGCATTCTATAAAAATCTGTCAGGGGCAATTCAAAAAAAGTGTAATATTTCTGCATCAGACGTGATGGTTTCTGTTTCAGTCAATGAAGATTCCGATTGGAGCTTCGGAAAAGGAAGAGCGCAGTTTCTTACTGGGGAATTATAGAAAAAACAGGCCATGGGTATATATCCCCGTGGCCTGTTTCATTTAGTTAAATCATTAGTGCTGCCTTACTTACCTAACTTAATTTAAGAAGGATTAACTTTCATATTCAATTCAGCTAACTCCTGCGTTAGTTCAAAAATCATGCCCGCATTTGTTACATGGTCCATTGCGTGAATAAGGTAAATTGTTATTGCTGTCTCCGATTCACGTGCGTTTTTTGTAAGAAGGTCTGTCTGTTTTCGATGAGCGGCCAGCAGATGCTGCTTAGCCTCCTCCATTTTCTTCTCATAAGATTCTTTCTCATGCTTTTTAGCAAAAGCAAGCCCTTCGTAAGCCGCCTGCTTTGCCTGTGCCGCTTCAGTAATAAGTGGCATAAAGACTTCAATATCCAACTACAGAGCCTCTTTAATCTGATCAAATACACTATAAGCATTCATCGTATTATAGTCTTTTACAGATATTCTTTTGATCACTGCTTCACTGACTTCACCATATGCATTTTCTTCACGATGAACCTGCGGTCCTAGCAAAATAACATCTATTGCCTCTTTTTTTGCAGTATCAATACCCTCCAAAGTACTCTTAGAATGAATATCTACCTCTATTTTACTTTCTTCTGCTTGTTCTTTTAATTTTTTTACAAGCAAACTCGTTGTTATTCCAGCTTCACATACTACTAGCACTTTTTTCATCAATGATTACCCCCATTTTTAATTCACATTTTAATCATTATTCTTGTTTATCATATTTCATATGAAAGCACAAGTTTTATGAATGTTTATAGCTACAAACAGTAGAGAGAAAGCTGTTGGATAATTTTCAGGGCGTCTTTTTGTTGTGCTGTTAAATGGTTGGCTGCTTTTTCATTAACAACGGTTTTCTGTAATAGTCACAGCCCTTCCAGCCGAGTTCCTCTGTTAAAATATCAAATGTCGTATGGAAAAAGCGCTGAATCGGCTCACTGGCAGGTTTTTCCGTATCCAGTTTCAGAAAGAATTCGCTCAGTTCTTTATCGTAATAAGCTTGTTCTGGTTCCAGCGAGTCATCTTTAAGCTCTTTGTTTAAAAATGGATACGGCAGAACGAAAAAGGAAGGCTCATCCACTGCGTCGTCACCGAGCCAAAATCCGTATTCAATAAACTGCTCGTCAAACGCTGCTTTTTCTATCGGTCTGTCTTCCGGGAACGGTTCTGGAACATTGCTTACAATCAGCGTGGAAACATCGAACGTGCCCCAGAATAAACCCGGCATGACTTTGCGGCAGCGCATGGAGCTGATGAAAGCCCGCTGCTCGCGCAATGCCATTTGAAACAGCGCAAGACCCTCCAGTGCTTCCGACTGACGGTAGGTGTGGTTAATCGTATCTTCATCGAGCATCGCGTCGATTTTCATTTCCTGCGGTTTTGGAAAAATAGAAATAGAAACGCCGTGCCTGTCCAACGTTTGAAAAATCCACTCATAGTATTCTTTCACAGTTTTTCCGTCTTCCAGCGCAGTAGATTCCTGCTGGTCATCCACCTGCACCCTCACTTCATTTTGCCTAATATCCACGTCAACTTGAACGGTATGAGTGTCATGATACAATAAGCCTGTAGAAAAACCACCAGGTGTTAACGACAACATTACGTGGGCCCACTGCGGTTCTTGAGCAGCCAATTCCAGCCTGATTTTTCCGAGAATCTGGGAGATTAAGTGAAGGGTGCGCTTCGTATCTTTCCAATCGGAATGCTTTACTATACTCACAATACGTTCTTCCCTTCCATTGTGTAATAATGGTAGCTGTATTATAGTAGATTCTCCATGACGGCGGATCTTCCTGCCGGATGAGGTTTTTCTTCACACTATAAAAGGGAAGGGATAAGAAAGATCCTGAAGGAGGACATCGATTTTGGACTTATCCACCATTAAAGAAAAAGTAAAAGAAGGCGCCCAGGGAAAGATGACCATCACGCTTACCGAAGAGATGCTTCTCAAGCTGATGAACGTAAAGAAAATCGACAATGTGAAAATCACAAATGTTACCGTAGAAAAACGCAAGCTGCGGATAGATGGAACGTTTACAAAAATGCATATTCCCGTTCATTTCAACGTGCAGCTGCGTCCCGCTTATACGATTGACCGTTCCATCTTTTTTAAAGTTAAAAAAATCTGTCCCATTAATGCAAAATGGCTGCGAAAAAAGATTTTTCATCAGCCTCCGATGATGACCATGAAAGGAAAAGTGGTTGGCTTTCACCTCGATTCCGTGAAACAGCTGCAGTATATTCCTGTCGGCCAGTTTGACTCCTATTATTTTGAGAACCGCAAAGTCCACATAAAATTAAAACTTTAATACACAAAAAAAGCAGCCGGCTTCGGCTGCTTTTTCAATAGAGAATCTCAATAATACCCCGGCATAGAATAATTCATAATATCGCTGATAACCTGACCCAAAATACTTTCTCCTATGAAGTATGCTACCAGACTAAGCAGTATTATAGTAATAACACTAGCATAAAAAGGGTTGAATTCCAGTTTATTTCCCTTTGTTATTTTTGAATTAGGAAGCGTAAACAGTATTGCTGGAATACTTACCAGAAAAGAAATATAGCTGATACTAAATAGAACAGAAGCAAGCGAATAGATATTTATTAATATAAAAGGAAAAGCTAAAACCATTACAGCCGCAGCCGGAGTCATATAGACTCCCCACCGGGAAAATACTTCTTTATATGTTAATCTGCTTTTCATTACAGAAGAAAACATGAACAGAATTAAAGTAAGCATTCCTAAAAAAATGGCTATATATAATATTGGCTGTACAAACCAATTACTAAAGGAAAAATAAACAGCTTCAAACGTAACCTGCCTTAAAAACGTGTATATGTTTATTGGAATAAAGATAAGAAATGCAAGGACCGAACATAGAGCAAAAATCCAGCTGTTTCCATTTACGTATGAAGCTGTGCCTACCGGATTAAGCAGGGCCTGCTTGGCAAAATTCAAATATTCCACTGCTTTATTAGGAGTTGGAATGGCTCTTTCCTGAACTCCCTCTATCGTAGCTGCTGTTTCTTCATCCGCTCCTGGTTCCGCTGAGCCCTGCATATGACTTGTAGGTACTCCGCAATTCGTACAGAACTTCGCCTCTTCATTTAGTATTTCTCCACACTGCTGACAGTTCATTTTATCCCTGCTTTCTATAAATTAGTTTCTTCAAAAATTTCAGTTGGACTACTCAAAGAACTGAAATCGTTTAACAAATATCCTGAAATAATCCACGTATCCGTATCTTTATCGTAGGAATACCAAAAATCCATTCCATCGGAATACGTTTCTACTTCTACTTCTTTTTCACCTTCATACGTATATGACGCGTCGTAGCTCATTTCTGTTTGGCCTGTCAGCACTAATTGATCCGTTTCTATATCTTCTTCTACAAAAAAACCTTCCCTGTCGTAAGAAAAAGCATTCATTGAACTTTTGTAATCAACACCTTCATTTTCTGAAAGGGCTATTTCTGCCTCTATTTTTTCTTTCAGTTCAGGTGTAACCATGTCCAGTTCTTTTCCTTCAAAACTAGCCAGCATGAAATCAAGAGATAAAGCACCCAATTCCTCCTGAAGATCGGATTCTATCTCAGTAAACGAAAGATAAGTCGATGACGAGTCAATTACTGTTGGGGAGGTTTCTACGATGCCCCATGGAGCTTCAGCCTGAGCCTTTATTTCATGGGTTCCATCCAGCGCAATAGGTTCAATTAGACCATCATTCTCTAAACCCATTCCAATCGGCTCTCCGTCTATTAGTACAGTAATGGGAAGATCATAGCCTTCAACCCAGCTTTCTTCCACAATAACCCTGGTACTTCCACCCTCAAGATAAACGCTTTCTTCTATAGTCGTAACAAATGAATCATAAAGCTGGACCGTTTTTGATTCTTCTATTTTGGCGAATTCTCCCTCAAATGAAGCGGTCACATCGTATTCACCTGGATGTACCGGCCCATAAATAAGCGGCTCTTCTCCCGTATACTCACCCACCAGTTCTTCATCAACAAATATACTCGCACCTTCCATATTTGTTGTTAAATCTAAATAAAAACCAGGCATCTTTATGTAGAATTGATCAAATAGACCAAACCTTTTCGGTCCATTAGTTAAAGAAAATAAATGAACGCTTGAACTCTCATTATGTTCCATTTGATTAAACTCCGCTGCTGCCGCTTCTTCTTTTAAGTCTGTGATCATTTCTTCACGATAGTTCGGATATTCATTCATCTGCGCTACGACATTTTCCAGATCACTTTCTTCTACAGTAAGCTCACTACTTGAAGAATGAATGATATCAGCCAAGGTATCTAAATCTTCTTCAATAAGCGCCTTTTCAAATGAAGCTACCACATTTTGAGGGTCACCGGCCTGATTTCCCCATATAAAGAAGGCTATCAATACAGCTGCTAAAATTCCAAAGCCGGCTATTAAAAACTTGTTCGGTGCTTTTCGCTTCTGCTTTACTTTTGTTGTACGTTCGCCACATTGAGAACAGAACTTTTCTGAACTCAATAATTCAGTGTTACATTTTCTGCACTTCATATACCCCACTACTTTCTACCCTTAAATAAAAAAATAGAGCGCTAGAATCAGACATTCTCTTCTTTTTCTTGACATTTACCTCCTTTTATTAGTACTAAAGTATTATATTAATAGTAATATATTTCGATTATCTTTTCTACCTATTTATTATTACACCATTTAAATCAATGCAAAAAAAAGAAGCTGTTTTCCAGCTTCCCAAGTGTTTATGATGATTACAATTTAAATATATACCGGCAACCAACTGCTGCTTTAGATTTGTTTCAAATTACTTTATACAAATTTCTTCAATTTTTCTAATCATCTCATGGGCTCCGTCTTCTTTATTAGAGCACACAACAACTGCCAGGCTTTGATCCAGCCTGTAAAAGGATCGGAAGTTAGCACCCGGGTCATATCCCATTAGGATGTACTTCACTACTTCTGTCTCATTTCTTTCGATGTACCCAACATATCCGTACGAAATAGATTCTGAAAGGGATACCTGCGGCTCTAAAAAGGCGGTTGTCATTTCCTCTGAGAACAGTTTATAACTCATCAGCGCTTCCCAGAAAAGCACCATGTCCGCTGCCGTCGTATAGGCTCCACGGTCTGGTCCGCCTTTAATTGGAATGGCATACTGGTTGGTTTTAACTTTGCCTTCTTTTGTTTCTATATAGCCGGAAGCAGTTCTCTCCGGAAGCTGGTCCAGTCTAAAATAGCCCGTGTCTTTCATACCGGCTTTTTGAAATACCTGCTGCTCTACATACTCGCTGCATTCCATGCCGGACACCTGTTCAATGATCAATCCAAGCAGAATGTACCCTGCGTGATTGGCATGAAACATTGCCTCGACGGGAGATACCATATTTTTCTGCTGAAACAACGGCAGGTAGTCGCTCGTTTTTCTCATCCGGTACATTGGTTTCTGAATCCACAGATCTTCATATGCCCTCATTGTTTCTTCCTCAAAATAATCAGGAATGCCCGACGTATGAAGAAGCAGATGTTTTATAGTAATATCTTCATCAAAATAAGGGAATGTAATATCCAGACAGTCTTTTAATAATGTATCAAAATCCAGCTTTTCTTCTTCTATCAGCTGACACACTGCCGCTGCTGTGAAAATCTGGCTGGCGGAAGCCATATTAAACCTTGTAGTCACCTGGTTTTCCCACTTTTCGGGCAGGTTCGCAAAGCCGCTGCTTCCGCTTCCCTGTTTGTCTTCTCCTCGTGCAGCAAAAGCACCGGAGAAATCTATTTCGTTTTGCAGTACCTGAATCTGTTCCATTTCTTTCGTATTCATTTTTGTTCTATCCCCTTTCTTCTATAGGAAATGTATCATATTTGCCCGGCCTGCGATAATATTCAATGAAAAGCTTTTAAAATAAAAGGAGGATGCTGTATGGATCGTTTTTTAAATGAAATGAAAAAGAAAGTCCAGCATTATGCTGAAAATGGGGTCACTGTCCCTATCAATGAATCGATGCTTTTAAAACTGCTTCAAATAAAAAAGATAGAACAAGTGGAAGTGACTCATGCCGCTATCCTTGATCAGATGATTCGTATCGATGGCACGTTCACGAAAATGCGCGTCCCTGTAAAATATTCGATTTATTTAGAACCTGCTCATACAGAAGACCGCACGATTTATTTCCGATTAAGACGAACGGCTCCCCTGGATGCTGCCTGGATCCACAAAAAGCTGTTTAACCGTCCCCCTTACTTTTCCATCGACGGGGACCTGATCGGTTTTCATATGGAAGTCATCAAGCAGATGCAGTACATTCCTGTTGGAAAGATCGATACTTTTTATACAGAAAGTGGGAAAATTCAAGTCGTTTTAAAAGCCTGAGGCCCTGTTTATTCAATATTTCTTGTGCTATCTTCCCCCTGCCTCTATACTGGATAAGAACTACATTATCAACAGTGGGGGAAATGAAGGATGGATTACGATAAAGATCAAATAAATAAGTCCCTGCACCAATACCTATCCGAAAACCTGGACTCCATGAAAGATTTGTGGAAAGAGTCCTATAAAGACAACCGTGTTAATGTGCCAGATGCCACTATCGCTGAAAAACTGGAAGAAATGAAGGAACAATTCATTACAGAACTTCTTCATGTGTTTCAAGATGATGAACCCGGCTTTTATGATCGATTTCAGGCCAAGATTGAAGAAGTCGTTGATGAGAGCCGCGAGATATGGAAGCCGCTTCTTCTGGTTCAGGAAGAGTTCACCAAATATAGAGAAATCATTTTTGATCATATAGAATACTTTATTAAGCAATATAATAACTCCGTACCTATCGAGCACGTCCTGGAATGGCAGCGCAAGGCACTGCGGGCGTTTGACTATGCCAGCAGCGCCTTTATGCAGCAGGCTCTTCTTCATATGGATGGAGAAATTCAGGATAAAGAAAACATGATCCTGGAACTCACTGCTCCCATTATTCTGCTTCAGCCGGGCATCGGCCTTCTGCCGCTCGTCGGAAATATCGATGTCGAGCGCGGCGATGTAATTGTAGAACATACATTAAAACAGTGTGCCCTCAAACAGATGGATCGGCTGTACATTGATTTATCCGGCGTGCTGCATATCAATGCGTTAGTAGCTGAAAAAATCAAGCAGCTCATTTCGGCCCTGCAGTTACTGGGCATTGAAACGACTCTATCCGGGATGCGCCCATATATGGCACAGCAGGCAGTACAGCTTGGCATTTCTTTTAAAAATGTACAAGTCGTATCCGACCTTCCGCAGGCGCTGCGGGTCAACCAGGTACCTGTACAATAGAATAAGTGAAGAACCGGATACTCCATTAAGAGTATCCGGCTTTTTAGGATATCCATTTATTAACTTCATCCATAATGCCCTCGGTTTTCACTGCTATGTAAGAAAAGCACCTGGAAGTAAAGCACCAGGCGCTCTATTTATGCTACGCCAGCGTCACTGATTCATCAGCGTAAACGCTCTGCACGGCCCGGATAATTTCGGCTCCTTCTTTCATCGGGCGCTGGAACGCTTTTCTTCCCATAATAAGTCCCATTCCTCCGGCCCTTTTATTAATTACAGCTGTCTTCACGGCTTCCGCAAAGTCATTATCTGCAGAACCCCCGCCTGAATTAATAAGACCGGCTCTTCCCATAAAGGAATTGACGACTTGATAGCGTGTAAGGTCAATCGGGTGGTCGCTCGTCAGATCGGAATATACTTTATCATGGGTTTTCCCAAACCCAAGTGTCGTGTAGCCGCCGTTATTCGTAGGAAGCTTTTGTTTGACAATATCCGCCTGCAGGCTCGCCGACAGGTGAACGGCCTGACTGGATAAATCCGAAGACGTATGATAATCAGTCCCGTCTTTGTTAAAACCAGGGTTGCGGAGGTACGCCCATAAAATAGTCGCCATTCCAAGCTCATGCGCTCGTTCGAAGGCTTTTGTCACTTCCTGGATCTGCCTGCCGCTTTCCTCGGAGCCGAAATAAATGGTAGCTCCGACGGCCGCCGCTCCCATTTTATGAGCCTGCTCTACCGAGCCAAACATAATCTGGTCGTGCGTATTTGGATACGTTAACAGTTCGTTATGATTAATTTTTGCAATAAATGGAATCTTATGCGCATAATCCCGTGCAATGGATCCCAGCACCCCAATAGTAGATGCGACCGCATTGCACCTGCTTTCGATCGCAAGTTTAACGATGTTTTCCGGATCAAAATAGATGGGATTTGGGGCAAATGAGGCTCCGGCAGAGTGTTCAATACCCTGATCCACTGGAAGAATGGATAAATACCCCGTTCCACCAAGCTGCCCATGATCAAACAAACTCTGCAGGTTGCGCAGTACTACCGGAGAACGGTCCGTAGACTTGTACACACGATCTACGAAATCCGGCCCCGGTACGTGAAGATCCTCTTTTGAAATTGTTTTGCTCTCATGTCCTAGTAAGTATTCTGCGTCCCGGCCCAGCACTTCTTCTGTTGTTGCCATTTTACGACCTCCTTACTTAATTTGAGCGTTCTTTCATTCTCATTCCCTGATCTGTATACTTCATAAACAAATATTTCCACATGTTTAAAAAGGATTAGAAGGGGAATTTACTTAAAAGGTTATAAGGAGGTTTTTTGTAATGGCTAAGATAGATGCAAAAGAAATCAAAAAACAGTACCTTGAAGGCGTAGACAGCTTCAGCAGCACGTTCCCGGAGATTGCTTCCCAGTACAACCACTTTACAGGAAGCTGCTTTGCAGATGGAGAAATTTCCGCTGCCCAGAAACATTTAAGCGCTTTGGCTATCAGCATTAAAGATGCCGACGAAACCTGTATTGTCTATCACATGGATCAATGTATTCATCACGGCTGCAGCGAACAGCAGATCAAAGAAACGTTGGCAGTGGCAGCAGCATTCGGCGGCGGTGCTGCTATGAGCAGCGCGGTAACATCAGGTCTTGAAGCATATGCCCAGTTAAAAGAAGACAAATAAAAAAACCGGAGTGGAGACATCCATTCCGGCTTTTATACATATACATGCAGATTAAACGGTTTCTACTGCCGTTTTTTTCTTATCTTTTTTAAATAAGAAGTACAGCGCCGCCAAAAGCAGGAGCACACCGAAAAAACGCTGCAGATCAAATGCGGCTGTCGGCGTGTGAAACCAGCCGAAGTGATCAATGACCATACTTGCGGCAAGCTGCCCGACAATCACATTGACGACCGCCACCGTAACACCGATACGCGGCACCGAGAACACCATCAAAGATAAATACAAAAACCCAAATATGGCACAAACGAGCTGCCAGGCAGGAACCTGAAAGACATCTAGTATCGTTCCCCCGCCAAAGAATGGAATAACAATTGTTAAAATAATAGCTCCTGTAAAAAATGTTAGAAATGCACTTTCAATCGTCCCAATTTTGTTTCCAAGTGTTCCATTAACTGCCGACTGCAGGCTCAGTCCGATCCCTGCCATCAGTGGAATAAATATTGCTGCTGTGAGCATGCGTTCGTCCTCCTATAAAATTAAAAATAATGATGCAATCAACAGGCCGCCTGCAATAAGACGGTTTACGTTAAACCGGGCCTTCGGTGTCCCGAGCCACCCAAAATGGTCAACGATCATGCTCATGACAAGCTGACCGATAATAACGGCTGTAACAGCTGTACCTACACCTACGAGGTTCACACTGATAATAAGAAAAGCCAGGTAAATCACCCCGAGAACGCCTCCGATTAACTGCCATCTCGGCACTTTCGTTATCTGCTTCACGTCTCCTTTACCAAAGAAAAGAGCGATAAGAAATGTAGCCATTGCTCCGATAATAAAAATAAAATAAGTGCTTTCCAATTCACCGATGTTTTCTCCTAAAGCGCCTCCTATAGCTGCTTCCAGGCTTAAAGACATACCCGCTATTAAAGCCAGGATATATACCATAATTTTCATGCTTCCACTCCTTAATCTATATATCTAGAATATTCGATATAAATAAGCAAAGAAAAAACAGAAATCCGGGTTCAGATCTCTGTTTCGAGAAATGAAGCAAGCTCTTTGATCGTTTTTTCGTTCCGGCGGTAGTATGTCCACTGGCCGTAGCGAATGGATTCCAAAAGCCCTGCTTTCTGCATCATATTCAAATAGTGGGATACGGTAGACTGGGAAGCATTTACTTTTTCCTGAATGTCCCCCACGCATACGCCGCCTTCAAGGCTCACATCCTTTGGAAGATGAGCCTGCTGCTTTGGAAAGTGCTTTTCCGGTTCCCTAAGCCACATAAGAATATTCAATCGGGTCTCGTTTGACAATGCTTTAAAAAGATCGATGTTATTCATGGGCCTATTGTATATCGAATATATTCGATATGTCAACTACTCTATTTCATCATGAAGGTTAAGCGCGCATCATTTAGGGTAAAGATTTATAATATGCAAAAGAACCATTGTGTACATTCAAAGGAGGAACGACATTGGATCCCAAGTTTAAGCTTTTTCACAACGATGAATCATTAGGAAAGTCGATTGGCAAGCTGACTAAAGCAGGTGTCAGCGGTGAGGACTTATATGTTATTTCCTTTGACCGCAGACGTACCCGCCGCAACAAAAAAAATACAGATGCCAAGAAAATCGGCAGAAAAGAAATGGGTGTCGGCACGGTACTCAAAAATATTTTCCGGGGCCGCCAGACAAAGGTTGAAGTAAAGCTGAAAAGAATCGGCTTTGACGCTGAAAAGGCAGAAAAGCTCCGCGTAGAATTGGAAAAAGGAAAAATTCTACTTATTGTTACCAACCAGGAAAAAGTTAGATTTTAACATAAAAAACGACCGGGACAATTCCCGGTCGTTTTTTGTTAGGAACAACAGCTGTTCGAGACGGCAATCGTTAACGGCCCGCCGGCCGGTACAGTCGAACACACGCCGGTTTCCGGCAGTTCCAGGTGGACTTCTGCGGCTTCTGCTTTGTCTCCTGCAATATAGGCTGCCACTGACCGGGCCTGTTCGTAGCCGGTGGCTAATAAAAACGTCGGGGCTCTGCCATAGCTCTTCGCTCCAATAATATACACACTTTCTTCAGGCTGACGCAGTTCCTTTTCCCCATGCGGCCTTACGGTTCCACAGCTGTGGATGTTGGGGTCAATTAACGTCGCCAGGGCCGGGACACATTCGAGCGCCGCATCTCTATCCCAGCGAAGTTCCCCTAAAAAGTGAAAAGAAGGCCGTGAGCCTGTATTGCAGATAATGTAGTCAAACGGGCCTATTTCACTTGCTTCGTCGTTCTGTTTTCCCAAAAGAGTCAGCTGCTTACCTGTCTCCTTCACGGATTCAATATAAAATGCTTCATGCACCTGGATTTTTCCGTTGTCCCAGGCCTCTTTAATGCGCTGCCCCAGGTCGCCTCTCGCCGGCAGCTGGTCCTGGTCCCCGCCTCCAAGCGCATCTACCGTCGTGGGCTTACGATGAATCCACGAAACGGTTGTTTCCGGATACACCTCCTGCAGCTCCAACAGCTCCAGAATAGACTGCATCGCAGAGTGTCCACTTCCCACTACAGCAGTGTTGGAATTTATATACACAGAAGAACTGCTTTTTTCTCTGTCAGGAATGCTGTAAACAAGACGGGTCAGATGCTTCTCTGCTGAGGTATCACCTCCGGGTACAAGGGAATTGGGCTGCCCCCACGTACCGGTTGCATCAATAATTGCTTTGGCTTCTATTGTGTTCCGCTCTCCTTTGGCAGTCTCTGTTATTATCTGAAAAGGCGCTTCCTTTCGGCCTTTTGATTTCACTTTGTCGAATCCTTTTCTGGAAATATGGACCACTTTGCTGCCAAATAAAATGTTCGGTTTCATTTCAGGAAGGTCGACGAGCGGCTGCAGATACTCGGTCACGATATCTTTTCCGAGCGGCAGCTGTTCTGGATCGGGGAGCGGCACCTTGTGTTTATTCAATAACCGTTTGGCGGCATTATCCATATTGTACTTCCAGGGAGAAAAGAGGCGGACGTGTCCGTAATCCAGAAAGTTCGTACCGGGCCCTTCCCCGGCTTCCAATAATACAAATGCCTCTTCTTTTTCATGCAGCTCTGCTGCAGCAGCCAGTCCTACCGGCCCTCCTCCAACGATAACGACAGGCAGATGCTTTGTCATAACGAGTCATCCTTTCTTTTTATATCAATTTTTTTTGATGTATGAGGCAAAATTAAGAAGAAGGATAAAAAATACAGCAGAGTTCTTCAGACAAAAGATTTTTTACTGCTTCTTTATTCAAGTGGTAGTAGTTCCAGGTTCCGATTTTTTCTTTCTCAATCAAACCGGCCTCCCGCAGAATTTTCAAATGATAGGAAAGCTTGGACTGAGGAAGATCGACAAGGTCAGTAAGATCGCAGACACAGATGGAAGATTTTTGATTGAGCTCATACATAATTTTTAAGCGGGTGTTGTCTGCCAGTGCCTTAAACTTTATTTCATAAGAAGTAAAATCCATCACCTCTGCCGTCGTGCCGGAACGAAATTCTATCGGCTTCATTTTTCTTTCTCCTTATTATATCAATTTTTTTTGATGTATAGCCAGTGTAAAAGAAAAACGGTATATAAGCAAGTCCTTCTCCGTTTTTCTACTTCAAAAACTCCACAGCCAGATAAAAAGCAACAATGCCTTCTGTTGTCCGTGGATCAATGCCTGTGCATTCTTTAATCTGCTTTAAGCGGTAATGCAGCGTATTAATATGAATATGCATCACCCCGGCCGTTTCTTTCACAGATTGGTTACAGTGCAGGTATACTTCAAGCGTCTGCACCAGCTCTTTTTTCTGCTGAAGCGGCTCGATCACCCGGGTTAGAAATGTACTTCTGGCTTCGTCCGATACATCGCTCAGCACCAATTCAATCGAGAGATCTTCGTAAAAAATTAAACGTTTGCCCTGGGTCGTTGCCTGCAGGGCTTTTTTCGCGTTTTTGTAGGCTTCTTCCATTACGATGTTATCCCGGCTGGAACCGATCCCGATCCGGACCATTCCGTCGTACTGCTTTTCCATTTCTTTTCGGCAGGATTCCAGCTTGCTGGAAAAATCTTTTCGCTGCCGGGAGCCGCTTATTTCAATCATCAGTAAAAATAAATCCTCTCCCCATCTCACAAAAAAATTCTGCTTCCTTGGAAAACAGGAATGAAACGCGGACCTGGTATAGCGTTCAGCCTGAGCGGGCTGGCTTTTCGGCTCTTTTGCTTCTACAAGACAGCATAAATACGGGCGGTCCAGCGGTATCCCGAGCCTCATTCCGTGATTCATTAACTCCTGGTCGACACTTTCTGAACGGATCCATTCGTTAAAAAATACCTCTACGCTCCGGTCCTGCCACTTTTGTTCTTCCAATAGAAAAGCTTCATGTATCATCAGCTCGGTTAAGCGTCTTGTAAGCTCAGCAAATGCTTCTACTTTTTCCGGAGCACCTGTGATACCTATAATCCCTACGACACTGCCATGGTTAATCAGCGGCATCGTAATACCCTGTTTAACTCCTTTTAACGTCCCCAGATTGGCGTCATCAATATACAGCTTCTGCTTTGTCCGCAGCACAAGCTGGGCACCCTCATGAAGAGTACCCTTTCGGCTTGGATCCGTAGAAGCAATAATGGTGCTTGTATCATCAATAAAAATCACATCTTCTTTGATAACCCGCTTTACTTCTTCTACAATATTTTCTGCCAGTGCTGTGTTTACATTCACATTAGCCACCTCGTCTTATTTCCCCTTATACAGAAGACGTTTCTTTTTCTTCGTATTCGACTGCTTCCAAAAGCAGATCTGCCAGATGAACAGCCCGGACCTGACCTGTCAGCCCTTCTCTTTCTATTCCGAGTTTCATTTGGAGCAGACAGCCCGGGTTAGTCGTGACGATTGTCGCCGCCTTGGTCGCTTTCGCATTGGTCATTTTTGAATCCAGAATCTTCATCGACATCTCTGATTCAACAATGTTGTAAATACCGGCAGATCCGCAGCAGCGTCCGGCATCTTTCATTTCTTTGTACTCTGTTCCTTGAATGCTTTGAATCAGCTGTCTCGGCTCGGTTGTCGTATGCATAACATTCTTAAGATGACACGAGTCCTGGTACGTAATCACCTGTTCCGGCAGTCGGTAACCCCGGCCCGCAAAATCAAGTTCCATAAGCACCGTCGACATGTCTTTGAGCTTGCCGGCAAATGTTTCCGCCCGCTCTGCCCATTCCTGTTCGTCTTTCAGCAGGTGGCCGTAGTCAATCAGGAATGCGCCGCAGCCGCCGGCGTTGGTCACAATATAATCAACATTCAATTCTTCAAATGCTTCTATATTACGTTTCGCCATAGCTTTCGCTTTTTCCTTCTCACCGCTGTGGCCGTGAAGTGCTCCGCAGCAGGCCTGGCTTTCCGGGATCACAATATCGCATCCCGCTTTTTGCAGAAGCGTTGCCGTTGCGTCATTCGTGCTCATAAACATCGTATCCATTAAACATCCGGAAAAAAATGCCACACGCTTTCGTGGATTTTCCATATGATAATGCGCTGGGCGGTTCTTCATATCCCGCATTTTCGGCACCTGCGGGAGCACCTTTTCCATCGTCCCCATTGGCTGTGGAAGCTTATTTAGCAGCTTTGTTTTACGGACTGCTTTCTGCAGGCCGGTACGCTGATACAAACCGAGAAACCCTACTGCCATTCTCATCCGGTTCTGATGGGGAAACAGCTCATAGAATACGCCGCGGCGGATCACTTTCTCCGGCAGGCTGTGCGTTTTGTTTTGGTTCACAACATCCCTAACTTCTTCCAGAAGGTGGCCGTATTTGACCCCGGAAGGACAGACCGGTTCGCAGGCCCGGCAGCCCAGGCATTGATTTAAAGACTCTTCTACTTTTTCATCCGGCTCTATCAGTCCGTCTGCGACTCCTTTCATGAGCGCAATCCGTCCTCGTGGAGACTGGGATTCCTGAAATCCGGATTCCTCATATGTTGGACAGGACGGCAGACAGAATCCACACCGCATGCAGTTGAGCATTTCATCCTGATCCATCCGCTTCTGCCAGTCAATAATCATTTCCTGTTTTTTTGATTCCGTACTCATGAGGTCACCTCTTTTTGCTTAACTTCCCCGAATATTTTTTTAGGATTCATAATATTTTTAGGATCAAGACCCGTTTTGATTGCCTGCATAGCAGCAATACCCTCCCGGCCTAGCTTTAAGTGAAGGTAAGGCGCTTTCATTTCGCCTACGCCGTGCTCGCCGGTAATGGTGCCTCCCATATCAATCGATGTTTGGAAAATATCAGCAAAAGCTTTTTCCACCCGTTCCATTTCTTCTTTATCACGCGCATCTGTCAGACAGGTTGGATGCAGGTTACCATCGCCGGCATGCCCAAATGTACAGATCGTCACCTGGTGTTTTTCTGCAATCTCGTTGATCGCCTTTACCATCGGAGCCACCATCGAACGGGGCACGGTGGCGTCTTCTAAAATCGTAGTCGGCCGCAGGCGTGCCAGGGCAGCAAGTGCTGATCTTCTGGCGGTGCGAAGGCCTTCCGCTTCTTCTTCAGTGGCCGCTGCCTGAACCGATACCGCCTTATTTTCTTTGCAGACCGCCGTAATTTTTGCTATATCGGAGGCTACTACCGCCGCCGGTCCATCCTGTTCAATTAATAAAATAGCGCTCGCTTCTGTCGGCAGCCCGACGTGGGCGAAATCTTCCACGACCCGGATCGTTCCCTGATCGAGAAATTCCAGCGTCGCCGGAATAATTTTATTGGAAATAATAGCCGATACCGAATCGGCTGCGGCTTGAATATCATCATACACGGCAAGCACCGTCTGTTTTGTTTCCGGAATCGGAATCAGCTTTAGAATCACTTCTGTTACGATCCCAAGCGTCCCTTCCGCTCCAACAAACAGGCTTTTTAAATCATATCCCGCTACATCTTTAGTCAGCTTCCCGCCAAGGTGAATAATATCCCCATTAGCTACGACCACCGTCATACCGAGAACATAGTCTTTTGTGACACCGTACTTCAGCCCGCGCAGTCCACCGGAATTTTCACTCACGTTGCCGCCGATAGTCGAAATTTTCATGGAGCTTGGATCCGGCGGATAGAAAAGCCCTTTCGCCTCAACCGCATGGATCATATCGAGCGTAATCACTCCCGGTTCTACGGTGACAGTTAAATTATTTTCATCGATTTCTTTAATGCGGGTTAAGTGTTTAAACAGCAGAACAATGCCTCCGGAAGTAGGACATGTGCCGGCAGACAAATTAGTACCGGAGCCTCTCGGTACAATTGGAATTTCCTGTTCGCTGCATATTTTAACCACCGCCGCTATCTCTTCAGTATTCCGTGGCGCGATGACTCCATCCGGCATTGATTGAAATTCGGGAGTGCCATCGTAAGAATAGGTAAGCATGTCTGAAGGCGAATCAAAAAAATTATCTGCCCCTACGATTTCCGTAAACCGTTTTTTTGTACTTTCATCCAACATGTTGTTTCCACCCTTTCACCACTCGTTTCCTTTATCCTAATACGATCAAGCACGAATAGATATAGATGAATATACAAAATTAAAGCGTTTACATTTATATTTTTATATGTTCATACAACAAAACCCTTTCCATGTCGGAAAGGTTATCGTTTAGGACCTGTCGTATGGCGAATCATTAACTTCGGCTGTAAAGTCAGCGTCATTTCCTGAATGGGCTGATGTTCCTCTTCCATCATATAGATAAGATGCTCTATTGCATGAAGGCCCATCGGTTTTTTGGAGTCATGGGTAATGGTCGTCATTTGAATCCCCGCATGGGCCGTAATATCAATATTATCCATGCCGCAGATACTGAAGTTATCCGGAATCGCGTACCCCATTTTCATCAAATAGTTCTGGCAGAAAAGCGCCATCGAATCTGTTGCTGCAAAAATAGCTGTTGGTTTATTATCCAAAAGCAGAAGGCTGTCTACTGCCTCCATTACCGATGGTTCTGTCGTATCAGTCTCCTTGATCCATTCCGGATCCACCTCATGATTGACAGCCCGCATGGCTTTTTTATATCCTTCCAGACGGCCCTGAAAGGTAGAGGCAAGCGTCTGCCCTCCAATCCAGGCAATCTTCGTATGACCAAGCTTTAACAAATGATTGGCTGCCATCGTGCCGGCTCTCTCGTTATCTATTTCTACGAAATTCCCTCCTGCCTGATGCCGTCTATTAAACATTACAAATGGAACACCGGAGCTTTTTAATTCTTTGTAAATAGGGTCTTCAAAAAAGATGGAAGATAGAATAATACCGTCTACCTGCTGTTTTAACACTTCTTCGTATACGGAGATATTATCTCCCTGGTCTTCAAAATATACCAGTGTATGATACCCCTGCTGTTTGGCATATTCAATGATTGCCATCGTTGTATCAACGAAAAATGGATTATGTAAATGGCCAGTGATAAGAGCGATCGATTTTGTTTTTTGCTGCTTTAAGCTGCGTGCAATTAAATTCGGTCGGTAATTTAACGATTTCATTGCTTGCTGCACCTTTGCCACTGTCTCTGCATTCACTTTTGACGGATCATTAAGCACCCGCGACACCGTAGACTGTGAAACGCCGGCTGCTTTTGCTACATCTTTGGAAGAAGCCATTTTTACATACCTCTTTCATTTTAATTAATACGTATTCATAAATATGTTAAAAGTTCAGCGGCAATTTGTCAATCAGGATTAGCGCGGAACAAATAAGCTGTATAAGTTCATTTCATAAAAACACTATATTAACAGGACTAAAACCGATACCAACAGTTTTATTTTCTTTTTATAACAATGGTATTTACATAGAAGCGTTTACATTCTATAATGACTACGTATTCATACTAAACGTAAAGGGCGGATGCAACGTGGCAATTTATATAAAAGAAGGACAGTCGGATCAGCAGAAGCAGGAAGCGAGCACCAAAGTGGAACAGGCGGTAAACGGCATTATCAAAGATGTGGAAGACCGGGGGGACGATGCAGTCCGGGAACTTTCCGAAAAATTTGATAAATGGAGCCCTGAAAGCTTTTTACTCTCGTCTGAAGACATCCAAACTATTATAGGAGGACTCCCAGATCAGGTGATAGAAGATATTCAGTTTGCTCAAGAGCAGATCAAAAATTTTGCGCAGCATCAGCGAAGCTCCATTCAGGATATTGAGGTGGAAACGAGACCGGGTGTGTTTCTCGGACATAAGAATATTCCCGTTAACAGCGTAGGCTGCTATATTCCCGGCGGACGCTACCCTATGGTCGCCTCTTCCCACATGAGCATTCTTACTGCCAAAGTAGCAGGAGTAAAGCGTGTGATTGCCTGTACGCCTCCAAGCAATGGCGAAGTGCCGGCAGCAACAATTGCCGCCATGCACATGGCAGGAGCCGATGAAATCTATCTTCTTGGCGGCGTCCAGGCAATGACTGCGATGGCAATAGGAACAGAGAGTATTGAACCAGTTGACATGATTGTCGGGCCGGGAAATGCATTTGTCGCTGAAGCGAAACGCCAGCTGTTCGGCAAGGTCGGTATTGATTTACTCGCCGGTCCAACAGAAACACTCGTTATTGCTGACCATACAGCTGATGCAGAAATTGTCGCTACCGATATACTGGGACAGGCCGAACATGGACCGACATCACCAGGTGCGGTCATTACCACCTCCCGCCCCCTCGCTGAATCACTGGAAGAAGAAATTGCCAGACAACTGCAGACACTTTCCACTGCGGATATAGCGGAAGCCGCTTGGAGAGACCACGGCTCTATCCTTTTAGTGGACACGCTGGAGGAAGCTGTAGTGGAGGCAGATAAGCTGGCGTACGAGCATGTCGAAGTGCTTACCGAAGATCCCGATTATTTCCTGCAGAACCTGACCAACTACGGCGGGCTGTTTCTTGGACAAGAAACAAATGTTGCTTACGGAGATAAAGTAATCGGCACCAATCACACCCTCCCTACAAAGCAGGCAGCAAAATACACCGGCGGCCTGTGGGTTGGTAAATTTCTTAAAAACTGCACCTATCAGCGTGTGACGGAAGAAGCGAGTGTCGAAATCGGAAAATACGCGGAAAGACTGTGTGAACTAGAAGGCTTTATGGGTCATAAAGAACAGGCATCACTAAGGATTAGACGCTACGAAAAGAAATAACTGCAGACGAAATATTTCCTTATCAGCAGTAAACAAGCAGAGGCCCAGCGCCTCTGCTTGTTTACTGCTATCGTCTTATTATTTCCAGATTTTCCTGTACTTCTGCTGGTACTTTTCCCTGTCTTCTATGTTGATCAATTTTAACGCTTTTTCCTTAATAGAGGTATCTCCTGTTTCATCATAAAGCATCCTTAACCCTTCCTGAATGTCAGAACGAATCAATGTATCATTTTTCTCAGAGATACATTCACGGAACCGGTGTTCCAACGCTTCCACGACGGTTTCTTTTTGACGAGGCCCGCCAAGTCCTATCCTCCAGAATGACTGAAGCGTATGACGAGCCGTAACAAACCTGGGATCTTTCGTTGCGTCGTACAGGTCCGAAAAAATAGGGAAAATCCGTTCTTCCGGATCGCTTTTCGCCAGTCGGCACAGCATCTGTGCCGCCGTGGAACGGCGATGGGGATCACTGTGTGTTAAATCCTGAACAAAACTATCCCAGACGTCATAAGACCATTTATTCTCTTCTTCTGCCGCCGCCAGCACATCGAGAAAAGCCTGATATCGGATTTGTTTATCTTCATGGTAAAGATCGTCAAATGCTTCCGTTAACGCTTTATCCATTTCATATCCTCCTATCATTACCGTTGGTTAAGCCCGTCGCTTCATCAATACGCCTTTTCCATTTTTCCACACAGTCAATCCAAGCGACAGCAACGGCGAAAAAGACGGCTTCGTTCTTTCACCGCTTCCGAGTCGGTGCAGCTGCTGCGCGTACCAGGTTAGTTCCAGAATGCCTTTGGAATCGATAAAAGAAATTCCTGTCTTAATTGGTTTAATGGAAAAATCAGAGGCCCTTCCCAGGAGCAGCTGATTGGCATAGTCCGGGTACACCGCAAGCGGACGGGCGATACCAATAAAGTCGGTTGCCTGATTCTGCAGGGCTTCATTCATCCCATGCAGGGTCCGGAACCCCCCTGTTACGATAAGCGGTACATCGCTTTGCTGCTTCAACGCTTCGGCATACTCCAGAAAATAGGCCTCTCTTACGGCGGTGGAAGCCCGTACGCCTTTTCCTGTCATTTCAGGACGCTCATAGGTTCCGCCGGATATTTCAATTAAATCCACCCCCAACCGATCTAATTCACCGATCACATATCGCGATTCTTCTTCAGAAAAACCGGCTTTCATAAAGTCGGAGCTGTTAATTTTTACGCCAATCGGAAAATCCGGGCCCGTCTTTTCACGGGCTGCCATATAAATCTCCCGAAGAAAACGGAAGCGGTTCTCTATCGGCCCTCCCCACTGATCGGTGCGCTCATTATGACGCGGTGAAAGAAACTGGCTGATTAAGTACCCATGCGCCGCATGAATCTGAACACCTGTAAAGCCGGCCCGCTTTGCAAGCTCTGCAGTACGGGCAAATTTATCGATAATTCCCAGAATTTCTTTCTCTTCCAACGCCCGGCACATCGGAAAAAACCGCTGCAGAGCCGGTTCAAAAGGAACAGCAGACGGTGCTACCGCTTCTTCCGCCACTCCTTTAATGACCTGCTTACCGGGATGATTGATCTGCATCCACAGCTGCGTGTTGTGCTTCTTCCCGGCTTCCGCCCATTTTTGAAAAACCGATAGGTGTTCCGCATTTTCCAACACCACATTTCCCGGCTCCCCGAGTGCCCGAGGGTCAACCATCACGTTTCCTGTGATGACGAGGCCGCTTCCTCCTTTTGCCCATGTTTCATAAAGAGTAAAAAGTTTCTCTGTCGGAAGATGATTTCTTCCGGCCATCGCTTCGCTCATGGCTGACTTTACAAGCCGGTTTTTAAAAACGGTCTGTTTAATGGAAAAAGGATGATTTATGGTAACCTCTGTCATGTAATTTGCTCCTTGGCGGCTTGTCTTTATTTCTAATTATACGCGTTCATTGATCCAATCGGTAACTTCCTCATAAATAGCATATTTAGATGGTTCATTAAAGATTTCGTGCATCAAAAATGCATAAATCTTCAGTGTTTTATCTTGGGAAGCTGTGTCGGCATAAAAATCCCTGGAGTCTTTTTCTGCAATGAGTCCATCTTCATTGCCATGGAGTACAAGTACCGGGTCCGTGAAGTCCGCCGACCGGCGTTTAAGCCACTCGATACCAGGCGGGAACACATTCAGCAGACCGGCGGAAATTTTCTTTTCCACCAGCGGATCATTTTCATAGGCCTTCACGACTTCAGGGTCGCTGCAGACCCCGTCCCCAAGTGCATTATCAAAATAAAAGTCATCCGGTTTATCTATAGGCATCGGACCGAAAATTTCTTTATTGTACCTCGTTAATGCACCGGATAAAATAATACCCTTAACGCTTCCCGGATATTTTGTACCAAAAGCTGCTGCGGTAAAGCCGCCCATGCTGTGCCCGATTAAAAACACCGGCAGGTCCGGATTTTCTGTTTTGGCGGTATCGACCATTGTTTTTGCATCATCCGGCATTTCATTAAAATCGCTGAAATACACGCGCCGGCCTCCGGAACGGGCGTGTCCTCTCTGATCGTAACGGTACACCGTTACGTTGTGCCCCACCAACGTTTCTGTTAGTGCTTCGTAGCGGTCCATATGCTCTGCGAGTCCGTGGACAATCACTGCGGCCGCTTTAGGCTGTTCTGCTGGATTTTTTTTGCTGAACAATTCTGTTCCATCAAATGCTTTAACCTTTCGTTCCTCTGCCATGTTGACTCCTCCATTCGTTTGTCAGGATGATTCATGAACGATTTCTTCAATTGCTCTTTATATTCTGGAAAACAAACGGTTATCCCTTTTTCACGAGCATAAAATGTTTGCGTGAAGGAAGAATTCATCGTTTCTAACTTTGTCTCGATCCTACATACGGTTTCTCAAAAAACGCCTTTGATTTTTGAGAAAAATACGCTTAGGATGAGAAGAAAGAGCTGTTTGAAAACGAGGAGGAGGTGCTACCCTATGTCTGATATAGAGCAGTATCTGGAAAGCGTAGAAGCAAAATGGAAAGAATCGTTCCTGACTCTGAAACAAGTGATCGATCAAAACCTTCCTGCTGGTTTTGAGTTAAAAATACAGAATGGCATGCCATCCTACGTAGTTCCTTTAGCTTTTTATCCCGAAGGTTACCACGTTGAAAAAAATACTCCTCTGCCATTCATCAGCCTGGCTGTACAAAAAAACCATATTTCTGTCTATCATATGGGTATTTACGCGGATCGGGAATTATTGGAATGGTTCCAAAATGAATACCCGGCTCATATGGATACAAAATTGAATATGGGAAAAAGCTGTATTCGTTTTACGAATCCAAAAAAAATCCCGTATCAGTTAATGGGAGAACTAGCTTCTAAATGGACATGTGAAGAGTGGATTAAACGATATGAAGGCAAATAAGCAGAACCGGCACTGTTATGAAAAGCAGCTGATATAATACATGTATCTTTTACAAGGAGGAGTTCAAATGCATGCCTGGAAAATGCAGATAGGCACCACTGTGCTCCGCTCGCTGCAGAAGCCGCTGAGCCGGTTTTCTCCTTTTCATATTATGCCGCCTTCGATGAATACGACAAATAGATCCTACATGGTCGAAACAGCCGCTGGGTTTACGTCTGTTCATATTTACTATCCGCAGACAGAACCTGACACGCATTTACCAGTGTTTGTGAACCTGCACGGAGGCGGATTTTTCATGGGACGCGCTCGTGATGACAAGGGATGGGGAAAATATGTGGCCGGAAAGACGCCCTGCGCTGTCGTTAATGTAGAATACCACCTGGCCCCCCACACACAATTTCCTATTTCTCTCTTTGAGATCCGTGATGTTCTTTCCTGGCTGCATGAGCACAGTTCCGCGCTTGGGCTTGATATGAAACGCTTTTCGCTTGGCGGCCACAGCGCCGGCGGCAATCTGGCTGCAGCTTCTGTATTATTTCTTCGGGACGCAGGCCTTCCCTTACCCCGGATTCAGATTCTCGATTCTCCGATTCTGGACCTGTATACGAATCCCCGCTGCAAACCGGCTATTTCCGGCGCGATTCCCACAGCGGTGGCGGACTTATTTGCAGCAAGCTACTTAAAGGAACATCAGGACCGTCGCCACCCTTATGTTTCGCCTCTTTATGCGACGTCTTTGGAAGGAGTTCCGCCTGCTCTTTTATTCACACCTGAATTTGATTCACTCGCCCGCGAAGCACAGGATTACGCTTTCCGCTTAAAAGAGGCCGGCACCACTGCATCTTTTCATACGTTTCCCGGCACCTTTCACGCGTTTACTCATAATGGAAGAAAAGAGCCCGCTCACCAGGCATGGAATCTTATCATTAACACGCTGCGCATCTATTTATAAACGAAGCCGCTCTCGTGCATTCATTTTTGCAGATTCTGAGAAACAAGTGATAATGCAGCGGCAGCATTCTCATTTGATCATTCCTTTCTCTTCCTTTGGTAAGGCTCCCGCCGCTCTTTTCCGTGCTGATTCATAAAAGTCCGGGTACGATCAGCTGAATATTTTACGGGTACTTGTTTAAATAATCCATCTGCAGGGCATGTGTACAATAAGCTTTGCTTTTTTCCGGACTTTCCATGTAATTTTCCGAAAATCCTTCTTTTTACTTTTTATTTGCGTTATAATTTATTATAATTACAATGTAAGAATTAATACAGCCTCTTAGCATTTCAGTATGCATTACCAAAGGCTGGATATCTTTGCTGTTTTATTTTTTAAAATAGAAAGGGGAATGTACGAATATGTCAGATAACGGAACCGGCGGCCAGTGTCCATTCACGGGCGAGGGCGCCCCAAGCAAACCAGTAAGCGGAACAAAAGGAACAACAAATAAAGATTGGTGGCCAGGTCTTCTCGACCTGAACGTTCTTCACCAGCACGATACGAAGACCAATCCACTCGGAGAAGACTTCGACTATACAGAAGAGTTCAAAAAGCTGGACTATGATGCGATGAAGAAGGACCTTCTTGATCTAATGACAGACAACCAGGACTGGTGGCCTGCAGATTACGGACACTATGGTCCATTTTTCATCCGTATGTCATGGCACTCGGCCGGAACATATCGTACAGCTGACGGACGCGGCGGCGGCGGAAGCGGCTCACAGCGTTTTGCTCCTTTAAACAGCTGGCCTGATAACGGAAACCTTGATAAAGCACGCCGCCTTTTATGGCCAATCAAGCAAAAATACGGAAACAAAATTTCCTGGGCTGACCTTCTTGTTCTTGCCGGAAATGTAGCGATCGAATCCATGGGAGGAAAAACCATTGGATTTGGTGCCGGACGTCCTGATATCTGGAGCCCGGAAGAAGACGTAAACTGGGGACCAGAGAAAGACTGGCTCGGCGATGAGCGTTATTCCGGTGAGCGCGAACTTGAAAATCCTTTAGCCGCTGTTCAAATGGGCTTAGTTTACGTAAACCCTGAAGGTCCAAACGGCAAGCCGGATCCTGCAGGCAGTGCCCGCGATATCCGTGAAACGTTTAAGAGAATGGGAATGAATGACGAAGAAACAGCAGCTCTTACTGCCGGCGGCCATACGTTTGGTAAAGCCCATGGCGCAGGTGACC
This sequence comes from Sinobaca sp. TMA16-18, assembly GCF_059510535.1. Taxonomy (NCBI): domain Bacteria; kingdom Bacillati; phylum Bacillota; class Bacilli; order Caryophanales; family Sporolactobacillaceae; genus Sinobaca; species Sinobaca sp. TMA16-18. The sequence continues at coordinate 89,648 of NZ_JCAKFM010000002.1, read as the reverse complement.
CATCTCACGTGAGTGAGGATCCAGAAGGCTCTCAGCTTGAGAATCAGGGCCTTGGCTGGAAGAGCACCTACGAAAGCGGAAACGGTCCTTACACGATCACAAGTGGGATTGAAGGCGCTTGGACACCTACTCCAACGACATGGGACCTAAGCTATTTTGATATGCTGTTCGGCTATGAGTGGGAACTGACAAAGAGCCCGGCTGGCGCGTACCAGTGGGAACCTGTTTCTCCTGATGAAGACCACCTTGCGCCAGACGCTGGTGATTCTTCCAAGAAAGTAAAAACAATGATGACAACAGCTGATATGGCTATGCGTGTAGATCCGGAATACGAAAAGATCTGCCGCCGCTTCTATGCGAATCCAGACGAGTTTGCTGACGCATTCGCCCGTGCCTGGTTTAAGCTTCTTCACCGTGATATGGGTCCACGCGACAGATACCTCGGACCGGAAGTACCGGAAGAAGTATTTATCTGGCAGGATCCTGTACCTGAAGTAGATTACGAACTCAACGAAACAGAAATTGAAGAGCTTAAAGGAAAGCTGCTTGATTCCGGCCTTTCTGTAAGCCAGCTTGTTAAAACAGCATGGGCTTCTGCAAGCACATTCCGCCATTCCGACAAGCGCGGCGGCGCAAATGGTGCACGTATCCGTCTTTCTCCACAGAAAGACTGGGAAGTAAATGAGCCGGAAGAACTTTCCAAAGTGCTCAGCAAATTGGAAGAGATTCAAAAAGGCCTCGACAAGAACGTCAGCATTGCTGACCTGATTGTTCTCGGCGGAAGCGCGGCTATTGAAAAGTCTGCGAAAGAAGCAGGCTTTGACGTGAAAGTACCATTTACTCCGGGCCGCGGCGACGCGACGCAGGAGCAGACAGACGTAGAAAACTTTGAAGCGCTTGAGCCGGAAACAGATGGTTTCCGCAACTACCAAAAGAAAGAGTATACTGTTTCTTTTGAAGAGCTGCTTGTTGACAAAGCACAGCTTCTTGGGCTTTCCGCTCATGAAATGACTGTATTAGTCGGTGGTATGCGCGCTCTTGACGCAAACTACAAAGGCACGAAGCACGGCGTCTATACAGACCGTCCCGGCGTTCTAAGCAACGACTTCTTCGTGAACCTTATGGATATGAGTGTAGACTGGAAACCGTCAGAAACCGAAAACGGCATCTACGAAGCATATGACCGCAAAACAGGTGAACTTGTCCGCACAGGATCAAGAGTAGACCTTGTCTTCGGTTCTCATTCCGTTCTCCGCGCTCACTCTGAAGTGTATGCGCAGGACGACAACGAAGAGAAATTTGTTAAAGACTTTATTAAGGCCTGGGTTAAGATCATGGACGCAGACCGTTACGATGTTAAAAAATAAGTAAAAATAGAACCGGGCTCTCCTGTTATTGCAGGAAGCCCGGTTTTTTATGGCTGAAACGCTTTTGTTATAATATTTCAATATACCCTTCTGTCCCATTCACACGTATTCGCTGTCCATCCTTTATAAGGCTAACCGCATTCTCCACGCCTACTACTGCCGGAAGACCATATTCACGGGCGACAACAGCTCCATGGGTCATCAGCCCGCCAACTTCAGTGACCAGGCCTTTTACTAGTAAAAACAACGGGGTCCAGCTGGGATCGGTATAAGAAGTGATTAGTATATCCCCTTCATCCATATTGGCCATTTCCATAGTCAAAATAACACGGGCCCGTCCTTCAATTATGCCGGATGAAACAGGTAGACCGACAACAGCTCCACTTGGAAAATCCTCTCGTCTGTATTTTCCGTTAATGATTTCACCATTGGAAGTAATAACGCGTGGAGGCGTCAGCTTTTCAAAAAAGCCATACTCTTCTTTTCGTTCATGCAGAATAGAACGATCTAGTTTTTTCACGCGTGCAACTTCTTGAAATTCTTCAAAAGTAAGATAGTAAACATCTTCTTTTTCCTGAATTACGCCGGCCCGTACAAGCTTCTCTGCTTCTTTCAAAAGCGCCTGTTTATAAAGAAAGTACCGATTCACCATGGCGTATTTCGGATATTCCCTGTAACCAATAAAGTGGCGGATAAGATCTATTTTTTGTTTAGCTTCTGCCGCCTTTTTCTCTCCGTCCGGTAATTCTTTCAGCCGCCGCAGAATATCCTGTTCTTTTTTCAAAGCTTCCTGCTTTCCCTTTTCAAACTTCCTAAAGGAAGCGCCGGGCTCAAAATTTTTAATATTGTTTAGAAGTATGGACACAAGAGTAAGGGGGTTTTCACTCCAGCGGGCTCGTGTAATATCAATCTCTCCGGCACACCGCATTCCATACTTTCTAAGGTATTGATCAATAGCACTTTTGGCTTCTTCTCCTCCATCAAAAAGCAACAGTTCCTCTAAAAAAGAATTGTCCTTTGCACGCTCCAGGCAGTCAATCACTTCTGGATACGGACGAATTACATCTGCGGCGTCCAATAACTCCAGGCCCATTTTAGACGTAATATTATAGGCTGCAGATTGAGAAAGAACATCCGCTGCATTTTTTTCACCCAGCCATTTGTTCACGTATTCATTGATCCAGGCTGATGCATTCATTGCTGTCGTAATGACCCCCAGACTTTGCGGATCAAATAAATTTTTCTTTAACTGCTGAATATCTTCCAAAATAAAATCAAATACATCCGCCCCTGAAATCGTTTGAATGTGCTGTTTTACTTTCTCTATCGAAGTTTCGCTGCCTTTAATTAATTCGGAAACTAATGCTGGACCGGGTTCACTCTGCTCAGCGTCTTCCTCAAACGAGTCTTTTTTCCTTATAGTGTCGGCATTCTTTGCTCTTGTATCATCGAACTGCAAGGGAATAATGCCTCCCCGTTCTATTATGGTCATCAGCGCGTCTTTTATGAGCGGATCGGATTCTCCCAGGGTGTTTACCAGCATATTTCTCAAAGTCGGTGTACTTAGGCTTTTTGAAACATCCACAAATAATCGTCCCCCTGCTTTATGCATTGGAGCATACGTGGTTAACAGAAAAAAGGACAACCCGAGTGGCTTTATTGGATCGGTCATCATTTGTTGATGACCGACTGACACGTAAACACGATGGCCCGCCTCTTCCGTTTTAGGAATGGGATATAACGTCGTAATTGGACGGCTTTGCACGATATAAAAGACATCACCTTCTAAACACCATTCAATATCCTGCGGACTGCCAAAGTGTGCTTCGATCTGCCTTCCTATTCGTTCCAGCCGGCCTATCTGTTCATCTGTCAGTACGGATTTTTTTTGCTGTCCTTCAGCGATCTGCCGGATTTCTGTGCCACCCTCTTTGGATCCATAAACCGCTGTTTTTTTAACCGCTCTCATTTTCTCGGTGATTTCCCCGTCCTGTATCTTATAGTGGTCGGCAGACACCAGACCGACTACAAGGGCGTCTCCAAGTCCAAAAACAGCGTCAATAGCCAGCTGCCTTCGGTTGGATGTAATCGGATCTGCAGTAAACAAAACGCCTGAAGCCTGAGGGTATGCCATTTTTTGAATAATAACAGATACAAATACTTTTCTGTGATCAAACCCGTTCTGCATTCGGTACATAACCGCACGGTCCGTAAACAATGATGCCCAGCACCTGCTGATATGCCATAGAACTGCCTCTCTGCCGATAACATTTAAATACGTCTCCTGCTGTCCGGCAAACGAGGCATGGGGTAAATCTTCAGCTGTTGCGCTGGATCGTACAGCATACGCCTGTTTTTCGCCGAATTGGGTAAAACCATGACTAACGGCCTCCATTACATCAGGAGGAATATCTGTTTCCAACATAATACTTCGGATATCCCTGCAGACTTCACTAATCCGTTTCTGATCCTCTATTTTCATAACAGCAAGCTGATCCAATAATATATCGAGCTTTTTCTTATGATCAAAAGCTTTTCTATAGGCATCTGTAGTCACACAGAATCCGTCGGGAACTTGTATGTCTTTCATCTTCACCAGTTCGCCTATATTAACACCCTTCCCCCCGACCTCATATTTCCTTGTTTTATCAACTTCCTGGAACTTCAGCACATAAGATATCATATCTGTCCCTCCCATTTATCGTTATCTGCTTTATAAAAAAAGCCTCCGTTTTATTAATCATACGCATTTAATAAATGATTAACAGTCTGATAATAATCCTCTGCCAATGGTATAATAAAAGTAGAGAAGGACAGTTGCCGATTACTTATCGCAGTTGTCCTTTTTTTGTTTTAAATATAAAGCGCTCATACATAATGGCAATAACGGGTAGTATATAATCACCAGCCTTCCTGCCGGCAGAAAGGAGGAGAAGGAAATGACAAAACAGGTGCTGTTCATTCATAGTGCAGGACCCCAGAAGCTTCACGAGGGGAGCAGTGGTTTGACAGCATATTTAAAAGAAGTACTCGGGGCGGAATACCAGCTGCTGACCCCGGAAATGCCCTATCCGGAAGATCCCAGGTATTCCCTCTGGAAGACGCAGCTTGAAAAAGAGTTTACTGGACTGGACCGTGAGGTGATTCTTGTCGGCCATTCGTTGGGAGGATCCGTTCTTGTTAAATACCTTGCCGAAAAAACGGAGATCCCAGTGATCGCTGGATTGTTTTTAGTTGCCGCCCCTTACTGGGGAGAGAGAAAAGGGTGGCAGGCGGAAGAGTTTAATTTTCCTGGCGATTTCGCCTCCCGACTTCCTTCCATCCGCAGGATACATCTTTACCACAGCCAGAATGATGAGATAGTACCATTCTCTCACCTGGAATACTTCAAAACCCAGCTTCCCAATGCAGAAACCCGTATTCTCGAAGGCCATGACCATACGTTTCAACATGGGCTGCCCGCTCTTGTCGATGATATTCAAAAGATATAAATCAAGCTTTTATACGCAGCAAAAAAAGCTCTGTACCGGTTAAACCCAGCTCAGAGCTTCTTTTACGTATAACACTGGAATGGGATGCTTGATTACTGCTTCCCGGAGGTCGCGTAATTAAACCTCGCGTACCCTATCTCGGAGGCATTTTTCATCAGCTCGAGGTTCAGCCACGAGGCTAATTTATGAAATTCCACTTCGTTGTTAAAAGGAAAGGAGCTGTACTGGCGGCTCGTCCATTCCTCCTCCGTTAACTGGGAAAGCTTTTTTTCCCATCTATCAGCCAGGTCATATAAATGAGCTTTTATTTCTTCTGCATCAGCCGTAACTTCTACATCCTCTTTTGTTAAATTCCCTTCTTCAAAAGAATGGTTAAAGACCATTTCCCACCAAAAAGTGATATGCCACAGGGTCCATGCAATACTTGGTGGTCCTATCTCATAAGACTCTGTTTCAGGCAGTTCTGCATACCATACTCCTTCTGCTTCTTTAATATACAGACTGCTTTTCGACGGCCGCCACATGTATTCTTCCTGCTCCAGCGAAGAAAGGTGATAGTCCAGAAGCTCTCTGGAAATACTGAATTGAAATTGAATATTGTCTTTTAATGCATCATTATTATTCATATACAAATCCTTTCTCGTACAACTCTATATAAGGATGTGTCTACATGGAAATTGAAAATTTAATTCTGGTAAAAACAAGGCAGGAACTTAGAGATTGGCTTGAAACGCATGCTGAGTCAGAAAAATGCTGCTGGATCATTGTAAGCAGAAGTAAAACAGCAGAAGCCCTTCTATACCTGGATGCTGTGGAAGAAGCGTTATGTTTTGGCTGGATTGACGGCATCGTAAAGAAGCTTTCGGATACCGGTGAAACAGCACAGAGGCTCTCCCCGCGAAAAAAGAAAAGCAACTGGACGGAGTTAAATAAAGAGAGAGTAAGAAGACTGGATAAGCTGGGCTTAATGAAAGAAGAAGGGCGCAGGGTTCTCCCCGACATGCGGCCGGAATCTTTTACGATTGACGAAGAGATTGAAAGCCGCCTTAAAGAAGAGAAACAGGTATATCAGAACTTCCTTCATTTCCCTGAACTGTACCGAAGAATTCGAATTGATACCATCCAATGTTATAAAAATGACCCTGAGCTTTTTTATAAACGATTGGATAAGTTCGTTGAAAACACGAGAGAAAATAAAATGTACGGGCAGTGGAATGATAATGGCAGGCTGCTTGATTATTAAAACGAAGTTTATTTTTAGTTTAAAATAAAAAAGCCCCTCTGCCTATAATTAGGACAATGGGGAATTAATTGGTAACTTTAAGCTAAATTTACCTAACATTATCTTTCCTCTTTCTTAAATTCCTAAAATTGAGATCTCTCATTTTACGGTCCCTAATGTTGATTTTTCTGTTTTTCGAATTCCAAATATCACCTTCCCTAAAATTAAAATTCCTGAATTACAGATTGACTATGAAAGAATTACAAATGACTATTCAAAATATGGTTGGACTTTAACTGAGCAAATTAGTCTAGCTGATTATCTTAACAATGATTTATTAGATGTTCCCTTAAAAGAAAAAGATGAATATTTTTATAATTATTACTCACATAGAAGTTGGGAATACTATTATGAAACAAAAAAGCTAATACTTGAAAATATTTCCCCAAAATGGAAAGAGGCAATGGAAGATTGCTTTGATTGATTTGAACAAGACAAATATAGGTTAACTATACCTATATTATTTTCTGTTATTGAAGGCGAAATTACTACCACTTTTCACACGGATGAATATGGATATTGTTTATTTAAATTTATGAAAGAAGAGGTTAAAGAAGAAAAGGAAAAGTTCACTAAGATTGCTATCTATTCTGTAATCCACTGCTTTAAAAAAAGAATTATTCGCAAGCCATAAATTCCAAAAGAGTAGAAAGAGTCTTATAAATAGGAACTGGGTTCTTCACGGCCGAGATGAATCGATGTACTGCAAAAAAACCGACGCCCTTAGATTGATTAATGTATTATCTTCTATTCAGCTTATTAAAAACATCAAAAAGTATAATGACTTTAAATATACTTCATTTTCTTTCTTACTTTTAATTTCTATATACTTTTATTGATTATATTTTGTTAGCTAAGCTTTTATCTGGAGTACGACTATATTTAAAAAGACCATTAATAGAAATTGAATTAACGGTCTTTTTGAATATTTACTTGTGTTTAATAGTATGACTATCAACTTAAAAGATTAGAATCTTTCATTTTTCTTTTTGCCACATTTGTGCATTCTTATGCAATCATAACGTCAATTTTTTTATATAAGCATCATTTCCTATGCTTCTTCATCATATTCTAAATTTCTGTTAATTTCATCTACTACGCTTATAACTTTTCTGGCGTCTTCAATGTTATCCCTAAATAATTCAAAGACACTTCCTAAGGAACGAAAAGGGTCTTCTTCCAATACCGTCTTTTCTAGGTATCCGTTTTTCACTACATAATCTATTATAAGTCTTACAAACTTAATTTGATTTGTGTTTAACCTTTCAGATGAGAGAAACTCAGAAAATGCTTCGTTTGCTGCTTGTTTATCCAAACCTAATATCTGTCTCACGAGCTTTGTAACCGGAGTAGTTCCAAATTCATTTTCATACTCTTCCTTAGAACCTAATTCCACCCATAATATTTCTTCTAGTAACTTCACATCCTGGGCTGTTAATAATTTGTTGTTTCTAAGTTTATGAATAGCAATTTGATCTTGGTGTTCTTTAAGATACTGATTCACTCTTTTACGATAATTTTGCAATTCATTGGTTCCGTATATTTGGCCGCCCTCTGAAACAACGGTTTCAAAAGTGTCTTGAAAATTAGTGAAGTAATCTTTTTGATATTCACGTTCCAAAAATTTCACTAATTCACGAATCACAATCCGGACTTCATCCAATTCAAAAATAGTTGCTTCTTCCCAAAATTCTTCTGATTGGACTTTTACCAATGTCTCTTTATTACGGTTAATTTGAGGGATAGTACCCAACCTAGCTAAGTTTTCCGATGTACTAATTACGCTTCGGATAGGTTTAGTTGCCTTGTTAGCTGTCAAATAGGCCAATTCGATGTTGTACATTACATTATCGAAACGCTTAGCCATCTCATCATCTTCCTTTAACAAGATAAGTGGAGAGAGGTGTTCTTTGATTTCATTGACATTCGCAACTGACAAAGCGATCCAGTTTTCTTTGTTTTTATACTTATGAACATACTTCAAATGCATCCGAACTTGGAAGTTATCTTCATTTAAACGTTCAGTCTCACCCTTTAAATCTTCTACTAATATTTGACGGTATTGGATATACACATCTTCTTGATAATCTAATGCTTGCAGTTCTTTCGCAATAGCTAACTTCAATTCAAAAATTCGCTGTGTAAGACTTACGGTGAGATTGCCCTCAATACCTCTTTTGTTTTCACGAAAAAATTCAAAATTGCGCAGGTAATCGAATACTTGAAAATACTGTTTATCCTGAGCGGGTCCAAATAAATTTTCACATAATCGGGTGCCTCGCCCAATCATTTGCCAGAATTTTGATTTGGACCGCACTTTTTTAAAGAATACAAGATTAACTACCTCTGGAATATCAACTCCTGTATCCAGCATATCAACCGATACAGCAATATGTGGACCTTTATCCTTGGTAGAAAAGTCAGAAATTAAAGTATCTACATAATTAACATTATAATCGACCTGGCGGCAGAAGTTACCACTGTAGTGGGGATAAAGTTGATTGAACCGTTCTACAATTCTTTTGGCGTGCTTAGAATTCTTAGCAAAAACGATGGTTTTTCCTAACCTATCGCCTCCTTCTACCTTAACGCCTTTTCCCATTACCTCACTGAGTACTTGGTCAATTGTGTTGTCATTAAATAACCACTTATTCACTGCCTCGCTGGTAATAGCATCTCCAACATTTTCATCTTCCTCAAATGTTTCTTCATACATATCTTTCTCTTCTTCTGATAATTCATCGTAGCGTAGACCATCGTCCATAAATTTGGAAGTGGATTCTATTGTGCGGTAATCCACTAAATAACCGTCATTCACAGCCTGTTCCAGTTCATACGCATACGTAGGATTCCCGCTTTCTAAACCAAAAATGTCATATGTGTTCTTGTCAATTTCATCTTTAGGCGTTGCTGTCAAACCAAGTAAAGTGCCATCAAAATAGTCAAAAATAGACTTATACTTCTTATAAATGCTCCTGTGACTTTCATCAATAATAATTAAATCGAAATGACCTACTGTAAATAACTTCTGACCATCTTTACGCTTGGCGTCATCAATAGCATTCATCATCGTCGGATAAGTCGAGAAGACCATCCGACTTAATTCCGGATCATCTTTATTATCCAGCAGATTACATAAACTCATAGAAGGTAGCAAATCGTTAAAGTTTTTTTTCGCCTGCTTTACCAAAGCGGTTCTATCTGCCAAGAACAGAACATTTTTCACCCAATTGTGGCGCACTAACACGTCTACAATGGAGATAGCTGTCCTTGTTTTACCGGAACCGGTAGCCATTACTAAAAGTGACTTGCGTTCTTTTACTCCAATAGCCTCACAGACATTCGTTATAGCTTCTTTTTGATATGGGCGGTTGGTAATAGTATCGCTGATTTCAATATTATTTAAAGGACGCTTAAATACCCTTCTTGTAATTAACAATTCTAAATCGCTTTTTGTATAAAAGCCGGACACCTGTCGCTCCGGATATTCCACGTCATCCCATAAACGTGTATCAAATCCATTGGCAAAGAAAATAATAGGTCTTTGACCGTGCATTTTCTCAATACAATCGGCATATAACTTAGCCTGCTGCTTTCCTTGGTAAAGGTCAACAGATGCTCTTTTAGCTTCCACTACGGCTATTGGTTTTCCATTACCACCCAATAGCACATAGTCAACAAATCCGATGCCGCGCTTATTTGGCATTCCACTTACTTCATATTCTTCAAGAATGTCACGGCCAAATTCCCATCCGGCTAACTTTAAGTCCAAATCTATGTAAAGCTTACGAGTTTGGAACTCTGAAATTTCGTCTACTTGATAGTTATAATCTTGAGTGTTCTGTACGCGATTTTTAGTTAACTGTTTCTGCAAATCTTCATTTTGTTTTATCATTTCTTCCAGTTTTTGATCTTTTGAACTTAATTTATCATAGAGATCCTGGTACTCTTCTGGCCTTTTGCGCGTCTCATTCCCCGTCAGTAAAAGCGATTCATCAAACTTAGCTCCACTGTATTCTTCTGAATAGCAGTAATCAATCCAATCAACAAACTGGTGAAGGTTTTGCAGTGCCTTCACTGCTTCATTCCGGGACACTCTGGAATTGGTATGGACGGAGACATTGCCTAGTTTTATAATAAATCGAATCAACGAGAAAAGATCATTATCAATGATGTCCCTAAAACTCCGTTCGTGGACAAGGCTGGATAAGTTATCTTGATAAGGAACTTTCAATTCTTTATCTGTGCTATACATCCACTTAACAGCTAATTCCAATGCCCGCCGGGTTAAGATAGCACACGTAGCCGGGCTGACTTGGAGGCTTTTTTCGGCTTCCAGACAAGCAACAGAAAAGGTTCGATATTGGGATTTTAACTTTATAAATGAAAAGTTTGACATTCACTAACCTCCTTAGGTACTGTCGTTAAATTATTTCTGTAAGCTCAATCTCCTTAGGTCTTTCCATTTCAAAAAAATCCTGCATTAATGCTTTAAAAAGAAATTCAAAATCATCTAAGCTTTCTTTTAATAACTGTTTCTGCTCTTCATTTTTAGCAATTATGTCACTAAATTTATTTTGTAAATCATTAGGCGGAAGAATTACTTCAAATTCTTTGATTAAATTTAAATTCAAATTAGGTTGATTTCCTCCACGTCCAAGATTTCTAAGCGTCTCGTACTGTATCATCAATTGATACCAAATAAAGATGTTGTTAGTGTTGATATTTGGAAGTAAAGCAGCACAAGCTTGATTCGTACTTGTAGGAAAAGTAAGAATTCCTGACTTCCCTCTAGTTTTCCCTTGTCCATACATAGCTATTAATATAGTATTCGCAGGAAAAATTTTTAAATTAGTTTTTTCTAATGCTAATGAGGTAATAAATTCTTCTGTTTGATTAATAAAGTTATTTTTCACCTCCGCTGTTTTAACCCACGGAATAGTACCTTCCTTCCAATACATTTCATTCTTTCGACTAGGGGTTAAACCGGTTTGCACTTTAAACAATTCGCCTAGTTTCCTTTTAGTATATTTATTTTTAGGATCATTAGGATTTCCAAACATATCTAGAAATATACTTTTAGACAAAGAAGATAATGCTGAAATTTGCTGATTTCGTAAATTAATTAGTGATTTAGTCTTTTGTAACATTGCTGCTATTTTTTTCTGATGCTCCATACTCGGAAGAGGAATTTGAATACTTTCAAAGTATTTTTTAGTGAAATGCTTCATCGTGGAACCGTGCATATAATTTAGCGCTCTATTAATAAAGAATTCCACAGCATATTTAAAATAACTTTTATCTATGGTTTCTTTATCGAATTGCACTTTATATATATGTTGGTTTAATACAGCTTTTTCTTTATCCCATTCATAAACGCCAATACTAGCAGACCAGGAAATCAGAATATCACCTTTCTCAACAAAGTATTTATCATTTATTTCTTCAGAGTTAAAATAGTTATAATCAGCATCAGGATTATTTAAGTTTTGTATCCTAATTATAGGATATCCTTTTATATCCCAATGATTTGGTTTAAATGCATATCCGTTTATAAAAGTTGCAATATCCCCTAGATATTTTACTTTATAATTATTCATTCCATTTAAAGCTCCTTAATTAGCTGATGAATTTCATTAAGCCCTTTGATAATCTCTTCTTCATCTTTTTTAATTCTGTTGATAATAATATTCGGTGAATCATATTCAATATCTTCATACTTAATCTCTTTATATTTATTTATGGATAAATCGTAATCATTCTTTCTAATATCATCGATTGGCACAAAGAATGATTGTTCAGTTTTCTTCCGACTATGCTCAGGTTCAGGATTATGAAATCTAGCAATAATATCGGGAATATCATTTTCTTCGGTTGGTCCTCTTTTGTCATCAAGAGAAAGTCCATCTGCTTTCATATCATAGAACCAAACATTTTCTGTCCCGCCGGAACCAGTTTTGGTAAAAATTATTACTGCGGTAGACACCCCTGCATATGGTTTAAATACACCACTTGGCATTTTAATAACAGCTTCCATTTTATGATTTTCTATAATTTCTTTTCGAATTGCTTTGTGTGCATTCGAACCACCAAATAATACTCCATCAGGCACAATAAATGCCGCCCGGCCACCTTTTTTAAGTAATCGCAAAAATAAACTTAAAAATAATAACTCTGTCTTTTTTGTCTTAGTTATTTTTAATAAATCGTCTGAAACAGTTTCATAATCAAGAGATCCCTTGAACGGTGGGTTTGCTAGCACTAACGTATACAATTCTCTTTCTTTATTTTGTTCTGACAAGCTATCTCGGTATCCAATGTTCGGTTCATCAACACCGTGGAGCATCATATTCATAGCTCCAATACGAAGCATTGTATTATCTATTTCAAATCCGTGAAACATACTTTTATTAAAATGCTCCCTTAATCCCTGCACATAAAACATATCACTGTGGTTTTTGCGTAAGTATTCACTCGCAGAGACTAAGAAACCGGCGGAACCTGCGGCTGGATCTACAATGATATCTTCAGGAGTTGGTTTCATTAATTGAACCATCATATTAATAATGTGCTTAGGTGTACGAAACTGTCCGTTAGTCCCTGACGAGCTTAACTTAGAAAGTAAATATTCATATAAATCACCAAGCGTATCTTTCTCCGCTTCTTCACTAGTATTTTGTGGTAGTTTATCAATACCGGCAACTACTTTGGCTAAAAGAGATGGTGTAGGAATAACAAACACTGCATCTTTTAAGTACTTAGCATATGAAGAATCTTTCCCGCCCATAGTCTTAATAAAAGGAAAAGCTTCCTGGGATACTACCCTAAACATTTCTTCCGACCCTAAGTTAGAAAAATTAGACCAGCGCAACTGAGGTTTGTCCTCAGGAAATAAGCTATTTTGTTCAATTCCTATCAGTTCAGCATCTTTTTCTCTTCGTACTTCTCTATCATCTAATCCTTTGATGTAGAGCAAATATGTGAATTGTTCAATTACCGTTAAAGGGTTGGTGATGCCACCAGTCCAAAAGCTCTCCCATATTTTGTCTACTCTATTTCTCATCTCACCTGTTATCACATTTACACCTCATTAATTCGCAATACTCAAATTTAGCATACTATGTACCTCTGAATATGGCTTTATTTAACAAAAGCTTAAGATATCACTTTTTATTCTTCTTCGAAAATAATATTTAGCAATTCTTTATTCTCTTCATAATCTTCTTGATTAAGCAACTGATATTTATTTGTTTCTAAGTGAGTAACAGAAGCAAACTTTGTCTCTGGATAATCTTCCAACTTAAATCCTAGTGTAGAAACAATCAATTGAGAATTTGAATCATTATGGGTAAAAATAAAATCAAAAAGAGCGTTTAATTTATCATCGTCCATTTCTGCATTATTTGGACTATCTAATACTACTGGAAATCGAATAGTCTCCGGATTCAAGATGTTTTTTACTTTCAAAAGGTTAAAGTACCAAATAACAGTAGCGATAGGAAGGTTGCTTCCCCCAGCTTCAAACGAATTATTCAACTTTTTAAATTTATCCCTAGAAATTTCTTCTAATTCAAACCTGTCAGCCGACTCAACCATTAATTCTTCGTAACGTTCATTTGCTTCCTTTTTTAAATTATCGTATTTTTTTAGCTTCTTATCTAATTCTTTTTCTTTATCTTTAATTAAGTTAATTTTTTCTAAAACTACTCCAGATTCACGTAGCATATTACTTTGGGTTTCTATATATCCCCGATGTTTTAATGCATCCGTGATTTGATTATTATGATTATTCATTTCACTTTCAAACTGCTTTAATTTATTCAATAAAGCAGCATAATACGCTTCTTCTGACTTAAGGCGTCTTTCCACATCAAGTGATAAGCTGTCCAATTCGCTTTTCATTATGTAGAAATCTTCCAATTGACTATTTTGCGTTATTTTCAACCTTGTTTGTCCCACATCTATTTCCTGAGAACAGGTAGGGCAAAAGTTATCATTTACAGCTTTAACGTCTTTTTCTTTTAAATTTTTCCATTTTTTTAATTCTTGTATGTCATTTGATAATTTAATTTGTTCATTTCGGAGGTTAATTAGTTTATTCTTATATTTTTTTAAATCTGTTACAATTTCCGTGTACTCCCTCTTATTCTGCCCCAATTCCACTTTCAGTGCATCCATATCAGCAGGAGCATCCATTCCTTCTAAATAGTTCTTAACCCTTTTTAACATATTGTTAATAACTATGCTTTCACTGTGTAACTCTTGGCCTTCGTTTTTTAATTTTTCAATAAGATCAATTATTTCAAAATATTCATCTGTAAAAATACCAAAGTGATTGAAGAGGATGTTGTTTTTGTCATTTTTGTATTGAAATAAAGTTCCAAAAGAATTAAATTTTGGCCCATCCATTCTATCTTGAGCCACATAGTTTAGTAAATAACTGTATACTGGCGGAACTATCTCAATTTCATCAGTGTCCTTATTTGGAAGCTTCACACTGAATCCATACAAATCTTTCAAAAATAAAGCTAGCTCTACTCGGTTAACTGTGCTGAACAGCTTAGTAAATTTATTATCATATATCTTAAATAATCTACCACTTCTATATACATAGTAGGTTTTTTCATTAATTTCTATATGCAAAAAGAAGACTTTGGGAGAAGATTTCCATTTATCATCAAATTTATTGTCGGCGCCTAAAGTATGGTAGATACTTTTCAATAAAATAGATTTACCTACATTATTGCCAGTCTCTTTATCAGAAGTGATGATGTTTATTCCTTCATTAAAATCCACTCTTTTAGCCAATTTGTTTGTTGGATCAAATAAATACAGGGTTTTAATCATTAGTCGATTCATATAGGATATACTCCTTCCTCAATTTTCATCATCACTAAAATTACTAAGGATTCGATGTCCTCTTCACTTATTTCAATCGGTTTTGTAGTTTCCATTTCTAAAGTGATTTTCCGGATAATATCTTCTTCCTTTTCCGGCAATGCTTTAATATTTTTTGAATTGAAGTATTTTTTTACTTCTTCTTCTAATTTTTGAATTTGTTTATCATTTCTAGTTAATCGTGCCATTATTTGTGTAAGCGAACTTAACAAGTTAACTTTTTTCCGAAACCTTCCTTTATATGCCTCGCTTATAAAACTTTTTGCTTTTTCAACAGCGATATCGGCAATATCTACGTATTCGTTGAGAAAGGCGTCTAAGTATGCTTTGTCTATACCTTTTTCTTTTAATACACTATCGTATTCCGGTATTTTAAGTTCGTAAGATGCTTTTCTTTGAATTTCACCTTGCAATAAATTAAAGAGAGCATTTACTTTTTTGGGTTCATTCTGGAAAGTTTCCAAGAAAAAGTCTACTATTTCACCTTTTAATGTCTTGTCGGGTCTTATAAGATCCATACTTGTTCTTTCAAATTGAGAATTTTTTAGTCTGATTTCTTTATTTAATTGTAATTCTTCTTTTATTTTTTCTTTCATATCTGCAACTGCACCCGCATCAACAGATGTTAAATTAATAATTTCCGTATTATGATATGTTTTCTTTCCATCACTTAATGGGGCGTTGGATACCAGAGCAATTTTAATTTCGTCATTTTCTTGCTTGTGCGGATTGTATTTTAATAAATACAATTTGCCTAAGATAGAATCTCCAGAAGTATTTTTTTCTAATAGCTTTTTTACTGTATATGAACCGTTTTTGTTTTGAGTTTTAAGTTGATAAAATTCCATACTATCTTTTTTATGTATTTCAATATCGCAGTTGTAGTCAAAAACTACCGTAAACGAAACATTCTGTTTATACAATTCAAGCATCTTCTTTAAACCCCATAGCAATTCATTACGAAATCTATTCTTTGCACGAGAGCCGGAGAGATCAAATGGAAGGTTCATATAATGTTCAGGTAAAGACAATCTTGTCACCCCCAATATTTATTTTCATTGTTACAAATATACCATATTTTGTATCTTCTATTACCACTGATAAAGAAGTTTACAAATTTTAAGGCTTTATTCTAAATTAGTCAATACAAAAAATAAAATCAGCCGTTTTTCAATTTTTTTAAGCTTATATACATAAATCAAAAGTTTAAAGCCTTAATTTTGCGTTTTTAGAAAAACACTTTCAATGAGATTAACTGTTTAGGGTATCATTGATGAATATTGACCTTATAACATCTTTTTTACCTAAACTTAACTATCTATCCGAAAATAGCTGTTTTTTACTAACCTGCTTAATATTCATCCCGCACAAATTCTCTTGTAAATGCTTCTAAGATTTTTATTCTTTCATCTATTTCTTGTTCATCATAGCCATCACAGGCAGATATTACATTTTTAATAGTACTAAATAATAGTTTCTTATTCTCATCTTTCAGATTTAACTCCTCTAATGTTACGGGTAATTATCCGTTTTCAACTATTTTATCAAGTAGCTCTTGCCAAGTTGTTGTTGTGGTTTTCCAGTCCACTGTTTTTTATCAACTTTCGAATCGTTCTCCACGCCCAAATCAGGACGTCATCTCTTCTTTGTCATTAATTCCAATGCATATATGTACGAATTCAGGTTATCGATACCTAAGTTTGAAGAATCTTAGCTACGAAACTTATCAAGTTGATTTTCCACGTCTGATCTTTTTTTATTTTGATTCCCTTTTTCATTATGGTATTTAATAGCATAATTTATAAATCTAGTGTAAGAAGGGGATTTTCTTATTTGCCTCCTCCTACCTTTTTGGATGGGAAGATCTTCAATCAATAGGTGATTTTTGATTAACTACTTTATTAATTTCTTTTATCAATTCATCTGTGTATATAGACAAGAATACCCTCTTCTCTCTTTTCGAAAAAGAGTCCTATCGCCAGCATTCTCGATAGGACTCTTACATTTATTATTTTGGTTTCCAACTTTGTTTTACTTCATTAAAGGTTATTTTAATTCATTCAAATTTCTATTCCACTGTTACACTTTTCGCAAGGTTTCTTGGCTTATCCACGTCGCAGCCTCTGTGAAGGGCTGCATAGTAGGAGATCAACTGAAGCGGAAGAACAGAGACAAGCGGTGTCATCAGTTCGTTAATCGTTGGCAGGACAATACGGTCGCCGTCCTGCTTCGTGTCTTCGGTGCTGATGATGCACGCATTGGCACCTCGTGCTTCTACTTCACGCACGTTGCCGCGGATGTTAAGGTTTGTGGCTTTCTGTGTGGTTACCGCAATAACCGGAGTACCATCTTCAATTAGGGCAATCGTTCCGTGCTTGAGCTCTCCTCCGGCAAATCCTTCTGCCTGGATATAAGAGATCTCTTTAAGCTTCAAAGCACCTTCCTGAACGACGCTGTAGTCCATAGAGCGGCCGATAAAGAAGCAGTTGCGTGTTTCCAGCAGATAATCACGGGCAACCTGCTCCATGACGTCCTTTTGGTCACACAGCACTTCCATGGCATTCGCAATAAGGCTGAGCTCCTGGATCGCATTGAAGTCGGTCTGAATTCCCTGGGCATGGGCACTGTCCATGGCAAGAATAGAGAATACCGCCATTTGGGCTGTATAGGCCTTTGTAGAAGCTACTGCGATTTCAGGGCCTGCGTACGTATGAAGCGTGAAATCTGCCTCACGGGAAAGCGTAGAGCCCGGCACGTTTGTAATCGTAATCGAACGGTAGCCGTTTTTCTTGGCATTCACAAGAACGCCGCGGGAATCTGCCGTTTCTCCGCTTTGTGAAATAAAGATAAAAAGCGGATTGCTGGATAGTAATGGTTCATTATAGAGAAATTCGCTGGCAATGTGTACTTCTACTGGTTTTTTTGCTACTTTTTCCAGCATTTCTTTTCCAACCAGTCCGGCATGATAGCTTGTACCTGCAGCAATGATATAGATACGGTCTGTATCATTAATGGCGGTGCGGATATTTTCATCAAGCTTAATTTCTCCGGATTCATCCTGGTATTTCTGGATAATGTTACGGATAACAAAAGGCTGCTCGTCGATTTCTTTCAGCATGAAGTGAGAATAGGTGCCTTTTTCCGTGTCGCTTTCGTCGATATCGGTTGTGAAGGTGTCACGGCTGACCGGCTGTCCTTCCAATGTTTTCACTTTCACATTGTTCTGTGTCAGCACGACAATTTCGCCGTCCATGATTTCCATGAATTCTTTTGTTACATGAAGCATAGCCATTGCATCAGATGCAATAACGTTTACGCCATTTCCTACTCCGATAAGAAGCGGGCTTTTGTTTTTGCCGACATAGATCACATCGGAATCGTTGTTATCAATCAGCGCGGTGGCGTAAGAACCTTCAAGAACGGAAAGAGTGCGACGGAAAGCATCTTCGGTGGACAAACCTTCATTTACAAAATACTCGACGATCTGTACGATGACTTCTGTATCCGTATCACTAACTAGTTTTACATCCTTCAGAAATTCTTTTTTCAACTCGTTATAGTTTTCAATAACGCCATTATGAACAATGGTAAAACGCTCAGAAGTGCTCTGGTGCGGGTGGGCATTTAAGCGGCTTGGCGGTCCGTGGGTAGCCCAGCGGGTATGGCCGATGCCGATAGTGCCGGAAGCTTTTGTACCAACAGATTCTTCCAGAACGGCGATGCGCCCCTGTTCCTTGTATAAATCTACGCCTTCATTTCCTACCAGAGCGATACCAGCCGAGTCGTACCCGCGGTATTCCAGCTTCTTTAAGCCTTTTAAAAGAATATCTGCTGCCTGTTCATTTCCTATATATCCTACTATTCCACACATATAATGATGACCTCCTAAGGCGGGCCACAGCATGTGCCTCGGGGCTGCAAGCTGTACCCCGCTCTTTTCTTTTTATTAGTTTGATCGGCTGGTGCAGAAGGACGTTGTGCAAAGAGTTGCCTCCTTGTTTTAATCCTGCTGCTGACGATTGTGCCGGACAACCGGGAGGCATCCGCCGATGCTCGATGAACCTCCTCCTCGTCAACTGCTCGTATTGTTCTCCGTACGGAACAGTTCAGGCGCTGTAGTATGCGGTTTTCTCTATCCCCCTGTTCGTTAAATAGAATCATGGTTATCTTACTATCTTTTCCCATATAATGCAATATCTTTTTAAAAAGAATTATTAAGTAAAGTAAAGATAACCCATACCATTAGACGCGAAAAAAAGAATCCGGGTTACAGTTCTTCTGTAACTTTTCCGGATTCTTCTGTTTTTATTTATCAGGTGTGGCCCAAACGCTTAAGCTTTCTCCCATAACAGGAAAGGAAGCAGTGCCGTCTTCTTCGATAATAATTTCGTCTTTGCAGTTACGGGTATAATCGACCCATGCCTCACCGGCATGCTCTTCTCCGACATTCATCGTTAAACTGTTGTCCCCTTCATTGGAGATAACAACGGCGCAGCCGGAATCTTCCATTTCTTCGGTTCCGCGGCGGACCCAGCCTATTAGATTAGCTTCTTCAAAATAGTCTTCCTGTTCGCCGTAGGCTTTATGCCTGCGCACATATAAAAGCGGATCAATTTCTTCTGCTTTTCCTTCTTCCGGTGCAGGACCGTTGATGCCGAAATAATCACCGTAAAACACACAAGGATAACCATCTTCCCTTAACAGAATTAATGCATAGGCGCTTTGTTTAAACGGTTCTTCCACCCATGACTCCAGTGATTCTTCAGGCTGGGAATCGTGATTATCCACAAATGTTACTGCGTGCATTGGGTGGGACTGAACAAGCGTATCATTAAAGATTTCACGCAGGTCATAGTCCGCTCCCGCATTGGAGGCATTGTGCAGATTAAAGTGGAGCGAGACATCAAACAAGTCAATCTTATAGTCAACGTTATCCAGAAACTCCTGGCATTCTTTAAGATCGGAGAGCCAGAATTCCCCGACAATATAAAAGTCCTCGCCCCCATGCTCCATCGCCTGCTCGGCAAATTCCTTCACAAAATCATAGTTTATATGTTTAATGGCATCCAGTCGATAACCATCAACCCCTAATGTATCCGTCAGCCATTGACTCCATGAAATTATTTCTTCCCGGACTTCCGGATTGTTATAGTCGTAGTTGGCAAACATAAGAAAATCATAATTTCCGAATTCATCTGCTACATTTTCGTTCCAGGTCTTGTCTTCACCTAGAATACGGAAAATCCCTTCTTCATCTTCACTGGCATTGTAATCTGTGCCGTTAAAATGAGTGTGGTTCCATTTGAAATCAGAGTGGGTGTCACCGCGACCCGGGAACGTAAACTTCGTCCAGCCTTCCATTTCAAAAGGCTCTCCTATATCTTCATGGCGGTCTTCTTCATTCACTTTCACAACTTCAAAGGTTTCTTTTTCGTCCGCTGCTGCTTTATGATTCATCACAACATCCGCATAAACACAGATATCCTGCTCATGGCAGGAGGCAATAGCTTCCAAAAGCTCTTCTTTTGTTCCATATTTTGTCGGTACAGACCCTTTTTGGTCGAATTCTCCCAGGTCGTACAGATCGTATACCCCATATCCATTATCGTCGGGTGTTTCTGATTTAGCTGCCGGCGGAATCCAGACTGAATCGATTCCTTTTTCCTTGAGCATAGAAGCCATTTCTTTAAGCCTGTTCCAATGGGCCCCGTCTGCTTCCAGGTGCCATTCAAAAAACTGCATCATTGTGTGATTTTTCTTCATGTTCACTTCTCCTATGATTAATTTTTCCATTAGACAGCTTATCGGTCCTTAAAAAAAGAACCCCATTCCATAAAAAGGGCTGAAACCGGTTTTCGGCTTCAGCTGCCGTTTTATGAGAACAAATGATTCTACTCTTATAGATTACCCTAAATATCAACGGACTGAAACCTTATCCAGATAAAAATGCCTGTAAGCATGTGCTCACAGGCATTTTCCCTGGCATATTTTCTATCAATTACCCGATAAAAAGAAGTACAAGGGTACCAACAACAAAGCAATAAATCGCAAAGTACTTCAAGTTTCCTTTTGCCATAATGTTCATAAACCACTTTAAGGAAACGTAGGAAGCGATAATGGAGGCTGCGAAAGCCACCAGGTAATTCACCCACATATCCGGAAGATTTTCTCCTAAGATCGTATCTAAGGATAGCACAGTCGTACCGATGCTGATAGGAATATAAAGCAGAAAGGAAAAACGAAGTGCTGTTTCCTGCTTTGTACCTAACAGCATTGCAGCTACAATTGTTGCCCCGGAGCGGCTGATACCTGGAATTAAAGCAACAGCCTGAGCCAGACCGATGATAACAGCATCTTTCCAGTTCAACTGCCCATCGTTTCTACTGCCCCGCAGATTACGGATAATCCACAGTGCAAACCCAGTTACAATCAACGTAGCTCCCACGATCCATACTTTATCAAGCTCTGCTTCTATAAAGTCTCCAAGCGTCAGGCCGATAACGCCTGCCGGTATTGTTGCGATTACCAGATACAAAATAAAATCGAAATCTCCGCGTGCGGATGCCTTTCTTGTCGTAACGTAACTAATACCATTTGTCGCAAGTTTGAGAATATCATTCCAATAGACTATCAGCACAGCAATCAGCGAGCCAAAGTTAACGAGCACCAGAAATTCAAGCCCTGTATTGCCAAGACCGATTAATTCCTGAACAATAACGAGATGTCCGCTTGAAGAAATCGGGATAGGTTCTGTAATCCCCTGAAAAAGGCCCAGAAACAAATATTTGAGAAGCGTCCATATATCCTGCATGTCATTGAACATCCTTTGTAGGTTATTAGATAAATAAAAGCAGGCTGACCGCCATGACCGCCATTCCGGCAATCAATCCGTAAATGGGAAGATGAGTTTCATCATACCGCTTCGCGGCAGGCAGTAGCTCATCGAGTGAAATAAATACCATAATACCTGCCACTCCAGCAAACATAACGCCAAATGTGACATCGTTTAAAAAAGGCATTAGAAATAAAAAAGCGATTATCGCCCCAAGCGGCTCGGACAAGCCGGATAGAAAAGACAGCTTAAAGGCCTTTCGTTTACTTCCAGTAGCGAAATAGATGGGCACCGACACGGCAATTCCTTCCGGAATGTTATGAATGGCAATCGCGACGGCAATCGCTATACCAAGCGTTGGATCTTCGAGAGCCGATGCAAACGTAGCGATCCCTTCCGGAAAATTATGAATGGCAATCGCCAGCGCCGTAAATGTCCCCATCTTCAACAAGTCCGGCTCCTGCCTGGAACGGTTGACTACAGCCATATCTTCCACACGTTTTAATTCATGGGGATTGCCCTGTTTGGGAATCAGTCTGTCAATGGCTGCAATCAAAAGCATGCCCCCAAAAAAACCGCCGGCTGTCGACCACTGGCCGCCCGTGTTCCCAAGAGCACTTACGAGAGACTCCTGGGCCTTTACATATATTTCAATCATCGAAATATAAATCATTACGCCCGCCGAAAACCCAAGCGATACGGAAAGAAATTTAGTATTAGTCGTAGAAGTAAAGAAAGCCAGAAAGCTTCCTATTCCAGTAGCCAGGCCTGCCATTAGAGTCAACGCAAAGGCAAAAAGAACATTTTCCGGCACGTGCGGCTCCTCCTTCAAAAATGAAATACGGCTTTCCAACAATCAACAAGAGCCGGGATAAGGAATGGAAAGACAAAAAGAAATTCAAACTAAAAAAAGCATCTCAGGCAGCCAGGCCCAAGATGCTCAGAAAGACGCTTTTATGCTCTTTGGGTTCCCATGTGTTCTTCAACTATACTTGCTATTTCTTCTACGTAACGATTACACAATTCCTTGGTTTCTGCTTCTGCCATAACCCGTACAAGCGATTCTGTTCCGGAAGGGCGCACCAGGATACGTCCGTTGCCGGCCATTTCTTTTTCTGCTTTATCAATGGCTTCTTTTACATGCGGATTAGACGCTACTTCATGTTTATTATGCACTCTCACATTTACGAGTTTCTGCGGGAAAATCTCCATTTCAGAAGCAAGCTCGGACAGTTTCTTTCCAGTTGATTTCATAATATCAACAAGCTGAAGCGCAGAAAGCATGCCATCTCCTGTCGTAATATGATCAAGGAAGATTAAATGACCGGACTGCTCGCCTCCGAGCGTAAATCCATTTTTGCGCATTTCTTCCATGACATAGCGGTCTCCGACTGCTGTCCTTTTCGTTTCTACCCCGATTTTTTCCAATGCTTTATACAAACCAAGATTACTCATTACTGTCGTAACCAGTGTGTTCTCGGTGAGTCTGTTTTCCTGCTTTAGGTGCTTGGCGCAAATATACATAATCTGGTCACCGTCTACAAGCGTTCCTTTTTCATCAACGGCGATCAAGCGGTCCGCATCTCCATCAAACGCAAGTCCGATGTCTGCTCCTTTTTCTTTCACGAAAGCAGCAAGGCCTTCAGGGTGGGTCGATCCTACATTGTCATTTATATTCAAACCGTCCGGATTATTTCCCATCGTAGAAATGTCTGCTTCCAGATCTGCAAACAGATGCGGTGCAAGTGCCGAGGCAGCTCCGTGTGCGCAGTCAAGCGCTACATGCAGGCCGGCAAAGTCTTCGTTGATAGTCTGCTTGAGAAAATGGATATATTTCTGGCCGCCTTCAAAATAATCATTTACGATGCCAAGGCTTTTTCCTGTCGGCCGTGGAAGAGTATCCTCTCCATCCAGCAGTACTTCAATCTCTGCTTCCTGGGCATCCGTCAGCTTAAAGCCGTCCGATCCAAAAAATTTAATTCCATTATCTTCCACCGGATTGTGGGAAGCTGAAATCATTACACCGGCCTGGGCACTTAATGCTTTTGTTAAATAAGCAACTCCCGGCGTGGAAACAACACCGAGCCTCATTACTTCTGCTCCGATGGAAAGAAGTCCTGCTACCAGGGCTCCTTCAAGCATTTCACCTGAAATGCGTGTATCTCTTCCAATAAGCACTTTAGGGTTTTCAGTTTCTTTCGTAAGTACGTACCCGCCGGCTCGGCCGATTCGAAATGCCAGTTCAGGAGAAAGCTCCGTATTGGCAACACCTCTAACACCATCCGTCCCAAAATATTTACCCATTATCTATCTCTCCTTCATTTTCATTATCTGTTTGATTTGTCTGCACGCTTCCAGTGGTATCTTCCCCGTTTTCACTGCTTTCTACATCGTTCTGGCCATTTTCCGGCTCTTCTGTAGTATCGGGTTCGGCAGGGGATTCCTCCACTGGGGTTTCTTCTTCAGGCTGCTCTGGGGAAGGCTCAGGCGAAGGTTCCTCCGGACTTTCCGGAGCATTTTCCCCACCCTCTTCTGTTTCAGGGTCTGTCTGGGCTTCGTCCGGCTCTTCCGATTCTTCGGCAGCTCCCCCGGAGTCTTCTTCATTCTCTACAGTAGAGACGATTATCTCGGATGAGGCAGGAGTAACTTCTATATTATCCGGCCCGGACGCCTGCAGTGTGAGAGTTTTGGCTGTACCGGGAGCAGTGCTCCCACCCTCCTGCCAGTCCGCACTCAAAGAAATATCCCCGGCATTAAGGCCTTCAAGCGAATCAGCCGTTCCTTCTACTGATACGTTCATGGCTCCGCCTGCCGGAGACTCCCACTGCACTGTTCGTCCTTCTGGAACATTTTCAACATTTATAGGAATATTGGAGAAGGAAGTTGTCCCGCCTTCTCCAGTTTCAACTTCTACTTCAATCGTTTCAGGCTGCACAGCATTGGCTCCTTCCGGAAGCGGAAGCGCTACTTCAATCGTTCCGCCTCCTTCGCCAATACCTGATAAATCAACAGGTGCTTCAATCGTATCCAGGGTATCAAGCACATCCTGTGGTGCCGATACCAACGCTTCCTCCTGGGAAGGATTGAGGGCTGCAATACTAACTCCGTCCTGCGGTGTTCCTTCTCTCGTTAAAGTAATCGGCACTTCAGCTGATGTGCCTTCTTCTCCCATTGTTACATTTACAGCCTGTGGCTCGATCTGGACATTAAGCTCATTTCCCTGGTCATCATAGGCGACTACTTCCTTCTCGCCTTCAATCGTACTGGCCGCTCCAGATACATCGACGAATGCGGAAACTTCATTTATACTTTCGTGTACACTGGAGCCGGCCTGAATAGTAACATTGCCGGGGGTGACTGTGAAATCATCCGCCTGGTACGTTTCTTCTGTTTCATCTTCGTTGGTCAGCTCTACTTCTACCGGATAAGAAACGCTCTCCAGTTCTTCGACCACTACCGTAGCATACTCCGGAGTGACAGAGACTTCAAGGTCAGCCGGGAAATTTCTGTTTTCAATCGGCACCTGGTGTTCCCCAGTTCCAAGTCCTTCCACGTCTACAAACACTTCGTAAGACGTATTGGAGAGCTGGAACAATGTAAGAGAGGTCTGGGAGCCGGAAAGCTGAACGCGCAGATCATCCGGTGTCGTAGCTGTAGCAGAATAATTTTCTTCATCATAATCTACGATAAGTTCCACGTCTTCCAGTTCAAACGTGCTGTCTTCCTGGTCAGGCAGTACGCTTGCCTGATTGCTTACATTATTACTCATATTGATCATCATAAACAGCATAATAGCAATGCACAAGGATATAAAACGGACAAACCATTTATTACTAAACATGTTATCCATCATAATTAGGACCTCCCCCACTGCCACAAACCATTGCTGTTACGATCATCGGAAATCAGTTCTTTTTCCAGCATGGCGAGAAGCGTTTCTTCATCTAGATTACGGTGCAGTTCTCCGTTTTTGGTCACCGATACACTGCCGGTTTCCTCAGAAACTACGACTGTCAGGCAGTCCGTCACTTCACTGATGCCAAGAGCTGCTCTGTGCCTGGTTCCCAGTTCTTTTGAGATAAAAGGGTTTTCGGACAGCGGCAGATAGCAGGCCGCTGCTGCAATTTCATTGTTTCGCATAATCAGCGCTCCATCGTGCAAAGGAGCATTCGGAATAAAAATATTAATGAGCAGTTCCGAGGTAACCGTGGCATTCATTGGAATGCCTGTTTCTACATAATCATTCATGCCCGTGCCTTTTTCAATGGATATCAACGCACCGATTCGGCGCTTGGACATATACCGTACAGATTTCGTGATCGCATCCACCGTTTTTCGTGAGCTCTCTTCTGTAGCCATTAAAGCACGTCCAAATAACCTGCCCCTTCCGAGCTGCTCAAGCGCTCTTCGAAGCTCCGGCTGAAAGATAATAATAATGGCCAGAAGCCCGTATGTAACGGCTTGGGACATAATCCACTGCAGTGTTCTCAGGCCAAATACACTGCTTAAAAACCATATAATAAGAATAAATAAGATCCCTTTAACGAGCTGAACTGCCCTTGTTCCCCGGATTACTGTAATCAGTTTATATACTACGTAGGCAACAAGCACAATGTCCACTACTGCGCCAAGGGTTCGCAACAGGTTAAAATCCTCTCCAAAAAACATGCGCTTTTCCTCCATTTTTGTCTAACGAAAAAAAGAAAACAACAGATTCATTATAGCACAAGTTCTCTATTGTTCTTCTTGAAAACGACAGTGGTCTTTTCTTTTCTGAAGTGTGTATAGACGTTCTTTGTTCCTTCTTTGTTTCACTGTCGATGAAAAAAATAGCACATGTGATTTTATTCTTCTGTATTCCAGGTAAATGCTTCCGTCGTGAATTTCTTGACGTAATACCACATCCACTCCAAAGCCTGGTCTACGTCTTCAATATCACCGGCTACCCGGCCGGCTGAAGCTAAATATGGTTCTCCGTTGATGACTGTAAGGTCCCCCTGTATTTCCCCATGCACTTCTACTTCACCATTGCGGACCATTAGATCCCCGTGAACAACTTCTCCTGCGGGCACAATCACTTTGCCGTTTTCATGATCAATTTCTACATTTTCTCCTCCGGCTACTGCGATCTGGCCGCCGCTTTGGTCATTCCAGATAGACATCATGCTTGATGACATTAACAGCAGAAAAATAGCCGCTGCTGCCAATACCGGATGTTTCCTGCCCCACTTTTTCCAGCCGGGCTTCTTTTTTCTGGAAGGAAGGTTCTGCATGATCTGGTCTGTCATGCGGATGGGCGCCTCTATATGGGACGTACTCTGGACAAACATGACGGTTCTGTTTAACTCACGGTAGTGCGCCGCGCAGTCCGGACATTTCTCAAAATGGGCAAACAGTTCTTTTCGTTCGACGGCATTTAGTTCTCCATCTACATACTGATCGATTCGTTTTTCTTCTTTTTTCTGGCAGGCCATGACAGTCCCTCCCCTCTTAAATATTTCTAAGCCGCTTACGCAGCGCTTCTCTTCCACGATGAATATGGGTTTTTACTGTATTATCCGGAAGATCGAGAATATCGCCGATTTCTTTTATCGATAAATCTTCAATATATCGAAGAATAATAGCAGACCGGTATTTAGGAGGGAGCTTTGCAATTTCAGTCTGCACCCATTCCTGCATTTCAAAGGCTACTACCTGCTCTTCCGGCAGCAGGTCTTCTGAAGACAGCTGGGAATAGCCGCTCAGCCCTTCGGTTCCCTGGATTTCCGCATCAAGGGAATAATCCGGTTTTCTCTTGCGGAGCCGGTCGATGCAGAGATTGGTGGTGATTCGAAACAGCCATGTGGAAAACTTTCTGGATTCATCATAGCTTTCCAAATTGGCATAAGCCCGGAGAAATGCTTCCTGCGCAACGTCCTGAGCCTCATAAGCGTTTCCGGTCATCCGGTATGCGATTTGGTACACTTTATCTTTATACAGGTCCACAAGCTCTGCAAAAGCATCCTGATCGTCTTCTTTTTTTATCGCTTTAATCAGACGTTTGACAACCGCATCCATCTCGTATGACCTCCACCCTTTCCGGGTCTCTTAATTACGCAGAATAAACCCTTTCGTTTCAAAACAAATATATGTATAGTTCGTTTCCGTTGATTTCAAAGAGGAATGGATTTCTATTCCAATTAAGCACAATTTATTGTACCACGGTTCTTCTGTTTCGGATATTGACGACTATTTTAACAAATGGACGCACAAAAAAGCCGCCGGCTTACAGCCGACAGCTTTGTATTTTATAGAAATGGTGGAGCCTAGCGGGATCGAACCGCTGACCTCCTGCGTGCAAGGCAGGCGCTCTCCCAGCTGAGCTAAGGCCCCTTCTATCATAGTATGTATGGAGCGGGTGATGGGAATCGAACCCACATCATCAGCTTGGAAGGCTGAGGTTTTACCACTAAACTACACCCGCATGAACATTCCCTTTTTTCTAGGACATGTTCCACTATACCATTCATATTTTTTGCCGTCAACAAAGCTTTTGCTTTCAAGCCGGTTCACCAAAAAAGCTCCGGCAGAGGCCGAAGCTTTAGGCGTTCTGTATTTTACCGCTTGTAGGCGGCTACTTCTTGTTCAGCTATCTTCTCATCTGATTCCCTTGCGAGGGCAAGATCGTCTTCAGAGTAGTAGTAATCCTCGCTGAAAGAATTCTGTGGTTCTTCCAGTGTGAAATAACAGATCACAAAGCTGACGAACGCTCCCCCTGCCAGTATAAAGAAAAACTGCTGGGGCGTAACGAACGTATAAAGCGTTAAGTACACAGCAGCTCCGACATTTCCGTAAGCACCTGTCATACCGGCTACCTGACCGGTAATGCGTTTTTTAACCATCGGCACCATCGCAAACGTGGCTCCTTCTGCTCCCTGTACAAACATGGAAGTAAAGATAGTCACCAGTACAGCTAAGTACAGCGGCCAACCGGAATTGATCATTCCCATCCCAATCAGGCCAAAGGAGATACCAAACATATAAATCAGCATAATTTTCCGGCGGCTTCCCATTCTATCAGAAAGAACGCCTCCAAGCGGCCGGGCCAGCAGATTAATAAACGCAAACGATGCAGCTATCAGCCCCGCATTGGCAGGAGAAAGCGAGAAGGTAAGCTGGAAAAACATCGGCAGCATCGCTACAATGGCAAGTTCGGCTCCAAAATTCGCAAAATACGTACTATTCAACGCCCCTACCGTTTTAAAGTTATAACGATCGTCTTCCGGAACCCCTTTTTTCAAAATGGGCAGATTCACTTTTAAAATATTGTATACCTGATAAATAACAACAACAACAATAAGCGACCATATTGTATACAACGCCGGTTCAGACACAAATCCGAGCTGTTCAATTCTCCATACGCTGAGAGCTAATGCTCCGCCGAGGGGAAGCGTCCAGAAAATGAGTTGGACCATATCCTTATAGCTGCTTACTTCCATGGCGCTTGCTTTCTTCGGCTTGATCATTGCCCGCCCGTCCGGTGTATCTTTGACGTTAAAGTAGAAGATAAAACCATATACAAACGTAACGACTCCGGTAAACGCTACCGCATATCTCCAGCCCTGGTCTCCTCCAAAAAGAGTCAGCGCGAGCCAAGGAAGAAGCATCGCAGCGGCCGCGGAGCCGAAGTTCCCCCACCCGCCGTATATACCCTCTGCAAAGCCGACATGCTTAGGCGGAAACCATTCGGATACCATCCGGATACCAACAACAAAGCTTGCGCCGATGCTTCCAAGCAGCAACCTCGAAATCATCAGCTGCATCCAGGTGTCTCCAAATGCAAATATAAAAGTAGGAAAAGACATAAGTACCAATAAAGAAGAATAAACGATACGCGGTCCAAAGCGGTCCAGTAAACTCCCTATTACAATTCGGGCCGGAATTGTCAGCGCTACGTTAATAATGCCTAGTGCTGCTATATGCTGAGTAGTCAGCCAGCCCATATCATCCATCATAGTTGTAGCAAGCGGCGCCATATTATACCAGGCGAAAAAAGAAACAAAAAAAGCAAACCAGCAGAAATGCAGAATTTTAATACGTTCATCTTTAAATTTAAAAATGTCTTTAACTCTCATGCTACGCCCCACCTCATATATTCAAAGTAAATTCTTTCATCAAGGTAGCATGAATTTTCTTTCCCGCTTTGCTTTTCGGAAGATAATATAACGAGCTATTTAAAATTATGTATTTTATATGCATATTATTAGAGATATTTTCCTTTTTTTTACTTTTTATCCTCGATTTTAAATTCTATTTTCTTCTCTTAAAACACAAAAAAAACCATGACTTTATTGTCATGATTGAAAAATGGTGAGCCATGGAGGATTCGAACCTCCGACCCTCTGATTAAAAGTCAGATGCTCTACCAACTGAGCTAATGGCTCGTTCTATTTTTAAATGGTGGAGGGGGACGGACTCGAACCGCCGAACCCAGAGGGAGCAGATTTACAGTCTGCCGCGTTTGGCCAACTTCGCTACCCCTCCAAAACAAACTTTCCACATTGATCTGCTTGGTATAAACAAAAAAATAATGGTGACCCGTACGGGATTCGAACCCGTGATACCGCCGTGAAAGGGCGGTGTCTTAACCACTTGACCAACGGGCCGTACAAACAAAGACAGATGAATTCCTTACTGCCAAATGATATTATACCCCATGAAATTATAGGATGCAATCTTTTTATTGCAGAAAAAGAAAAAAGAACCGGAGACATTTCTCCGATTCTTACTGTTTTTCCAACTAGCTGCGGGATGCTGTTTTAGCTCCGCTTTTTCCACCTTTGAGCCCGCCTGCGCTCTGGGTGGAAAATAAGTTTGAGTCAATCGAGAACGTAAGTTTTTCGCGTTCTCTTCTACGCTTCAACGCCATTTGAATCAGCTGATGCGTCAAGCTTGTATAATCTTTGCCCGCTGGGTCCCAAAGATAAAAGGAAAGGGAGCCCGGGATTGTATTAATTTCGTTTACATAGATCATATCAGTTGCCTGGTCGATCATAAAATCAATACGTGAGACGCCGCTGCAGCCAAGTGACTGGAACGTATCTTTTGCCAGCTGCTGAATATCTTCTGTCTGCTCTTCATCCAAGGGCGCTGGAATGACACGGTCTGTACTTTCCATACCTTTTGCACCGTCGCCGCCTTTGCCGCCGCCCTGATACTTATCCTGATAGCTTAGAATGTCTTCTGTTTTCAATACTTCTTCCAATACGGAAGCTTCTACTTCTTCGTAGTCGCCTACAACTGAACAGTTAATTTCCTTCATATCTTCAACCATGTGCTCTACAAGAATTTTGCTGGCAAATTCCATCGCTTCTTCCACCGCACTTCTTAGTTCATCGCGGTCTCCGGCTTTGCTGATGCCTACGCTTGATCCAAGATTAGCCGGCTTCACAATTACCGGATACTCCAGCGTTTCTTCTACTAACGCGGTAATTCCTTCCGGATTGTCGGACCAGTGCGTACCGTAAAACCAAATGTCATCAAGAACCGGAATCTGTGCATCACGGAGCACCTGCTTCATGATCACTTTATCCATACCGACAGCAGAGGACATAACGTCACACCCTACATAAGGAATATCCATTAGTTCAAAGAATCCCTGCAGCACGCCGTCTTCTCCAAACGTACCGTGAACAATAGGGAAAGCCACGTCAATTTCCGCGACAACACGCTTCCCGAATTTAGGAACAGGCTTTTTCTGCAGCACTACGCCGCCGTCATCCCCGCCCGTAACAGTAATTTTCTGCAGCTTTTCAAACAGCTGGTTAAGGTCTTTATAGTTTTCAATGTCGCGGAGGTCTTCTCCTGTATACCACTGGCGGTTTTTTGCAATATAAACAGGTACTGCTTCGTATAATTTTTCATCAAGGGCATGCATTGCCTGTACCGCTGAAATAACCGATACCTCGTGCTCTACAGATATTCCTCCGAAAAAAACACCAACTCTAGTTCTCATAGGTAAGTCCCTCGCATTCTCTACTCATTAAATGTGTCCGGCAGATCGTTTTCCAATAACACAATGGATTTTTGGACAGCTTTCTCGTGCATTTTATTTAAGGCATCCTGCAGGTCAGCGGCTACGTAGTACTTCTCTTCCGGAAATTCTTTTTCCAGAAGGCCGTCCTGCATAGGCTTTGTCTGCTTTTTCCCTACTAAAATAATAAAATCGCACACATCCGCCGCATACTCGGCAAATGCTTTATTCAGGTCGTACTCTTTATCTCCGAGTTCAATCATTCCCGGAGTAATCAGCATCTTGTATTCCGGCATCTGGCCAAGCACTTCAAGTGCCATCCTTGACCCTACCGGATTGGAGTTAAAGGCGTCATCAATAATCGTAATGTTCCCCTGCGGCTTCTTGAGCTCCAGGCGGTGTTCCACCGGCTGGAGCTTTTTCACGGCACGTGCCATTTTCTCTAACGGAATACCTTTTTCCGAACCAATAGCTACTGCCGCCAGGATATTGTAAATGTTATGACGACCAAGCAGCTTTGTCTCTACATCCACGGAGCTGCCATCATATTTCATAATAGTAAAAGTGGACCCTTTAGAAGAAAACGCAATATTATCTGCACGGAAGTGAAGATCTTCCGCATCGATTCCATAATACATCGTGCGTACCTGGTTGCGCTGCTCATAGGACATGATATTTTCATCGTCTTTGTTTAAAAACGCGGTGCCGTCATTTGGCAGGCTTTCCACAATTTCAAACTTCGTTTTCTTAATGGTATCAAGCGTCTTAAATGTCTCCAGATGCTGTTCACCGATAGCTGTAATAATACCGTATTTCTGGTGGACCAGGTCACAGACGCCTTGAATGTCATGTTCTTGTTTGGCACCCATTTCCGCTATAAAAATTTCATGGTACGGCTTGAGCATATTACGGATAGTCAATGTGATACCCATTCTTGTATTGTAGCTCTCCGGTGTCATCAGAACATTAAACTGAGAGGAAAGAACGGCTTCCAACACATGCTTTGTGCTTGTTTTGCCATAACTTCCCGTTACTCCGACGGTTTCCAGATTAGGCATGGACTTAATAATCCGTTCCGCATCATTAAAGAAATGCTGGTTAATCTGGCGTTCAATAGGCATATTGATTAAGTTTGCCATCATCACCATAAAGTACACGAAAATGTTTGTCAGAATGGCCAGGGCAATAAGCCAGAAATAAGAACCGTTAATACCGGCACTGAGCGACAGCCCGACGATAATAACCGCTGCGTACAATAACGTAACCGTAATAAACAGGCGCCGGACTCTTTTGGTTACGACCAGCTTCTTTTTCTCTGCTGTCTCCTGCATCATTAATACATTAACACCGTATACTATAATTCCAATGGTCAGCGCGAGCCAGACGTTTCCTGCAAATAATGGCAGCAGCGCTAGCAGCGGCCAAAAGCTTCTAATAGGAAACACGCGGTCCTGATGTTCTTTCATCCATTTCCAGATTCTTTCGTTTCTATAACTGTTCAGCTGGAGCATATGCGTGCTTCGCTTCACAAGACGCAGCGTATAATACCCCCAGGCAATAATAAACAGTAAAATAAGCAGACTAATCAAGGCTTGCCGCCTCCTTTTTTTCCTTTTGGAGGAAATGGTCAATAATAACGATAAATTCATTTAAATTATCGAGGTAGGAATAATGGCCTGCACGTTTCAATACGACCAATCCCGCATCGGGTATTAATTCTTCCATTCGTTTTCCATCAGCTACCGGTGTAGCTTCGTCGTTTTCTCCCCATACAAGAAGAACAGGTACTTTAATATCCGGCATATGATGGGTTAAATCTTCATTGACTACTTTGACAAAGGTCTGCTGCATAACGCCGGAAACATCTTTATAATCAGAAGAGCCGACTTTCCCTTTTACACGGTCCATTATCGTCTGCTCGTATTTGTTAATAAGAGGCAGTTTCAATAATTTCTTCAACGTTTTATACGTATACACTTTGTAATAGTATTTAAAGGTCCGTTTTGGAAGAACGCCTGCGCTGTCAACGAGAATAACCTTCCTGACAGCGTTGGCTGCTGAATACTTAATAGACACCCTGCCGCCGAAAGAATGACCCATTAAAATTGGATCTTCAATCTCAAGCTTGCGGATCAGCTTTCCGAGCATCTCCGTATAATCTCCTACAGACCAGGGCTCCGGTGGTTCAGCACTTTGGCCGAAACCGGGGAAATCAATAGACCATACTTTAAAATCCTTTTCCAGACGCTGGTGGACTGGTGCAAACGTTTGAACATTTGCCCCCCATCCGTGAAGCAGCATGACGTTTGCTCCTTCTCCAGATACCTGGTAATGGACGTTCACGCCATCAATATCAATGTACACTACTAAACGCTCCTCTTCTTTAACACCAAGGTTTTTAATCTAAATAACATCGTGTCGGATATGTGCTGTTGAAAAAGCACTCCAAATATCTGTATTCTTTATCTAAAAATACAGAAGGTACAGGACAATAGTATATATGTAGACAGACCATCTACTAATTTTAGCGGCTGTATGCTATTTAAACAGAATAACACCACTATATCTTA
This sequence comes from Sinobaca sp. TMA16-18, assembly GCF_059510535.1. NCBI lineage: Bacteria > Bacillati > Bacillota > Bacilli > Caryophanales > Sporolactobacillaceae > Sinobaca > Sinobaca sp. TMA16-18. The sequence continues at coordinate 55,196 of NZ_JCAKFM010000002.1, read as the reverse complement.
CCATAGAAAACCGCCCGCGGAAATTATCTTCTAAAATAAAAAAGTGCACGCTGGACCGTACTGACACTCGCCCACAAAAAAAGAGAACAGACTTTGCTGTCCTCTTTTATTCTTCGGTCCCGTAGTACTCTTCAAGTGTTAAGTTCTCTTCATACAGCTCTTCGGCCAGGTCTTCTCCTACATAGCGAAGGTGCCACGGTTCATACTGATAGCCTGTGATGTCTGTTTTGTCTTCCGGATAGCGTACGATAAACCCATACAGATGGGCGTTTTCAGCTACCCACCGGCCTTCAGCTGTTTCTCCAAAATCGGTATTCAGCTGGTTTCCAACAGTCCGGGAGCTCACGTCCATAGCAAGTCCGCTCTGATGTTCACTTTCTCCGGGCCTTGCGCTGTAAGTGTTAGCCTGTTCTTCCCCATCCCGTTCTGCGTTCTGGGTAAAAATAGCGTCCTGACGGTCATAAGAACGATAGCCGGATATGGCATACAGTTCATGCCCGGCAGACGCCGCATCAGCGAAAAGCTCTTCCAGGGATGCTGATGCAGGCTCCCTGATCAGATTTTTCGGATCGTCTCCAGGGGAAGCATATCGGATATCTGCCTGTATCAGGTCATCCGGCTCATAATCAGACGATAAATGATAATCGCGGTTTACAAGCATATCTACTGCATCAGGATCTTCCACCATTCCTTCTGCATTCAGGGGTGGAACTTCCGGCCCCGTTTCTTCGCTTTTTACTTCCGAGGACTGTGGTTCTTCTTCTGCTGAAGCATCTGATTCAGTGTTAGAAGATTCTGCAGGCTCTTCTGCTTTTTCTGCAGAGCAGGCAGCTGCTCCCAACAGAAGTAATAAGCCTCCAATAGCTGCTGCTTTTTTCATTTTATCGCTTCCTTTAGCAAAAATGAAAATCTATTTAAAGAGTCTGTTATCTTTCACTTTAAGCATCTTTTTCCCGTTTTACAAGCTCAATGTTTTTGTGGTGCATTTTCTTCATAAACGTTGAAAATCCATATCCGTCCACGAAAGCCTCGAGTACGTGGTATTCACCGTCTTCCTCTGTTGTCTTGCGAAGCTGTTCAATATACCAAAGAGAGTCATCAAGCCTGTCTTTAATCTCCGCAGGGCTTGACGTAACAGAACCATGACCTGGCACAAGGAAATTAATTTTCTGCTGTTCGAAAAGGCTGTTGATTTTCTGAAGAGACCTCTCATAGGCCTCGCTGTTTTGATATATGAACGGAAATTCCACATCACTTAAATAATCTCCGGTAATGAGTACCCCCAGGTGGTCAATTAAAATAAACATACCGTCCACGTTGTGGCCGGGTGCCAGATAAAAAGTAAGCGTATGAGAGCCTGTTTCAATCATCTGCTCATCGTTATCAACAATAATATCAATATACGGGTATTCTATTCCGTATGGCCTTACAATATAATAGCTGTCATCAAACTGCTTAACTTCCTCCAGGATTTCTTCTTTTTTGGAATTGGACACAAAAGCTCTTGAAGCAATAGTTACAGCTTCCGGAAAGGCATGATATCCTAATATATGATCGTAGTCAGAATGTGTAAAAACAAGGTACTGCTTCCGTCCTTTGCTTACCAGCGCTACATGATTTTGTATTTCTCTTATTTCTTCAGGCAGCCAGGTAGGATCTACAATAATAACCGCTTCTTCGGTTACAGCGACAGTTGATGTCGTTTGGAACAATGCACTTTGAAATACGGTAATGTTCTGGTCTTGATAATGTACCGGCATGCCAATCATCCTTTCGGTCTTTAATGTAAATAAATATTTTTACAAATAAGTGCTTATTTGTATACATATTCCCTTTTTCCCCTGAAAATATTCCATTTTTTGTTTTATTCATTCAAACACTGCGGCCCCTTTTCCAAAATAAAAACAGAAATAGGTATAATGGTAGAAAAGAGGCTCTGTAATGAATACAAACCGGTTTCATATTGTATACGAATGCATCATGATAACGTTAGCTGTTCTATCTGTCTCTATTGCCTAGTCTACAAATGAATGGGCGGGATTGATTTTCTGGTCTGGCTGATTTTCTTTATTAAGAAGACGTGCGCCGGCTTCGTATCCTTCTTCAAGAGCTGGAACATGATAAAAAAGAAAAGGAGAAGCCCTTATGAAACATATACTTTTTGTGTTGGCCGCTTTATTTTTTCTCAGTTTAGCCGCCTGCAGCGATGCCGAAACTACTAATGGACGAATTCCAGCTACGGTAGATCGGGTCGTAGATGGCGACACTCTCCGGATTACAATGAATGACGGCACGGAAGAAACAGTGCGGCTTCTTATGGTGGATACACCGGAAACCGTACACCCCGATGAACCAGTTCAGCCTTTCGGCCCCGAGGCCAGCAGTTTTGTAAAACAAACACTGCCGGAGGGCTCTTCTATAGAAGTCGAAGTTGATACAACGACACGAGACCGGTACGACCGTTTTCTAGCCTATATTTGGCGGGGGGACGAGATGATTAATGAACAGCTGTTGGAAGAGGGGCTTGCCCGGGTAGCATACGTATACGAACCTAATACCCGTTATGAAGGTGCATTCCGTGACATAGAACAGGAAGCCCGCCAGGCGGAGCGAGGCATATGGAGTATAGAAGGCTACGTGTCCGACGAAGGCTTTCATCCCCAGACCGCTTCGCATGCCGCTCCTTCTTTTCAAGCAGACTGCGAAGACCCGACTGTTAAGGGCAATCACAGCTCCAGTGGGGAACGGATTTATCATGTTCCCGGTGGACAGCATTATGAACAGACCAAAGAAGAAGAATTATTCTGTACACCGGAACAGGCGGAGCAGTCTGGATACCGGGCAGCACAGCGCTGAAACAAAAAGAGACGTGCCGATTCGGCATCCGTCTCTTTATGTTTTTTTGTTCCACTTTTTAGCTTTTTCTACTGACTGCTGCACTTCCTGCAGGGTTTTCCCCATGCCCGCTTCCACCACTGCCACATAGGCACCTTCTACTAAAGGTGCATCGGCAATCATAACTTCTCCTTCAAGTTCATCAAGCATGTCCAGCGCCATTTCCGTATTCATTAATGCACTGCCCAAATCAAAAAGAACAACGGTCCCCGCAGGGTTATCGGCTTTTTTCAACGCTTCGCTGATTAAATCAGGTGACGTTCCTATTTCCCCATCTTCCGTGCCCCCTGCAGCAATCACAATGACATCTTCCTGCTTTGTCTGATTGATCAATTCTACTACACCATCAGCCAGCTGGCGGCTGTGGGATACTACTACTGTGCTTACTTTAGCCATTAGTTTTTTTCTCCTTCTGCATCTACTGCTTCCGCTAAAGCTTCAAACAGCAGGTAGGACGAATACGCTCCAGGATCGAGATGACCGATGGATCGGTCCCCTAAATAGGCAGCGCGCCCTTTTTTCGCTTCCATATCTTCCGTTTTTTCCATTGCTTCTTTAGCAGTCCTGACCAGCTGCCACACATCAATACTGCCCTTTTTCGCTTCTTCGAGAACCGGGATCCATACATCGAGCATCGTTTTCTGGCCCTGTTCGGACTTCCCGCGCTTAGCGATCCCGTCAATCGCTGCTTTCAGACCTTCCGTGAAATCTTCATCCGACAGTTCGCTTTTGTTTTTCCAAACTCCGGAGGCTTTTAGAAAAGCCGTTCCATACAGTGGTCCGGCCGCTCCGCCGACTTTGGAAATCATAGTCATGGAAGCATCTTTTACTACGCCTCCTACATCTTCATAGGTTTCCGTGGCAATCTTTTTTTCGACTTCCGAAAAGCCGCGTGCCATATTGTGGCCGTGGTCTCCATCGCCTATAGCTTGATCAAGCTCTGATAGGTAGCCTTTGTTTTCCTGAATTTCACGTCCGGCTGCAAGAAACCATTGTTTTGCTGTTTCTGTAGTAAGATTCATGCGATTTCCCCCGTTTTTCTAGTGTAAGAAGTATTCGAGCTCATCATCAAGCTTTAAGATACTTACCGAGCACCCTGCCATTTCAATAGAGGTCATATATTCTCCGACAAATGTTTTTTTGATTTCTGCTTCTTGTTCACTTATCAGCTCACTAACTTTTCGATTCATAATGTAGAGCTCCATTAAAGGGGTGGATCCTTGGCCGTTAATCATCAGAGCAACCCGGCTTTTCTTAATATCCATATGCTTGAGCAGGTTTTGTACAAGCTCTTCTGCAATGTCATCAGCCGGCTTCAGGGATTTACGCTCTATCCCCTGTTCTCCGTGAATTCCCGTGCCAATTTCTATTTCATTTTCTTTAAGCTCAAATCCCGGTTTGCCTGATGCTGGAACCGTGCTCGGGCTTAACGATACACCCATGGAGAAAACGTTGTCCGCTGTTTTTTGGGCTAATTCTGCTATATCTTTTAAAGATTTACCGGACTCGGCTGCAGCACCGGCAATTTTGTGTATAAAAATAGTTCCCGCTACCCCGCGGCGGTCTTCCGGGTTGGCTATCGCCACATCATCACGAATAATCACCTGCTCAACTTTGATTCCTTCGTCCTTTGCCATATCCGCTGCCATGTCAAAATTCATGACGTCACCGCTGTAGTTCTTAACGATAAGAAGCACTCCCACCCCGCCGTCTACTGCTTTTATCGCTTCATATACCTGATCCGGGGTCGGCGAGGTAAATACTTCACCGCATACTGCTGCATCAAGCAGCTTATGGCCGACATAGCCTGCATGTGCTGGTTCATGACCACTTCCACCGCCGCTCACTAATCCTACTTTTCCTTTTATTGGAGCATTACTGCGAACGATTACATTTGTTTCCGCCAGTCGTTTAATTTCGTTTGGGTGGGCAGCCACCATGCCCTCAAGCATCTCATCCAGGATATCGTCTGTCTGGTTGATTAATTTTTTCATTTCTGCACCCCTTTTCATCGTTTTGGCAGTCGTTTGTCTACCTATACCCTTTATATTCTGCTTTCATGTACATTCCCCTGCCTGGTTGATGGTTTTTCTTTATGCAGTAAAACACCGCCCTGCAGCTGATGTTTAAGCAGAGATGCTGGAGTTTTTTAAAACAATGATCGTCCAGATAATATTGAGAATCACTATAACCAGCAGACTCAACATAAAAAGAGCAATTAAGCTTATAAATACGATAGATATGCTTTCACTCTGAAAGTTTCCACCCGTTATCCAAAAGGGCACCATAGCCCCCATGAAAAATAGAAATGGAAGAATCTGCGATAGAAACGCTCGTTTAGCATGCCTTGCCACAAACACGTTTCCAAGTATCCACACAATCAAGGGCAGAAGTACAGGAGCAAAAAATATACTAATATATGAAACGGCAGAAATAATTCGATCAGACGACATGGGACACCTCTTTTTCATTATATTTCCTATTATCCTTTTTTATGTAAAGTAAATCAAATCAAAAAAGAAGCCTGCAGATGCAGACCTCTTTTTGATTTATGCTTTTCTTTTAACAATAAATAATACAGCACCGATTAAGATCCAAGTACCAAGAATGACCCATTCATACGGCCAGATCAAAGCGGCAGGCATACCGGGAAAGTATAATAGAATGAAACCGATACTTAAGACAATAGCAAGCCATCCTACAACCTGCGCGTTTCTAATTCGGAACGGCCGATCGAGCTCCGGCTCTGTTTTGCGAAGCTTCAGAAAAGCCATCGATACAAGCAGGTAACCGCCGACAATTCCTACCCCACCGGCATCTACAATCCATACAAGAGCCGGGCGCCCAAACAAAGGTGCGATAAAAGCCAGTGCGCCGAGAAACACAATCGCATGGGTCGGTGTACCATATTTCGGATGAATGTAACCAAACCATTCCGGAACCATTTTCCGTTCCGCCATTTTTCCAAGAATACGACTTCCACCGATGATAAAGGCATTCCAGCTCGTAATAATACCCGCTACCCCGCCGAGAACGAGTACGGTACCGAAAGTCTGATTTCCAAGCAGGTTCACCATCGCATCAGCAGTCGCAAGCTCCGTTGTGGCAAGCTGCAACGGTGATAAACCAAGCGTTACACCAAAAACGATTAATAAGTAAAAGACAACCGCGCTGATAATAGAAGCAATCAAAATGCGGCCAATGCTTTTTCCTGTCGCATTTATTTCCGAAGCCACCTGTGGAATAACATCAAATCCAACGAAGAGAAACGGTACCATCACAAGAACAGCAAACATCCCTACAGCCCCGTCCTGAAAATAAGGCTGCACATTGCCGTAATCTCCGTTGAAAAGAGCACCACCAAGTAAAAGAATGCCGGTTCCTGCAATAATCAGCGTAAAAATGGACTGGAAAAAGGAAGCCGGTTTTAAACCAAAATAGTTTAAAGCCGTAAGCGCAAGCGCTCCACCGGAACCAATCAATACCCATGTTATGTAGACATCCCATTCACTTAAAGTCCATAGATAGCCGACATGTTCACTTGGCAGAATATAATCAATAACGGTTGGCAGCGCTACTGCCTCAAATGTAATAACAGAAACATACCCAAGCAGAATCCCCCAGGCAGCAACGAAAGCCAGCGGCCGCCCAAATGCCCGTTCCACAAACACAAGACCGCCCCCGGATTCCGGTATCGCTGCAGAAAGTTCTGCATAGGTTAAGCCGATCATAATAACAAGCAGGCCTCCTATAAGAAAGGCTATTGTACTTCCCAAGGAACCTGCTTCATTAATCCACGTGCCGGATAAAACAACCCAGCCCCAGCCAAGCATGGCTCCTAATGCTAAAAACATGACATCTTTTTGTGAAAGTACTTTTTTCTGCAAGATGATTTCCTCCTATTTTATTGACGAAGCCAGCTGATCATACAGCAGCTCCAGTCCCTTTTCAAGCTGAGCATCCGTAATTACAATTGGGGCAAGAAAGCGGATAACATTACCATACACGCCTGCTGACAAAAGCAGAAGCCCGGAAGCATTCGCTCCCTTTACAATAGATGAAGTTCTTTCCGGATCCGGTGTAACTCCGTCTTCTTTTACGATTTCAAAAGCAGCCATCGCTCCAAGACGACGGAAGCCGCGGACGAAATGGAATTCTTCTGCCCACTCTGCCGCTGTTTTCTCTACAGCTGCTCCCATTTTTTCGGCACGTTCATTAAGCTTTTCTTCTTTAATAATGTCTATAACCGCAAGTGCTGCTTTGCAGGCGACCGGATTTCCGCAGTAAGTGCCTCCAAGCTCTCCCGGTGCTGCTGCATCCATTACTTCGCTTCGTCCGACTACTGCACTTAATGGAAAGCCGGCAGCAAGCGATTTGGAGACGGTAATCAAATCCGGTACAACGTCAAAGTGCTCAATACCAAACCATTCTCCCGTCCGGGCAAACCCGGCCTGAATCTCATCAGAGATAAACAGAATGCCATACTCTTTGCAGCGGTCTGCTACATGCTGCACAAAAGCTTTTGGAGGAATAATAAATCCGCCTTCACCCTGAACCGGTTCCATAACGACGCAGGCAATATTTTCAGGCGCCGCCTCGGTTTTGAAAAACAAATCAAATTCGTCTTTGCTCCACTGAATGTAAGCCTCCTCCGTCATGCCTTCCGGCTTTCTGAACATATAAGGGTAGGGCGCATGGTACACCTCGGAGGCAAACGGACCAAAACCAAGCTTGTACGGCTTTACTTTGCTTGTCATCGCCATCGTCATATTCGTACGGCCGTGAAACCCTCTCGTAAACGTAACGACTGCCTGTCGTCCCGTGGCTTTTCGTGCAATTTTCACCGCATTTTCGACCGCTTCCGCTCCACTGTTTAACAGAATTGCTTTTTTATCAAAATCTCCTGGAGTAATGTGGCATAGCGCTTCTGCCACTTCAATATAGCTGTCATACATCATTACGTTAAATCCCGGATGGGTAACCTTTTCAACCTGAGCTACGGCAGCCTCAACTACTTTTGGATGGGAATGTCCAACGTTCATCGTACCGATCGCTCCGGCAAAGTCGATATAATCGTTTCCATTAACATCTGTGAGAACTGCACCTTTTCCGGAAGCAGCCATTGCTCTGTTTCCATTTCCAACACCTTTTGGAACGTAGCGGTCTCTCTTTTCCTGCCATGTTTCTGATTGTACGTTTGTCATTCTTTTCACTCCTCATATTAAGTATTTTCACAATTGTATGTTTTATTTGGTATGCTTAATAGAACCAGTTTTAAAATAATAATGGTACCAGTTAAAGGGGATTTTCTAATGCTCTCAATACAGCTCACACGCTCTGTAAACAGTGGGCCTTTATATAAACAGATTTACGAAGCGCTTAAACAGCAGATTCTGGAAGGCATACTGGCTGAACACGATCAGCTCCCTTCCAAGCGGGAGCTCGCTGACTACCTGCACGTCAGCATGAACAGCGTCATGTCAGCCTATCAGCAACTGATTGCAGAAGGATATGTCTATACTAAAGAACGGCGGGGATATTTCGTCGAGGCACTTGATGCATTTATTGCTGTTCCGGATGAGGACGTTTTTCCGGAAGAATTGGTTGAAAAAAGATTGCCGGTTTATCAGTTCTCTTTTTCCCATATGAATGCGGATGCTTCATTGTTTCCATTTCGAGCCTGGCAGCACAGCGAACAGCAGGCTCTGCGCCATTATGCAGCCAGCCTGGATAACCTTGAGCACCCGCAGGGCCAGTGGCTGCTTCGGGAGGAAATAGCGAAAACTATTGGACGTACCCGGGGCGTGCGCTGCCGTCCGGAGCAGATTATATTAGGAGCAAGCACGCAATGGCTGTTTGAGCTTCTCGCGATGACCTGTGACAAACATGCGTTGTTTGCTGTAGAACACCCCGGCTACCAGCGGATCTACCAGCAGTTCCAGGCCTCCGGCCGTCCGGTCTGTCCGGTTTCTGTCGATCACAAAGGTATGAGTCCGGAGGAACTCGAGAACTCCGGGGCGTCCATCGCTGTTGTTACTCCCTCCCATCAAATGCCGACAGGACGCATTATGCCGGTTTCCAGACGTATCCAGCTTTTAAATTGGAGCTATAAAAAGGAAGGCCGCTATATCGTGGAAGATGACTACGATGCGGAATTCAAATACGAGGGCGATCCGATTCCCGCCCTGCACAGCCTCGATGATTTAAACCGGGTCATTTATGTAGGCACCTTTTCCAAATCGCTTCTTCCGGGACTCCGTCTCAGCTATATGGTGCTCCCCCCAACTCTTCTCGCCGCATATAAGGAAGAGGCTTCCCACCTCATGCAGACCTCCTCTTCGCTTATTCAGCTGGCTCTTTACGTTTTTATTAAAAATGGGGAGTACCAGAAACATATTAAACGCATGAGCAAACACTATAAAACGATACGGGCTCAGTTAATTGAAGCTCTTTACGATACATTCGGCCCGTCTATTTCGATTACCGGGGAAAAAGCCGGCCTTCATTTTTTAATGGAAATTAATACGCCCCGGGCATTGGATACTATTTTGGAAAAAGCAAAGGAGCATCGGCTCGAACTTTATGGGATGGAGCGCTTCTGGCTGAAAGAATCCACACCTGCAGACCAGCCGCCCGCTGTTATTATCGGATTTGCACGTCTGCGTTCCCAGGACGTAGCTCCGGCTGTATCTCTTCTATACAATTGCTGCTTTGACGGGGCCTGAAAGTATTTCGAGTTCAGAAATTTGTTTCTGTCTGCTGAATCCCATACAATGAGACAATAGAAAAATAAACAGCTGACAGAAATTTTTCTGAATCTATTTCCCGAAAAAGAAAGGACGATTAGTATGGATCACACTCCATTGAAAGACATACCATTTTCTATATTAAATTTATCCCCCGTTAATCAAAATCAAACGATTGCAGAATCAATGCATAACAGCCTTGATCTGGCCCAGCATGCTGAAAAATGGGGGTACAATCGAATGTGGCTGGCAGAACACCACAACATTGACGGCATTGCAAGCTCGGCTACCTCTGTTCTGATGGGATATATCGCCGGCGGCACCAGCACCCTCCGCGTCGGATCCGGAGGCATTATGCTTCCAAACCACGCACCACTGGCTATCGCTGAACAGTTCGGTACGCTGGAAACTCTTTATCCGGACCGCATTGACCTTGGCCTTGGCCGCGCGCCCGGCTCGGACCAGCTGACAGCTATGGCACTCCGCCGTAATGTAAACAGCAGCGATAACTTTCCGGCTCTTCTTGAAGAGCTGCGCAGCTATTTTGAGCCGTATGATGAATTTTCCCGTCGTGTCCGCGCAATACCGGGGGAAGGGCTCGATATCCCCGTCTGGCTGCTTGGATCAAGCACATTCAGTGCCCAGCTTGCAGGCCAGCTCGGCCTGCCGTTTGCTTTCGCCGGTCATTTTGCCCCGGCAAGTATGATGGATGCCCTGTCTGTATATAACCGGGTATTCACACCGTCCAAAGTGCTTGATAAACCGTACGCAATGGTCGGCGTGAACGTGATTGCAGCTGATACAAACGAAAAAGCGGAACACGTGGCTTCTTCTCTTTACTTGAAGTTCCTAAGCCTGATCCGCAATACGCCCGGCCGCACCCAGCCGCCTGTAGATAATATAGATGAGGTATGGAGTGAACGGGAGAAAATGGCCGTAAACGATATGTTGAAAAATACATTTGTCGGCGATAAAGAAACCGTAGCTGCCCAAATGGACGAGTTTGTTAAACGAACCGGTATCCAGGAGCTGATGATTAACAGCGAAGCCTATCATCATGAAGACAGGCTCCGTTCGTTTGAACTGATTGCCGAAGCTAAAAACCTTCCCATTTCCGCATCCCAGTCTAAATAGTAAAAAGGCCGAAGAGCTCATGCTCTTCGGCCTTTTTTATTATGCTAACGTAATTTCTACTTTTTCAATATCGTTAACTGTTTTGTCGAGCTTATGGCCTTCTATATCTATTTCTTCAAAGGGAGCATTCAGCTTTTTTCCTTTATCCAATAACGCAAACAACTCATCATATGTTCCATTCACCCTGGCTGTTTCATATACTTTTCCATCATTAAAGCAAAAACGAATCATGAAGGTATGCTCCTCTCTCTTGTTTTTTGCCGCCGCCCGGCCTGCTGCTCTTTTATTTTCTGCAGAATCACTTCATTTGTACTCCGGCTGTCCACACCGATTGATGAGACCCTTCCTTGATGATCCCACTGCGTATACACTAAAAAATCAGGAGCGGCACCGAGTGTTCGTTTTGCCTTCTTTGTCAGCTCTTTGTCTAAAATATAGTAGTGTGCAGCCAGTGTTTGTTCCGAGTACATTTTCATGATCTGCTGCCTCCCGTTCGTTTTATAGTAAAAAAAGAAAGAAGAGATGGACTCTGCTTCCTTTTTTCTGTTCTAATGATTACGCGTTTTTCCTTTTGCGGATAACTAGTGCAACGGCTCCGCCAACAAGAGCTGTCATACTTGCCCATAATGCTGTCATCCAGCCGTCATTGCCTGTGCCTCCCATGCCTGTCTGCGGCATTTCTTCCGGCATCATGTGTTCATTTCCACCAAACTGGTCCGGGTTCTGGGCAGCAATAGCGCCGCCCAGTGCTTCGCCTACACCGAACATGAACTGGTAGCCTTCACGAAAGTCAGCGGTGGATGCTGCGTAGTCTCCTGCATTGTAGTTATCGAAAGTGCTCAATACCTGGGCTTCATGAGTACGAAGCGCATCTTGTGCAGCTTCTGTTGGGAGATTTTCCTCTGTTGCTGCTCCAAGGAAAGCGCCAAAGTCCTGTGTGAACATATCGATGTGATCCAGGGCCATCGTGCGTGCTTCTTCATCGCCTTCCAGCTCAGCTGTTACGAGCTGTCCCTGCGCGTCAATATGATCAGGCTGCCACAGTTCGGCAAACTGCCCGCCTGCTTCTTCTCCGTAAATAGAAGATATAGCTGCTGTAAAGTCTGCGGTATTCTGATCTTCTGCCCATGTTACGAAATCATAGTCATCTGCCTGGTTAACTCCTTTTTCCATGCCATAGGTGGCAAGAGCAAAGTGTTCAGCCGTTAACTTATTCAGATCGGAACGAAGATCTGCGGCCGGCGTATCGACAGAAGTGTTGTTAAACTCTTCCGGCATCTGCGTCACAATAGCGCCTGACAATGCTTTGCTGATATCGAACATACGGGAAAAACCTTCTCTATAGCTTGTGTATGCAGCTTCATAATCGCCTTCTACATAGCTGTCAAACGTATTCAATACGTCCATTTCATGTGCACGGACGGCTTCTTCAGCCGCTTCCTGTGGCAGGTTATCTTCCGTTGCTCCTGCCAGGAAAGTAGAGAATTCTACAACAAACTCCTCTACTTCTTCTTCTGCATCAGCGCGGGCTTCTTCATCTCCGGATTTAGCAGCTTCAACGATGTCATCTGTATAGTCGTTGTGCCCGGTGAAAATGCGGTCAAATTCTGCCGCTCCTTCTTCTCCATAAACCGATTCAACAGCCGGCAGCATATCTTTGGAGTTTTGGTATAAAGCATCCTCTGTTTCCTGGGCATCCGGTGCTTCATCATACGTCTTCTGCATTGTTTCAACGGCAAGCACGAAGTGTTCAGATAATAAGTAATCCAGGTCGGACCTAAGATCAGAAGCTGGGGACGTTTCCATTACCGGCTCCATTTCCGCTTCTTCGTGATCTGCAGCCATGGCTGCGGTCGGTAGTAAAAAAGTTACGCTCATTGCACCTGCTAGGGTTTTTTTCAATTTCATCTTCCATCATCTCCTGGTCAATTTTTTAGTATGCCTTGCTGTTTTCTTATCAGGGTTAACGCAGACGGCTTTTATTTGGATCACTTTCTTTTATGGAAAATTTCAATTGGTTCCTGAATCCCTTCTTATTATTGGGATTTATCCCTCGTTTATTTTTATAAACTTTTTCATTTAAGAGAAAACGACTGGTGTTTATGCTAAAATGAGGAAAACTTCTTTAAGGGGGCGTTATCATGCACGAAGCTATTACAGACAAACAGTCCTTTCAGGAAAAGATCGCAGCCAGCGAGCCGGTAGTGATCCATTTTTCTACAGACTGGTGTCCGGACTGCAGGCGTTTTGAAGCTTTCTTTCCTTCAGTGAAAGAAAAATTTTCAAATCTTCCTATGTATGAAGTCGATCGTGATAAACTTTCCGACATTGGCGAGGAATACGAAGTGCGTGGCATCCCGAGCCTTCTCGTATTTAAGGACGGCAGGAAAACAGCCCACCTGCACAGTGCAGATTTAAAATCTCCTGAAGATGCAGAGGAATTTCTTTCTAAGTATTTTGATTAATAACGTTAAAAAGCTCCAGATCAAAGGCATTCTGCCTTTGATCTGGAGCTTTTTTCATTCCTGCTTTATGGTTTAAGAATCACTTTAATATTACCGTCTTCCTTTTTATCAAAAATCCGGTATGCTTCTACTGCTTCTGAAAGAGGCATTGGATGGGTAATAATATCTGTTGGATCGATCAGCTTGTTTTCCACCATTTTGTACAGACTTGGCATCATATGGATAACCGGTGCCTGGCCCATTGTTAATGCAACGTTTCGGGTAAAGAAGTCCCCGAGTGGGAAATTATTCGCTTCTGTCCCATATACCCCTGTTAATTGAACAACACCAAATTTCTTTACAGCCTGTGATGCGGTAATGATCGGACTGATAGTTCCGAACTGATTGTCTCCTTCTGAGCCAAATGTTTCATTTGGCTGAACAGTTCCATCCATGCCGACACAGTCGATAACGACATCAGCACCACCTTTAGTATTTTCATGAAGAAGCTGACCGATGTTGTCAATTTCACTGAAGTTATACGTTTCTACATGGTTCGTACGCTTGGCATGCTCCAGACGATGAGGTACCTGGTCTACGGCAATAACTCTCGTTGCACCTTTTAACCAGGCAAACTTCTGCGTCATCAAGCCGATGGGCCCACAGCCAAGAATGATGACCGTATCTCCGTATTTCACGCCGCTGTTTTCCACACTCCAAAATGCCGTAGGAATGACGTCAGATAAAAACAATACACTTTCATCGCTTAACGTGCTGTTTTCCGGCACTTTAAATGAAGTGAAATCTGCATAGGGAACCCGCAGATACTCTGCCTGACCACCGGGAAAGCTGCCAAAGTCTTCTGAAAAACCAAACAGGCCGCCCATTTCCTGATGGGGGTTGGATGTATCGCACTGGCTTTCCATATCATGCGTACAGTAATGGCATTCACCGCACCCTATATTAAAAGGGATAACGACCCGGTCTCCTTTTTTCAAGGTTTTCACGTCGGGACCTACTTCTTCTACAATGCCCATTGGTTCATGGCCGATAATGTAATCTTTAGGAGCTGGAATACCCCCTTTATATAAATGAAGATCTGAACCGCAAATACCGGAGGCCGTGATTTTCACAATCATATCATCGTTTTTTTGAATTTTTGGAGCTTCCACTTCTTTTACTTCCATGTGCTCTTTCCCCTGTATCGTAACAGCTTTCATCGTATCTCTCCTCATAATAAGAATAAAATAACATTAGGCAGCAGGTGCCTTCTTTTCTGTCGAAAAGAGTATGTATAAATAGTCCTTTTCCTCTCCCTCTGCAGAAGAAAAGGCCTATTTCTTAATGCACGGCCAATACATCTTCATTTATTACGCGTTTCCCTCTTCTTTTGCCAGGCGAACGAGCACACGTGCAAGCGGACGCTTTTCTTCGTCGTCTGCTACGTTCCACATTTCATGAAGCAGCTTTTCTTCAGGGTTTTTAGGATCTTCTTTTTTATTAAGGTGTTCTGCGACACGCTCTGCGCCTTTAGCAAGCTGTTCTTCATTCAGGCCGACTTTTTCTCCCTTATGGATCTGCTTTTTCAAGTAATCCTGAAACCCCTGATAGCTGTCAAGAATATCCTGCTTTTTCTGTTCTGATGTTTGCTCCAGGCCTTCGTCTGCGTGCTTTTTTGGATCTGTCATAATAAAATTCCTCCTCTGAAATTATAAACACATAGTATTCAGTGTCTGTGGGCTCTCGTATGCTTTGTTTCGGCTGTTGTTTTCTTATCACCTCCTGTATGTACGCTGCTTGTCGAAAAGGGAGGGTAAAAAAAGCCGGAAAGAAGCTAAGTCTTCTTTCCGGCTTTACACGCGGCTCTATTGTCCGGTGATTCATATGCCTATAGGGTATTGGGTTGGATTATATATTGTTTTGGGTGTGCAATCGCAGTCAATAACTGAGGAAATTCATTGATTCGCCTTATGCTTACTTGTGTTCCCGTTATCTCTACTTTGAAACATTATCAGGTAAAGAAATCGCTTTCTTTTTACTTTTTTGTTTAGGAGGATTTATTAAAGGAAAAGGTTTATTATTTAACTACAGGCAAAATAAGGAGGGGTTGTCCAGTGGATACACATGCTTCACTTTCTTCATCCATGAAAGATAGAACCATAGAATATGCTGGAAGAAATCTGTTATCAGGATTTCTCTTTGGACTCGGCCTTGTCGCTTTTATAGATGAAATGGTTTTTCATCAGCTTCTTCATTGGCACCATTTTTATGATTTGTCCACTACAAGTGCCGGCTTAGTTTCTGACGGTATCTTCCACGCGTTCAGCTGGCTCGCTACGGTTGGTTCTCTCTTTATGGTAGCCGACCTGCGCAGACGAGGAGCATGGTGGATAAAGCGCTGGATTGGCGGGATTCTTGCCGGCGTCGGCCTTTTTAACTTATATGATGGCTTAATACACCATAAAGTAATGGGTATCCACCAGATCCGCTATGGCGTAGATCTACTGCCCTATGACCTGACGTGGAACATTTCAGCCGCCGTCATTCTGATTACAGGTCTCGTTATTATTTTCCAGACAAACAAAACAATTAAGCAAAAAGGCACCTCCTGATGCATGCACACCATGCCGCACTGGAATGGTGGCCGCAGATTGTTCTGGCCGCTCCCTTTGTTTTTCTTTTTGTATTGTATGGCGGCCTCTATGTTTTTTCGCTTCAAAAAGCAAAACCATGGCCTGTTTACCGGATGGTATTATGGAATACCGGTCTCGTCTTATGTTTAACTTCCGTTATCGGGCCGCTTGCCCGGGAGGCACATTCTGATTTCACAGCCCATATGACCGGACACCTTCTGCTCGGCATGGCCGGTCCTCTACTGCTTGTTCTTGGAGCGCCTATTACTCTGCTGCTCCGCACTCTTTCTACAGGGCAGGCAAGAAGAGTCACTGCTTTTCTAAAAAAACCTTGGATGCGCGTGCTGACCTATCCTCTCGTGCCTGCCCTACTGAATGTAGGAGGGCTTTGGCTTTTATACACCACCAGTCTCTACACGTTAATGCACGAATATATGCTGCTTCATATACTCATTCATCTGCATGTGTTTTTAGCCGGTTATTTCTTTACTGCGTCTATTATTTATATAGACCCCATGCCCCACCGGGTCAGTTTTCTCACCCGGGCTCTTGTCCTGATCGCAGCACTTGCGGGACACGGCATCTTGTCTAAGTACCTATATGCCAACCCTCCTGCCGGTGTTCCGGCAGAGCAGGCCCAGTCCGGAAGCATGCTGATGTACTATGGGGGCGACGCCGTAGATTTAGTTATTATCCTTATTCTCTGCTGGCACTGGTATAGTGCCGCACGACCGCGTTCCCTTGAAGCAAAGCAGATACCAACAGAATCATAAACAATTTTTTTGTATTTACAGCCGAAATATCGGCTGTTTTTTTATGTTTGATTTTCTATTATGGAAAAAACCCCTTTCTTATCCTTTATGAACGATTCCTGTACTTTGGCACGGCTCTTGCAGTAGTAATAGGCAGAACTACTATTCTTTTAAGGAGGGTTTCACCTATGAAAGCAGCAGTAGTAAATGAATTTAATCAAAAGCTTGAAATTAAGGACGTTCCAATGCCGGAATTGGATTACGGAGATATTCTAGTAAAGATACATTCCTGCGGTGTATGCCACACAGACCTTCACGCAGCCCACGGTGACTGGCCTGTTAAACCTAAGCTTCCTCTTATCCCGGGGCATGAGGGGGTAGGTACTATTGAAAAGGTAGCCGAAGGCGTAAAGTCTTTAAAAGTAGGCGACCGTGTTGGTATTCCTTGGCTCTATTCAGCCTGCGGAGAATGTGAGTTCTGCCTCTCCGGAAGGGAAACCCTCTGCCACGATCAGCTGAACGCCGGGTATTCTATCGATGGAGCCTACGCGGAATACTGCAAAGCACCTTCTGCCTATGTAGCAAAAATACCTGACAATCTGGGATTCGATGAAGTAGCTCCTCTTTTCTGCGCTGGAGTAACAACGTACAAAGCACTTAAAGTATCTGAAGCCAAACCAGGTGACTGGGTTGCTATTTTTGGAATCGGGGGGCTTGGCCACGTAGCCGTTCAATATGCCAAGGCTATGTCCTTAAAAGTGGTGGCTGTGGATATCCGCGATGATAAATTAGAGCTCGCCAAACAACTTGGTGCCGATGCCGTAATTAATGGAATGAACGAAGATCCAGGCGAAGCGATTATGGAGCGTTTCAACGGGGTTCAGGCAGCGATCAGCGTAGCAGTTAATGCAAAAGCATTTGAGCAGGCCTACCGCTCGGTTAAACGGGGCGGCACCCTCGTCGTCGTAGGACTGCCTGTCGGAGAACTTCCTATTCCTATTTTTGAAACCGTATTAAACGCCGTAAACGTCCGCGGTTCGATAGTAGGTACAAGAAAAGACCTTCAGGAATGCCTGACGCTCGCTTCTGAAGGGAAAATCCGCCCGATTATTGAAACAAGATCCCTTGATGATATTAATGAAGTATTTGACTCCATGGAACATGGGGACATCAATGGAAGAATTGTTTTGAAAATACACGAATAACAATCCGTACCGAAAACCTTCAGGGCTCCTCCCTGAAGGTTTTTTATTCGTTAAGCCAGTAGCGCAGTTTTCTTGTATTGACTCCAAGACGTTCTGCCGCTTTCTGCCTGTTTCCTCTCGTCATCATCAACGTATGGTCTATTACCTGCTGCACAGCCTTTTTTTCTGACTCCCTCATTTCATCTACCATTTCTTCAAGGGAGAGATAATCATCTGCTTCCAGCTGTTTTTTCAGTCCGGTCACCCACGCACTGGAAATGGGACCGGCTTCTTCCTCTGTATCGGCCAGGATCTTTCCATTTCCATGAAATAGGATATGCTCTGCCTCAATTTGTTCGTCTGCATGGGCGGAGGCTCTCGCCAGCACGTTCACAAGCTCCCGGATATTACCCGGCCAGGCATGGTTTTGCAGCTTTCTCAATGCTTCTTGACTTATTCGTACGGTATCCGGTGCCTCTTTTAGAAGCATTGCTTCCACCAGTTCGGGAATGTCTTCTTTTCTTTCTCGTAAAGGAGGTATTGTCAGCCGGACGACTTCCAGACGATAGAGTAGATCCTCCCGAAAGTCCCCTGCTTCCACAGCTTCGTGAAGGGAACGATTTGTAGCAGCGATAATTCTTGCACTACTCTGCACAGAGCGCTCTCCTCCTACACGGAAAAACTCTTTTGATTCCAGTACGCGCAGTAGTTTCACCTGGGTGGATAAAGATGCTTCGCCTATTTCATCAAGCAGAAGCGTACCGCCTTTGGCCATTTCAAAGAAACCCTTTCGGACTTTCTGCGCGCCCGTAAAAGCACCTGCTTCATGGCCGAACAGTTCACTTTCAATCACATTCTCCGGCAGTGCCCCAAAGTTCACTCCGAGAAACGGCCTTTCCTTTCCCCCTGCTGCTTCATGAATGAAACGGGCGACTACCTCTTTTCCGCTTCCCGTTTCCCCGTCAATTAAAATTGTCAGCGGTTTAGGCGCAAACCGGGAGGCAAGGCGCACAAGCTCCTGCATCGCTTTGCTTTTCCCGATAATCAAGCCGCTTTTTTTCGCAGCCTGTTCGACAGCATTTGTATACGCAATGGTATCTTTTCGATTTACTTTTTCTTCAAGAAGCGCTATATTTTCAAACGGCTTTTCGATATAATCTTCTGCTCCCAGCTTAATCGCTTCGACGGCTGACTCAATTGTGCTGTATCCCGTCATCACAATACATCGGCAGCCGGGCTGCTGAAGCCTTATTTCCTTAAGCAGCCGGAGGCCGTTCGTATCCGGAAGCTTAATATCTATAAAAGCAATATCAAATTTTTCCCATGACAGCATAAGCTGATGAAACTCTTTTCCGTTCCGGGCCAGATAAATGGTATGTTCTTCAGCCTCCAGCAGATACGTAAAGAAATCTCCTATGTCTTTATCATCGTCCACAATTAATATATTCACGCCCGGCCCTCCTTTTGTGCTAGTTTTGGAAACCTCAGCTCAAACGTACTTCCATTTCCGCCTGTGCTTGTTACAACCAGGCTGCCTCCATTTCGTTCTGCCAGGTCCCTGCTTATTGAAAGACCGAGTCCGGTGCCGCTTTGTTTTTCTTTTGTTGTGAAAAATGGCGTAAAAATCGTATCTTTTTTGTCTGTCGGAATCCCACACCCGTTATCTTCTACAAACAAGCTGACGTATTCCGGCATATGACGGGTTATCAGCGTAATATACCTTGGCTCCGCTTTCTCTGTTAACGCATCTTTTGCGTTGAGAAGCAGATTGATAATAATCTGGCCGATTTGATGGGGACTGGCTTCGACCAGCGGGATATCTTTTGAGAAACGCCGTTCAATTTGGATATGTTCCCGTTCGATTTGAAAGCCTATCAAACTCAGGACGTCTTCTACAGATTCATTCAGACAGCATTCTGTACTTTCTTCCTTTTCCTGACGGGAGAAAGAGAGCAGGTTGCTGATAATCCCCTGGCATCTTTTCCCGCCTCTTTCAATCGCGTCTGCCAGTTCCCGGGGCCTGCCATCTTCTGACAGCTGACGTTTTAAAATCTGCGTGTTTCCAATAACGGCAGTAAGAGGACTGTTCAATTCATGCGCGACCCCGGCAGCCATTTCGCCTATGGCGGCCAGCTGGCCGGAATGCTGAAGCTGCGCCTGCGTTCTGATTTTTTCCGTAATATCTTTAATGTAAATCAGCAGTCCTTTCATTTCACCCGCCTCCCCCCGGACCGGATACGTCTGGATGTCACACATGCTGCCGTTCTTTAAGCTCATTTGGTAATTTTTCATGGACTGCGTATGATAGCTTTCTTCTATCGGGCAGAACGAGTGGCCTTCCGGAAATAAGACGTCGTGGCAGCGAAGGCCGATCATACTGGCAGGCGGTTTGCCGAAAAAATGATGGGAGGCCTGATTGCAGCGGATAATCCGGTGGTCCGTATCAGCAAGCAGAAGCAGGTCTGCTACCGCTTGAAACGTTTCTTCCCATTCTTTTTTGCTTGCGGATACTTCCCGATAAAGCCTGGAATTTTCCACCATCACCGCAATATGGTCGGAAAGCTGGCGGAAAAAAGTAATATCCGAATAGTCATAAGGCATGCGTTCTGCTGTAGCAAAGGTCAGCACACCAATCGTAGATGTTTTCATCCTCAGGGGGATCACGCAGGCATGATACAGGCTATGATCAGCGAGCGTCTGCTCTTCGACAAAACGATAGGAGCCTCCGGGTTCCCATTCATGAATGACAATAAGGCCCTGGTTGATTGCTTTCCAGTAGATCGACCGGTCATGCGGAAGGTGCAGCCCGACTTCTTCCTCCTCAACGGAAATCGGATAGATACTTTGAAGCGTCATCATATCGTCTTCAATCAAGGAGATGCTGACACGGTCGATCGGATATAGTTCATAAATGGTTTCTAAAATATGCTGAAGGGATCTTTCCATCGTTCCTGTCAGCTGAAAGCCTTTTGCTACTTCATTAAGTATTTCAAGCTTTTGATTTTTCTTCTCCAGCTCACCAATTGTTTTTTTTAAATCGGTATAGTAGCTTTTTTTCGAAGCTTTAACCCCTGTCAGTTTCTCAATAACACTTTCCTTTTCTGTAAACATAGAGCTCCCCCTTTACTCATAAGCTTTTTGGAACAAGGCTTCTATATCCTGCAGTGTCACATCTCTTGGATTGGTTACCATGCATGCATCTTCAAGAGCGGTAAGAGCCATCTTATTAAAGTCAGGGTTATTCAGACCGACTTCTTTCAATGTTTTGGGAGCACCAATGTCATCGGCAAGCGAGCGCAGGGCCCGAATCCCAAAGCGTCCTTTTTCCATCTTTTCATCGGTGCAGGCCGCCGCTCCCAGAATGTCTCCTATCTCTGCAAAGCGGGAAGGAGAAGCAATCAGGTTAAATTCCATCACGTGCGGAAGCAGAATACTGTTAATTTCTCCATGAGGAAGCTCATAGCGTCCTCCAATTGCATGGGACATCGCATGAACCGCTCCCAGGATGGCATTGGAGAAAGCAAGCCCCGCCTGCAGACTGGCCATGGCCATGGAACGCTTGGCTTCCAGGTTGGTATGAGATGCTGTAGAAGGCCGCAGGTTAGCCGCGGCCAGCTTAAGTGCATTTAGAGCGTGTACATCGGTAAGAGGGGTCGCCGCCACGCTGACATACGCTTCAATCGCGTGGGAGATAGCGTCCAATCCGGTTGCTGCTGTCAGCAGATGGTCTTTAGTCATTAATACAAAAGGATCGACGATAGCAATATCAGGAACGAGGGATTTGGAGACAATGGTCATTTTCTTTTTTCGTTTAGGATCAATAATAATCGAAAATTGCGACACTTCGGACCCTGACCCCGCAGTGGTCGGCACCATTATCGTCGGCGGCAGCGGACTGTGTATATGGTCCACTCCCTCGTAGTCTTCGATACTCCCTCCGTTGCTTACGATAATAGCCACCGCTTTCGCTACATCCAAAGCACTTCCGCCCCCAACCCCGAGTACGGCATCGCACTTCTCTTCTCTATATAAGGCTGCGCCTTTCTCTACCTGCTGCGAACCCGGATTGGTTGTTACTTCTTCGTACAAGGTATGAGCAAGTCCTGTTTCTTCTATTTTCTCCACAGCCTGATCCGTCCATCCGGCAGCTTTCACACCGGGATCGCTGACGACAAGAATACGCTGCGCCCCCAACCGCAGAAAACTCTCTCCAATTTGATGAATAGCATGATCTCCAAAAATGATTTCCGGTGCCATAAATTTCGTAATCATCGGTTCACCTCATCTGCTTTTATGAATGCGCTTTTATATGTAGTATACCACCGGTTTTGGATTTCTATTCTTTCCTGTTCAAAACAAAAAGAACCTCCTGTCTAAAGGAGGCTCTTACATCATTAAGAAGAAACCGGTTCTGCCCTCCAACGTTTCGCTTTCCATGTGAAATAAATGATGGGTGCCATATGGAAAATAAGGAAAATTTCTGTTAGTACAAGCAGTTCCGTTGTTACGGGTCCGTTAAGAAAAAGGGCTTCCCTATAGGCGGACACCGCGTAGGCCATCGGAAGAAACGGACTGATATGACGGAAGAAATCGGTAAGCAGTTCTACCGGCATCGTCCCGCCTGCTGCCGTCAGCTGTAAAATCATTAGAATTCACACGATTCCTGTGCTTAACTCTTCCGTACCGGCAGCAAAATCGGTAATCTTTTCAAAAGAAGCTTCCCCGGAAACCTTCGGAAGAGAAGCCGAGATTTGAGAAGCTAAAGAACCGCTTTTGATTCGTAAACGTCCAGTCCAGCTCATCGTTTTCTTTTAAATTATCTATCGCTTCCCGGCCAATGCTTAATGTTTCTCCCTCATAGTCTGCAGGCCTGTCTTTGTTGGCAACAGCAACAGGCAGCTGATCCGCATTTCCGAACGGATCCCAGGCTCCCCGTAAAAAAATACCGGCATAAATAAGAGGGATAAGAATAACAGCAAGCACCACTATCCGTATTTTCCGATCATGCAGTAAATGGCGCCATTCCGCATTTATCATTTTCACTCGGCATCGTCTCCTAATTGCACTTTCCGGCGCAGTGCCTGGATGTCCTCGTGAGCCGGCTTTTGGTTCCAGTCAATAGTTCTGAATTGGTCTATTCCAATAATTTGTTTAAGCACATCTGCGACCGTTACTTTTTTTAAAGTCGAAAAATAATTCTCCTGCTCTTCGGCGAAAATGTCGTTTAACAAGGCTTCCCCTTCCGGAGCTACTTCTGACTCCGGAAATGCCAGGGGAATTAACCCGTTCAATTCTATAAAAGGCGTATCCTCTTCAATGGCTACAAACACATCATAGATCGTTATGTCACTCGCCGGTCTCGTCAGCCGAATCCCTCCCTGATTTCCCGGCACGGAAACAATCAGTTCCTGCACCACCAGTTTTCTTAACATCTTTTTCAAGTAAGACGATGATACTTTCAGCTTGGAACTGATCACCTCACTGCTGACTAATTTATGTTCTTCCTGTGTAGAAATTATTGCCAGAATACAAGCGGCCTGTTCTACTCCCATTTTCATTTTCACAGCACTCATCCTTTTTTATTATTATGGATACATTATGGATAATATTTGTCTACAAAACTACTTAGATTGTTGAGACATCATTCGATCACATATATCTATACATGATCTTGAATCCTTTAGAAAGTCTATCCACAAGGAAGAAAACAGAGGGACACCCCTGCGGACAGCAACCCCTGTACAGACTTTTGTATAAAATACGTATATTCCGCCTTTTTCTACAGCCTGTCCTGTTTTTTCTCATAAATCCTTTTCATAGAAAAAAAAGCCGGAAAGTGATATATTCAATTCCATATGCCGATAATTCATTTTATTATCAGGCACCAGCAGTGAAGGGAGTTACCGCACGTGCCAAATGAATATAATTTACATTCTTCAGATTTCACTTCGTTGAAGTCTGTGTCGCAGAAAATATTCAGTATTATAAGTGAGCGTTTAAATGTAAACACCGCTTATGTTGCCCTGCGAGGCGATAAAAGCATGACCGCTATCAGCTCCTACAACGCAAAAGATCTTATCGTACCGGAAGGGTATTCGCTGGATCATTCAGATACCTACTGTCAAATGATTTTATCAGAAAAAAACCACTCTTTTTTTACAAACAATGTGAACGAAGAAGATGTAATGAAACATTTAAAAATAACGGATGAATTTAAAGTGAAAGGTTTTCTGGGTGTGACGCTTTTTGATTTGGAAGGTAATGTATTCGGCACTCTTTGTGTGATGGACAGAGAAAAAAACAACTTCACCGATAAAGATGTTGCTTACTTAAAATCAATGGCAGAGATTCTTTCCCATATTATTGAATTGGACCGAACCAAATTTAATATGGGATTCTTAAATGTACCTATCATTCCGATCACGAAAGGTGTTTCCATCCTTAGTATTCAAGGTATTGTAGATGAACACCGGGCAGACAAAATCACCCAGTCCGTTTTAAACTACGGTGCTTCTCATCATATTAACTATTTTATTATTGATTTATCCGGGTTAATTATATTGGACGGTGTTTTCCCCCGGGTATTGATCGACCTCGTTAAATCGCTTAAATTGATGGGGATTGAAGCGATTCTTACCGGTATTTCACCCGAGTTTGCCCAAAATCAGGCTGGAGCCGTATCGCTGCTGCAGTTAAATATTAAAATTGTGCACAGTCTGGAAACAGCTCTAAAGCACATAGGGTTTACTCTTTCTGAACACAAATAAAGCCGGGGCGGCAAATGCCCCGGCTTTTTATTTTGAAAATAGATCAGCTGTAAATGCCTGAATGTACCCATGCATGACGTCCGGCTGTTCTTCCGGAACATAGTGCCCGCAGTTTTTTACTTCTTCCGCCATCACAATCGAAGACGCTTTCTGCTTCCAAATGTCCACCACCGGCTGGCCCGCTAAATTTCCAGTGTCTCCCCAAAGCAGCATGACCGGCACTTCCACCTTTACTTCGTTCTTTTGTTTCTCTCGATACCTGGGTAGATCTACTTGATAAGAGGCCCGGTAATCATTTAATGCGGCCTGCACAGATCCTTTTTTCTGCCATGTGCGGAGATACTCTTCCCACGCCCCGTCCGCTTTAAAAGCATCCATTAACCGGGGAGAGCGTTTGAAGAAAAACTCTAAATACGTTTCTTCTTTGCCTTCAATTAGAGTCTCCGGTACATCCGGCACCACTTGGAATATCCAATGCCAGTATTTCTCTGCCGCTTCACCAGCTGTAAGGTTGTCATAAATATATTCGAGCGGCAGAATATCGATCAGGCCGGCGCCGGCAAGCTTTTCCGGGTAGTCCAGAGCATACCTTCTGGTAACACGCGCTCCCCGGTCATGACCGATCATCGCGACATTTTCAAGTCCCAGCAGCTGCACCAGTCCGTGTACATCCGCCGCCATTTGCTCGTTGTCATACGAGTGGAGTCCTTCCGGCCTGCTTGAATCCCCGTACCCTCGTAAATCCATAGCCAGTACATAATGATCCGCTGCCAGCTTAGGAATAAGATCCCTCCATATCAGCCAGCTCTGCGGAAATCCGTGAAGCAGCAGCACAGGGGAGGCCGTATTGGTACCAGCCTGCACATAATGAACCGTTATCCCATTTACTTCTGCATATTGATGATCCCATTCTTCTGCTGTGTATTTTTTCTGCCGTGACATAGTGGGCCTCCTTATTGTTTTTCTATTAGGTCGGGAGTGTTATTTTTAGGGCTGTTTACTGCACGGCTTACCGGATATGCGTTCATTTGGTTACTGTCGTAAGGCTCGAGCATTGCTTTTGCTTCTTCTTTCGACGTATCGGGATGCAGCCACGCTTCTCTCCGGCTCTTCGGGATAATTACCGGCATCCGGTGGTGAAGGTCTTTCATTAAATCGTTTGCTTCTGTCGTAATAATGGTGCAGGAAGTAATCGTTTCTTCTTCCCCTTCCCACCTGTCCCAGAGTCCGGCGAACGTAAAAATACTTTCATCGTTTACCGTAATACGATACGGCTGCTTTTCTTTTCCTTCTTTTTTCCATTCGTAAAAACTGTCAGCTATCACCAGGCAGCGTCTCCGCTCCAGCAGTTTTTTAAAAGAAGGCTTTTCGTCTACTGTTTCCGCTCTGGCGTTAATCATTTTATGACCGATAGAAGGATCGCGGGACCAGGATGGTACAAGACCCCACTTCAAAAAACCAGCCTTCGTTTGATCATGGCTCGAAGCAATGGTCAAAACAAGCTGAGTGGGAGCCACATTGTAATTTGGCGGGATTTCAGGAATAGCCGTCCCTGTTTCCTGTTCAATGTCTATGGAAGATGAATATAACGTAAATCTGCCGCACAATGCTATCACCTCTTTTTTTGCTTCTATACCCTATTTTTTACAAGCATATCCCCGTTCAGCGGTTAAAATTTTCCAAAAAAGGTTATGGGAAAGAAAAGAGACGTATAAAAGGGGGGCTTTTCATGTGGTGGATGGAATTTCATCATGATGGGCCGGGGTTCGATTCGTTCGGTCCTGCTCATCTTTTCGTATTTGCGTTTGTTATTTTAAGCTGTATGATCCTTCTGGTCTGGCGGCGGCCGCTTCGCCAATCGCAGGCCTTTCAGAAAACTTTCTGCTGGAGTGCTGTTGCGTTTCTTCTGCTGGCAGAAATATGGCTGCACACCTGGTATGCAATAGAAGGGGTCTGGGACGTTCGATTTGCTCTACCTTTAAAGCTAAGCAGCTTTGCCTGGATGGCAGTTGTTGCCATGCTCTTGACAAAAGGCCCTTCCTTTTGGACGGCGTTTGCTTTTTATGCCGGCACAACGAGTGCCTTTCTGACATTGATTTTTCCGGATATCGATAACTACGGCTTCCCTCACCTGCGCTTTCTGCATTTTTTTATAACACATGGTCTTTTGATTATAGCGGTATTTTATAAGCTTATTATTGAAAGAACCCCTGTAACCTTTCGTTCTCTTTTTCCTGTCTGGCTTGTAATGAATGGACTGGCGGCCATTGTATTTTCCGTAAACACCCTGACGGGCGGAAATTATATGTATTTAATGGAAAAGCCGCCTTCCCCGACGCCGTTTGACTGGCTCGGAGAATGGCCTTACTACCTCATTACGCTTCAGCCTCTCGCAGTCGGGCTTTTCATGCTGATGTACGCGTTTTACCACTATGCTGTGAAGCGCTGGCAGTAGAGCGTTATTAGGAAAAAACTGCCATGCTGGCAGCAATTCCTACCAGAATCACCAAGATAGGCAGAATAATAATATAGAGCACCAGCATATTGGACGTGCTTTTGCCGGAATCGTACTTTTTGTCTTCTTCGTCCGTTATTTTTGTTAAACCCAGCGTAATCGCAGTAGCAGCAATTCCGATAAGAATTATCAATATAATCGCAATATTCATCGTACTCTCCTCTCCCTGTCTACTGGGATCTCTTCAACCTTTTTCGCTGTTGTCTTCTATAAGTCCTGCCCGGAAAACCTTTTAGTTGCCGGGCAGATTTATGATAAGATTAATTTACAATTTATTCTATAAATAGAAAAATGTTTTTAAACAGACTCTCTTTTTTATTATACCATCCGTTTGAACGAAGGAGCCGCGCTATGCCTATTGGTCCATTTATTTTATTTCATGCAGTCATTTTTCTATTCGCTTTTTTTGTTTCGTTTGCTGCCTCCTCCCGGTTCAAAAAGCGGTACATAATTATTCCTTTCTTTCTGTTCTTTTTGTTGTTTCAAGGTATTCCCGCGGCTATTGCCGCCCTGGTCGCTTCTTATTCAGGCTGCCGGGCCGGCCGGCGAAGACTTGAGCAGTCCCGGTAATTTCTCTACAGCGAGGTGTATCGAATGAAAAGAAGATTTGATCCGTCTAAGTGGCAGCTGAGATTTGGTGGTCTTTTTCTTACTGTGATCTATCTGGGAACAGCTTCTGTCATAGAGTATATCGTCGATGATCCGGTTACGGGAGTGGCTTATGGATACATCGGCGGATTGATTCCCTTAGTCGGGATATCTATTTATGCAGACACCCGCTTGAAGAAAACGACTGAAAAATCATTATCCCAGGCGGATAAAGATTTTGATCTGAAGCCGGATATGCTGGCTGCCATTTTAGTTTATGCAGGAGCTTTTTTCTTTGTTTACTACTATTTTGATTTCCCTTTAAGGGATGTAACCATCCAGGCTTCCCTGTTCGCCGGCGGCACTGTCCTTTCCTTTGTTTTTTATATTATCCGGATGAAAGGAAAAGGGTATCAGCTCGAAGACGGACACTGGGTTAATAGAGAAAAAGATACCGATCACGATCAGGCTTGTTAAAAACCTTTAACCTTTTAACTGTATATAATAATATACCAAAAGAATTGATATTATTTTTGCATTCCATCATAGTAAAAGAAGACAGAAACTGTCTAAGCTGTTCCAACTACTACGGCCAGGAGGTATGACCATTGACGCTCGTTATTGACAATGTCACGAAACGATTCGGCTCTCATCAAGCAGTAGATGGGGTGTCGTTATCTGTAGAAAAAGGCAGCATGTTTGGCATGCTTGGAGCGAATGGAGCCGGCAAAACCACTACGTTCCGCATGATTCTCGGACTGCTTGATCCCACTTCAGGCTCCGTGACCTGGGACGGCCGCCCTCTCTCCTATAAGCGCACCAATTTAATTGGATACCTGCCGGAAGAAAGAGGTCTTTATCCCAAGCTGACAGTAAAAGAACAGATTATTTACTTAATGCGTCTGAAAGGGATGAAAAAAACCAGTATCATTCCCGCCCTTCAAGAATGGCTCGAAACGTTTCAAGTACCAGAGTATGAGAACAAAAAAATTGAAGAATTATCCAAAGGAAACCAGCAGAAAATCCAGTTTATTGCAGCTGTCCTACATAAACCCGAGCTTTTGATTTTAGATGAACCCTTCAGCGGGCTCGATCCCGTAAACACCGATATGCTGAAGCAGGCTGTGCAGCATATCCAGCAGCAAGGCACGACTATTGTTTTTTCCAGCCATCAAATGAAAAACGTAGAAGAAATGTGTGAAGACTTGATTATGCTAAAGCGCGGAAAAGCCGTACTGCAAGGAAACCTGCGGGACATAAAGCGTTCCTACGGCGTGAAAAATATATCGGTGCAGGCGGACTACGACCTGGCTTTTCTTCATGAGGTTCCCGGCGTGCTGGACCTGCAGCAGCATAAAGACGGTGCCGTGCTGCGGGTCCAGGATGAGACCATTGCAGAACCTGTCTTTCAGCGCATTGCTGAAAAAGGATTCGTGCGTAAATTCGAAGTCGAACAGCCCAGCCTGCACGATATCTTTATTGATAAGGCAGGTGTAGAAAACGATGAATAATTTCTGGATTACCGTTGCCCATACGATGACAAAACGCGTACGCTCCAAATCCTTTTTCTGGTCGAGCCTTGTTACCATTGTGCTTGTTATAGGATTAATGAACGCTGCCGGCATATTGTCCTCTTTTTCCGATGACGAGGCCGGGGAACGGTCGAACATAGCGGTTATTGATAATACATCAGAAGAGGAAGAAATGGGAGCAGCTCTCGCTTCCTATGAAGAAAGCTCTTTTGCCTATGAAAATTATTCCGGTACAGAAGAAGAGGCCATGGCTTCAGCAGAAGAGGAAGAATATGCTTTTGTACTGACTCTGGAAGGAGAACCGTCTGAACTGAACGCCGTCTTATACGGAAGCGAAAGCGATTTTCAGGATGGCCAGGTCATTAACCAGGATGTACAGCGCATTAAAGAAGGGTTTGTTACAAACGAGCTGAACCTTGACGGGCAGCAGCTCGCCACCATCTACGAGCCGGTATCGTTTTCCGAGCAGCCTCTCACTGAAGGCGCGGAAGTGCAGACCGAAGAAGCTCATAATCAAGCCTATTGGATGGTGTATGCCCTTGTCTTTGCAATTTACCTGCTCGTTATTATGTTTGGATCGATGATCGCAACGGAAGTAGCTACTGAAAAATCCTCCAGGGTGATGGAATTAATTGTTTCCAGCGTTAACCCTATTACACAGATGTTTGGAAAGCTTGTCGGTATCGGTATTGTCGGTTTGTTGAATATAGCCGTACTGGCTGTCGCCGCGCTTATCGGAGATGCCATCAGCGGTGATAACATTCTGGAAGGCTTATTCAGTGAAGCCATTGAAGTATCCCTGCTTTTATACGCTTTGCTTTTCATTGTACTCGGCTATTTCCTCTATGGCGGTATCGCCGCTATGCTGGGAGCGCTTGTCAGTCGGGCAGAAGAAGTAAATCAGGCGATCCAGCCGCTCATCTACGTAGCTATGGTTGCATTTTTTATAGCCATTTTCGGCTTGAATGCTCCGGATGCAACGATCATTCAAATTCTATCGTATATTCCCTTTTTCACGCCACAGCTGCTTTTCTTAAGAATCGGTATGACTACGGTTCCGACATGGGAAATCATCTTGATCATTACCATTCTTACCGCCAGTGCTTTTTTTATCAACATGCTGGCTGCCAGAATATACAAAGGCGGCGTGCTGATGTACGGCAGGTTCTCTATTAAAAATGGCATGAAGCAGGCATTTACTATTTCTAAAAAAGAAAAATAACATAAAAAAAACCGGAAGCGTTTTTTCTCCCGGTTTTTTTGCTATATCTCATCTTTTAAATTTCCATTTATTGTATAAAAAATGATGGAAATTTACAGTCTTTCTTTATTTTCCCACACTATCATCGTTGAAGGCATTGGCCTTTCATTTCCTCTAGGCACGTTTTTCTTTCCAGCGCTGCAGCCGTCCCCGATTGTAACGTTGAATCATAATAAAGGGCAGATTAAAGCAGAACGCGTAAACAATCATAATCCAGCCGACCCATGGTTCATTAAACAAGAAAAAAAGAGGAGCCGGAAGGATCTGCAGCCAATGTGAAAGCTCGGAGCGGTTTGCTTCCGTATGAAATGCTGCAACGTCTTCCGCCTTTCGCAGACGCAGCGTACTTTTGGGAATACCAAGCTTTGTCCAGGTGCTGGCTTCCGGGAGACGGTGCTTCCATTTCTTTATTTTAAGCGCATCGTATACCCGCCCATTATTTTCCCATTTTCGAATTTTATACAGCCATGGAAAAGAAGCTATGACAGAGGGAGGGAGAAAATACACGGCAGTTCCAATGCTTAAATGAATACAAAGCCATGCCGCTGCATTTATCCAAATCATTTTAATGCCCCCTCTCCTTACTTTCCTGCAATGTTACGGCCTTTCCATGTTGCTTTTTTAAAGAAAAACGTTTTTAGCAGCGAGTAGATGAATATCATTACAAAAAACAAAAAGTATACCGGAAACAGCAGGGCATCGAACCACTGAAAGTTCCCAATATCCCGAAGCGTTCTGTAGAGCCACAGCGCAATGGCCAAATAGGCCGCCAGACTCCACCATCCAGCTTCAGGACTGTTCACGAAAAAAGAAACGACGGCTGTAATCCATATTACATTTGCTGCAGTCAGCCATGGGGAAGCCGTTTTTGCTCCAGAAGCAAAGCTTTTCGACCAGCCTTGAATCACATCCCCAAGCTTTGCTTCATACATTCTCATATTCAATACACCTCTGCCGCTGAAAGCTCGGGTTTCTATTCCCTGCAGCTGCGCTTTTCGGGCAAAGGCTAAATGTTCTACAATTTCTTTTTTGATGCACTCATGTCCGCCCATTTCCCAATAGATATCCCGATTTATTAAGAGACACGGCCCAAAGCCGCCCTGGGCTTTGCTCTGTTTCGCAAAAATATGGGTTATTCCAGAAGAGGCAAACACGACCAGGTGAAAGACGGCCGACAGCTTTTCCCAAAAAGAATACATAAAATGAAAAGGATGCACCGTGACAAAAGAAGCGGCTTCCGATTGTTCTAAGTATCGAATCATTCGATCCGGGCCGTCTGCTGAAAACCACGTGTCCGCATCTAAAAAACAGAAAGTGTCTCCTTTTGCCTGCCGGGCTCCCTGGAAACAAGCCCAGGACTTGCCCATCCATCCTTCAGGAAGAGGAGGTGTACTGATTACTTTCACCCCGAAAGAGGCCGCGGTCTCTTTTGTTCCATCGCTGGAATCATCATCAACGACAATGATTTCGCGCTTTTCATTAGAAACAGCTGAAAGAGACGGCAGCAGCCGTTTCAGGTTGTGTTCTTCATCACGTGCTGGAATAATAACCGAATAAGTTCCAGTGTCTTTTTTCGGTACGATAGGAAAAGAGACCCTCTGCCAAAAAAGCAGAAGGGTCACCAGTACTGCTGTTACAAGAAACCACATGATTATTCACCTCAGGATTTTACAGCTTTTTTGGGACTTCCATGCTTTTCCAGGATAGCATTGGCTGCCATGTGGCCGGAAAGGGTTACCATCGGTACACCGCCTCCTGGATGTGTTGCACCTCCGACAAAGTAAAGATTATCTACTACGCTGCTTCTCGTGTCCATCTTAAATCCACCGTTCAGCTTGCGGTCTGTTACTACTCCGTAAATAGATCCCCCATTAGAGCCGTAGAGAGATTCAATATCGTTTGGTGTAAACGTGTGCTCATACTCAATCCGATCGCGAAGACCGGTCATTCC
This sequence comes from Sinobaca sp. TMA16-18, assembly GCF_059510535.1. NCBI lineage: Bacteria > Bacillati > Bacillota > Bacilli > Caryophanales > Sporolactobacillaceae > Sinobaca > Sinobaca sp. TMA16-18. The sequence continues at coordinate 22,794 of NZ_JCAKFM010000002.1, read as the reverse complement.
CATACGTTCAAGCTTGGAAAGGACAATATCGCGGTAGCCGGCCAGGTTTTTGTTCCAGTCTTCTCCTTTTTGCAGCGCCGGCACATGTGTCAGGACAAACATATTTTCTTTGCCGGCAGGCGCCTGCGAAGAATCACTTTTTGAAGAAATTCCGACATATACTGTAGGATCGTCGGCCGGTTTCTTTTCTTTAAAAATCTGGTGAAACTCTTTTTCAGGATCTTCAGAGAAAAAGAAGTTATGGTGGGATAACTTATCGTAGTTACTGTCCACTCCAAGCAGGAGCACGAGGCCGGATACTGTAGGCTCAAATTTTTTGCGGTCGGCCAGAGCTTTTTTACGGAGCTTTTTGCTCTCCATCAAATGCTCATAAAAAGGAATCACTTCCAAATTCGATACAACAAGATCCGGAGTAAGCACATCACCGCCCGCTAAATGGACTTCTTTTACCTGTTTCTTTTTAGTTACTACTTTCTCTACTTCCGTGTTCAGGCGAATATCCACGCCCTGCTCCTCGAGCACGCTTTCCATAGCCTCTGCTATCTTATACATGCCTCCCTGTACATAAAAAACACCAACGCCCAGCTGGACATGGGTCATCTGGGACAACATGGCAGGAGCCTCATAAGGCGAAGAGCCGATATACATAATGAGGAAATTAAACAACTGCTGCAGGTGCTTATCCTTAAAAAACCGTTCCGTCGTCTGGTTTAGGGAATGAAACGGATCCATAGCCCACATCTCTTTCAGGGAATGGTTGGCCCGGAGATCCGACACGCCTGAAATACTATCCCGGTAAAAAGACTTCATGCTCAAATCATACATTTTATTGCAGTAATCCAGGTACTCAAAAAAGCGGGAGGCATCATCTTTTGATACCTTTTTTAATTCTTCCAGCATTTTAGGAAGGTCGCTCGTTAAGTCAATTTTCGTACCGTCTTCAAAAAAGGTTCTCCAGCCTGGTTCAATGCGCTGTATATCTAAATAGTCGTGCACGTCTTTACCAACGGATTCAAACAATTCTTCCAGCACCCAGGGAAGCGTCAAAATAGACGGGCCGGTATCAAAAATATACCCTTTTCCCACCCGTTGATTGAGTTTGCCGCCAAGGCGTTCTCCTTTTTCAATAATCGTTACATTATACTCTTCTCCGGCTAAACGGATCGCAGATGCCATACCTGCCAGTCCTCCGCCGATAACAGTTACGTGTTCGGACATGATTGCAGACTCCTTTATAATAAAATTGTGTGTATTCCTTAAATAAAAAGGAAGCGGTAACAGACTTTTTTTCCTTTCTCTAATATACCCGTTTCACCTGGAAATTACTCTCTATAGCCCTTGCTTCGATTATATTTCAGCGGAGAAGGGTATAAGTAAAAAAAGAAATGAGGACTCCTTATGCTGAAATTAATTGCTGCAAACATACTACGCGTCCTTCCTGATAAAGACGCAGGCAGATCCATGGTGGATCTGGAAGCCGTCCAAAAGGTACAGGACATTTCACTTGAAACAGACAGTCACCCGCTGCGTCTCACCTGCTATTATCCTTTAACATCCACAAATGAACCGCTGCCCGTATATATCAACCTGCACGGCGGAGCTTTTATTATGAATAACAAAGACATGGACGACCCATACTGCCGGTATATAGCTAACCAGGCTCGCACTGTGGTCGTTAACGTTAACTACAGTAAGGCCCCTGAAACACCTTTTCCAGGAGCTCTTGAAGAATGTTATCAAGTAATCCAATGGCTGCGCAGCAACGGTCGTACCCTGGGAATCAATACAGATAACATAGCAGTCGGCGGCCAGAGCTCCGGCGGCAACCTGGCAGCAGCTGTCTGTCTGCTGCTTAAACAGCGCAGGGAAAAACAGCCGTTGCTGCAGGTTCTTTCTGTACCGATGCTGGACTTCATTACTCCCCATGCTGATAAGCCCGAGCCGGATCCACTGCGGGCAAAGTACCCGCAGGCCGCCGGATTTTTAAATGCCTGCTATGTACCGACAATCGAACAAGCCTCCCACCCGCTGGCCTCCCCTGTGCTTGCAGCAGACGTAAGCGGAGTGGCTCCGGCATTAATCATTGCCGGTGAACACGATGCCTTCCGCCCTGAAATAGAACGTTATTCTAACAAACTGACAGAAGCACAGGTTCCGGTCCGTTATGAATTATTTAAAGACTGCGGTCATACATTTATGAACACCGGTCCTAAAAAAGAAGCTGTTGCAGCATGGAACATCGTTGCAGCAGAACTGCGGCGGGCTTTATATTCCTCACCTCCGCTCTAAGCTTCCAAAAAGGCAGGCCAAAACAAAGATCCGCTGCAATTGCAGCAGATCTTTGTTTAGTAATGGATTTAAATTAACTCATTTTTGCGCAGCTCCTGTTCCGCCAGTAAGGGCAGCAGATTATCAAAAACATGGGTATCATCATCGTATACAGAATAGCCTCCTGCATATTGATCACTATTTCTGCTGTTCTGGTGGACTTTTAAACGATCAAATATATCCACTGCCAACTCTTCTTCGTTGAATATAGGAGAGCGTAATTACATTGCTGGCATATTCATCGTTCGTTTCATGAAATTTGACTGTTAGTTAATTATCTATTCCCTAAACGTAATACAACTTTTCGTTGCGAAAAACATTTCCTTTTGCTAAAAACCCCATTTAAAAATGTGCCAATACAAAAAATCAGGCATTTTAGTTTTTGGAGGATCTTACGGTAAGCTGCTCATTGCTCGAGTAAATGCCAATAGAAGCCAGCACCGCAAAAATAGAGGAAACAAGCGCCGACACAGCAGTTTCAATTTCTGTTAAGTTATTCAGCCCAAAGAATGTCCCAAGAGCCAGGGCGATAAGCGGTACGTTATACAACAATATTTTTTTGGTATTTTTTTGTTTCATTTTACTAAACACCTTCCTGTTAACGAAGCGTTACATAGCTTTCATTTGTCGTAATATAGAGCCCGGACACCAGGCGATACAAGGTAGACGAGCTGTTTGGCACAGCCACTATCTCCACCACCGTAAATGCTTCGCCTTGGAACACCTGGCCGGCTACAGCGTCGGCAGCAAAAGAAGGACGCGAACGAACATTTACTGAAGCAGCGGTAACAAATACCAGTCGCCCTTCTACTTTTTCCCGGTCAAGTGCGTTCCAGGTTTGGGAACCAACAATGCCATCCGCGGTAAGGCCCGCTTTTCGCTGGAAAGAACGTACGGCATTTTCCGTTTCTGCGCCAAAATCCCCATCCGCCCCGAACTGCGGAAGGCTTTCTCCGGCAGCCAGCAGATCATTTTGCAGAATAAGCACTTCCGACCCGCTGTCGCCTCTGCGCAGCACCGGGCGTCCGGGGCTCCCTACTGGATGTCCGTTCGTTATGGCTGCTCGTACCATATCCATGTTGATACCAGGACAGGCGTTGGAAGTATGACCCGGGTATTCATTGTGTCCGCGTAAGTTCGCGACGGATACATTAATACCGCTTGTGCTTCGAAGAGCTGTCACCAGATCAAAATAAGATTGTTCCTGCGCCGCAGTGAAAGAACCGCTGCCTACCAGACAAACCCCAATCAATGGAGTGTTATTATTTCCTACATGATAGGAAACGCGGTCTACGCTGTTTGCCCATTGAATTGTCCCGTTTCTTGTAATGACAAAATGGTAACCGACGCTTGGCCAGCCGAGTGTATCGACGTGATAATTGGCAAACGAAAATGCGTCTCCTGACGTTGTTGCTGAGTGATGACGGGCAATACCTGTAATTTGGGACCATGATCTCGAAGCAAACGATCCGTTTCTTTTGACCTGCCCTCTAACATCTACAAGCTGAGCTAAGTTTCTGTACAATCTCATCGCCTCCTGGTTATTTTAGGCTTACTCTTTCTAAAGGGAGCCTTCGTGATTTTTGACAACCACTGTATATATATCCTTATTTTTTTAATCAGGAGGGGATACCAGTTCAAAAAAAGAAGAACAGCTCAGCGCTGCTCTTTTCTTTGCTTTAATAACTTCTGAAAGGTTTGATCCAGTTTTATTTTCTCTTCATCCTCTGCTTGTCCCAGGCGGCTGAGCACTTCTGTTATCTTCATTTCCAGCAGTGCCTCATTTTCTGCCGCCTCTCCGTCTGGGAGCTGTTCCGGCTCGGCCATCCTCTTTATTTCAGCTTTACCTGATTTAATCTCCATTACATGTGTCGCCGTACCGGCCGTAAACTCTCTATCATGCGTAACAAAAATAATGGTGCCAGGGTACGTTTGAATTAGTTTTTTTAATACTTCTTTTGCTTCGACATCTAAATAATTGGTCGGTTCGTCAAGAAGCAGCAGGTTAGCAGGCTCCATCATAACTTTTAGTAAAGCCGCTTTCACTCGTTCTCCTCCGCTGACAGAAACCATAGGTTGATGGACCTTTTCTTTTTTAAACTGAAAGCCGGCCAGCACCGTTCGAATAAATGTTTCGGTATAAGGACTGTCCTCTTTCACGTTTTCCAGAACGGACTTTTGCAGGTTAAGCTGGGAAATCTGCTGATCGAAGCTTCCTATCACAGCAGGCTTGGCCGTTTTGACACCTTCTGCCTGCTGATATATTTTTTGCAGAAGCGTTGTTTTTCCACATCCATTAGCACCGATGACAGCTAACTTAGTACCAGGCGTCACATCTGCGCGTTTCATATGAAACAGCAGCCGGCCGTTACGGGAAATACTGCCTTCTTCTAATAATACAGCCGACTTTCCGTAAAGCGGAGTAAACGGCTGCTGTTCAAAACTCAAAGCGGTTTGTTCAAAGGGCTTCTCTTTTTGATCGAGCTGAGTGATTCGTTTTTCTACTGACTTCCCGGCCCGGCTTAATTTAGCTTTTTGGCGGCCGACACTGCGTTTATGCAGGCGGGCTTCCGAATTCCCCATGCGGCTCGGCGCTTTTTTCAACTGGCGGGAATGCTTTTCTTTTGCTTCCGCAGCTGCTTCGAGTCGCTTCTTTTCTTTATGATAGTTTTCGTATTCTTTTGCTTTCCGCTTTTTTTCTTGCTGTTTCTGGTTTTGATAGGCACTGTAATTTCCCGGATATTCTGTAATCATACCGTCTTCTATTTCCCAGATTACCGCACAGACGGCATTCAACAGCATTTCATCATGGGAAACCAGTACGATGGCTCCGCGATAACGCTGCAGGTTTTTTTCCAGCTGTTTGATTCCTTGAATGTCTAAATGGCTGGTTGGTTCATCTGCCAGGAGAATTCGTGTATCTGCCGAGAACGCCTCTGCGATTTTCTTCCTCGTTTCTTCTCCCCCGCTCCTATTTGTGCCGTCCATACCGGGAATTCCCCAGATTTCTTTTTCTTTCGCGGTTAGAAAGAACGTTTCAGTCTGCTCCATCTGTGGAATAACCGCCGGTTTCCACGACAGATTCACTTTTCCCTTGTCCGGCTCGTCCATACCGGCAATTAAGTGAAGAAGTGTTGATTTACCACTTCCGTTTTTTCCGACAATACCGATTCGACTGTTCTCATATATTTTTAAATTTGCGTTTTGAATAATTCGGCGGGTGCCGTGATTTTTTTCCACGTTTATTATTTCAGCTGCCAACATAAAAAAACCTCCCTAGATGTGCTAGAGAGGATCAGCCGTTGTCAAAAAGGCACTCGTTTCCTATTAGGAAATATGCATGCTGCACAAAGGTACCCTATGAAGACAAACTAATCCTGTCTAGACGTTTACTGCTTTTCATCATTTATGATAGGCACGTCTCTTGATCAGGATTACTGCTTCATTGGCAGGGTACCTCTCTTTCCGTAGGGTAACTTCTGTTATCAGCATAATGGGAGCCGCTTCTTTTTGTCAATGATGTCTTATACGATTAGGTATAGAACCGAAAGGAGCACTAGAACAAAAAATCCTAGTATAACCAATCCATTATATTCTTTTCTTAAAATAGAAGCACCAAGTCCCACCGCACCTGTTATGTATCCTGCAGCCAGGAAGTAAGAATGGTCCGTCAGTGGAATAGCTGCTAACCCGGCAATCATCGCTGTGATAAACAAGTAATAAGAAGCCTGCTTCACCCTCAGCAGACTCTGCAGATACAGGCTGGCATCGCCGATGTTCCAGGTACCCAGCACGTCTTTAATCTTCCCAGGGAACGGCTCGTCTTCGAACTTTGTATAAATAGGCTGGAGATAAGGGGCTGCGCCGTCAAGACTCTGAAAGCCGTAGGCAAAGTCTTCTTTACCGAACGTGCTGAGCTGGTAGCCGTCCGGCACATCGGCATCGTGATATTCTGGAGAAAGCGGCCATTCCGCATCAAGACAAAACACCACACGGCGTCCTGAAAAGTCTCCAAAATAATCAAAAACCCTCGTACTTTCCCCCCGCTGCAGCGGATGTCTCATTAAAGTATCGGTTTTTTTCAACGACGCAGCCACACTCGTGTCTACAGGGACCCAGCCGAATTCGTCTACATAACATTCATTCCATACGTGCGGCTGAAATTTTTTTGTGAATGCTCCGATGACCGTTCGGCAGGGAATTCCTAAAGCACGGGCATAGGAGCAGAAAAGAAAGGAGAACTCCCCGCAGTCCCCTTTTCCTTCATCTAAAAAAAAAGGTGCTCCTCGTCGTTTAGGCGGGAAGTGATATGTATATGTAGAGTAAATATGTTCAAACAAGCCCTGCAGTTTATCCATAGGATCGGCTCCTTCCCCCGCTGCCGCTAACGCTTTTGCACGCATGGATTCATTAACCGGACTTAAATAAGTATCCCGCAGATAGAACTTTTTTTCTTCCGGGGACAAGCTCTCGGGCTCCTCCTCTTCTTCAAGGGAAGAGGCGTACAGATTCATTTCCGTGCTTACATAAACTGCCTCCCCCGGAGCGAGTCGATAAAACGCAAGCTCCTGTCCCAGGTATTTGGAATGATGCTCTGGTTCTTTAGAGTACGTTATCTTCTTTACCTGCTGGCAGGCCATTTGAGGGGGAACAGCAAGCCAGATGGATAAAGAATGCTGCTGCCTGTTTTTATAGGTATAGTCCAGAACGACTGATTTTTCCAATATCGGCATTCATAAGCCCCTTTCTCATTCTTCTTTTAAATTACCCTGTTTTTTCCAGAAAGAAACCGGCTCTGATGAGCGATGCGTGTGAAATTCAGATACACACAAAAAGTCCCCCGAAACCGGAGGACTTTGTTATATACGTATAAGGATAAGACCAGAAAGTCAGCTTAAATTTTGTAATTTTGGAAGGAACGGATCTGTGATTCTGTTTTAGCAAAAACATTTCCTGCTTCTTCTGACGAAATATCAAAATGCTCGCTCGCTTTTTGTTCTACATATTCATCATTTTTTGCTTCATCGAAATGCTCACCCTGTTCTGTCAAGATGTCATACTCCTTGCGCATAAATAGGTAGATCTCTCTTTGGGGTTCTTCGAGTGATTGAATAAATTCCTCTGTTTCTGGATCATTCTTTACGTAGCTCATCACTATTCCTCCTCTTTCTGCTTTAAAAAAGATTTCTCTATTAAGACGATAATTCCTTCCTGGTGTTACAATTTACACATTTTTTCACGATTCATGCTGCAGGGTCTTTGTTCCTTTTTTCGCCTGCCCGGCTTTCTTTTTCTGCACACCGTAAGCAAATGTAAAACTTTTTGCATCAGTAAAAGCAGCAAGCGGGGTCGTTAAATTCGGCTGATTGGCCAGCATGACTCCTTCGAGCCGCCATTCCTGTAAATGTCCGGGCGGCATATTGATAATGCCCACAGGTTCTTTTACCACCTGCTTTTCCCCGTCCTGCACGATCTGTTTTTGTTCGAGCAGTTCGATGCGGATTACTGCACCAGTTTTATCCTTTACGGCGATATGCCTGTTATGAACAGCCTTCGTGGAGGCTGAGCTGTTGTGGGCCTGCACGAATAAAGTAACGGTCAGCCTTGTAGCTGTGTCCGGCTCCGCCGGAACAAGCTGGCCATTTTCTAAATTACTGTAATCAAAATGTGTATCTCTTACATAAGTGGTAATCGTACCTCCAAATTGTTTTGCCAGCACTACCAGCAGCAAAACAATGAGTAAAAGAGGTATTATTCCTGCCACTATTACGCCTTCCCACATCAACAAGGGATAACCTCCTCTGCCTCTCTCTATCTTCTTTCATTATAACAAGAAACGACGGCGGTTTCAGAGGAATAAGCAATCTCTTTCCTTTTTTCACTTTTGCGTTACAATAAAAGAATTGCTGTATACATTCAATGGAAACATATATTAAAAGAAAGAAGGCGTTTTTATGGCTGTGGTCCTTTCTCCTAAACGTCGTCTATGGATGGCTGCCGTATTGGGTTCTCTTGCTGCTTTTGGCCCTCTGACAATTGATATGTATCTGCCGGGCTTCCCCTCCATTTCTGATGACCTGGAGACTACTGCCTCCCTTGTGCAGTTGAGCCTGACTACCTGTCTTCTCGGCCTGGCTGTAGGTCAGCTGGTGATGGGACCGATGAGCGATGTCCGGGGCAGAAAAGGCCCGCTTTTAGGAGCGTTGGCTGCTTTTTTTGCAGCTTCTATCCTCTGTGCGATTGCCCCCACTATTTGGGTGCTTATCATCTGCCGGTTTATCCAGGGCTTTGCTGCATCCGCAGGCATCGTTATATCCAGAGCCATCGTCCGTGATTTGTTTCAGGGAAGAGAATTAACAAAGTTTTTTGCCCTTTTGATGCTCGTTAACGGGCTGGCGCCTATTTTAGCTCCCGTATTCGGCGGAATTATTCTGGAGTTCACGATATGGAACGGCATCTTCATTGTGTTAAGTGCCATTGCCGTGGTGATGTTTGCTACCGTAGTATGGGGCCTTCCGGAAACGCTTCCCGTCGAAAACCGATCTAAAAGCAATATCGGCGAGACGGTCCGTACGTTTGGCTCGCTGTTAAAAGACCGTTCCTTTACAGGGTACTCTCTGGCGCAGGGGTTTAAGATGGCCGGTATTTTTGCTTACGTGTCCGGGACTCCGTTCATTTACCAGGGCATTTACGGCGTATCTCCTACGACATTCAGTATCCTGTTTGGAATGAACGGCATCGGCTTAATTATCGGGACCCAGATTGTCGGGCGGCTGGCCGGTATTGTACCGGAAAAGAAGCTGCTCTCCATGGGACTCATCCTTACCTTTGCAGCCAGTACCGTGTTATTGGTTATGACATTGATTGAAGCGCCGTTAATCGGCATTGTTATTCCTATTTTTGTTATTGTATTCTGTGTGGGCATCATTGCCACCACCTCGTTTTCGCTCGCAATGGAAACACAGGGACACCGGGCCGGAAGCGCGTCTGCTCTTTTAGGTCTTCTTCCCTTTATTCTCGGGGCAGCTGCAGCCCCTTTAGTGGGTATTGCCGGGGAAGATACGGCTGTTCCTATGGGGGTGGTTATCTTTACAGCAGACGGGTTGGCTCTTCTTGCTTACTTGCTGCTCGTGCGGGATAGAAAACCAGGCACAAAAGAACCTTCTCCCTCCTAAAAGGGAAAAGGTTCTTTTTTCATTACGCTCTCTTTTCTCTCATCTGTTCTCTGGTGTTTGTTTCATTAAAAGAATCTCTCAGGAGCCTGGGGATGTAAGCTGCGAGTACGAACGAACGGGACAAGGAGAACACAATAAAGGCAAGCCACAGACCATGATTACCTAAAACCGGCAGGGCTGCCCACAGCACGATAAAAAAGACAATCATTGAATAAATCAGTGAATTGCGAATCGGAGCAGTCTGCGTCGCTCCAATGAAGATCCCATACAGCAGCAGCCCGGCAAATCCAGCGGCAGGAAACCATACCACCCAGCCGCTGTACTTCACTGCAGTTTCCTGAACCTCCGTAATCGATGTAAACCATCCTACTATAGAAGGTCCGGCAAGCAGCATGATAACAGTGACGGCAGCGGCTACTGCAGAAGACCACAGCATTCCTATCTTCATCGTACTGAACAAGAGCGGTTTGTCCTGCCGGCCTATCGCACGACCTGAGGTAATACTCGCGGCGTTCGCAAGGCCGTCGAAAAAGTAAGCCATAATAAAATGAATTTGAAATAAAATCGCATTGGCAGCAAGAATCACTTCTCCAAATCCAGCCCCGGAAGAAGTAAACCAGCCAAACACTGCCAGCAGACAGATAGTCCGGATAAATAAATCGCGATTAACGCGCAGCATGTGCAGCAAAGGCTCTTTTTTCCACAGACCGCTGGACCGGAAGAAAGAAAAAGGTATCCTGGTTTTCCATAAAATATAGCTGAGTCCTGCGACGGCGGCGGATACTTCGGCAATCAGCGTAGCAAGGCCGACGCCGGCCGCTCCCATATCTATGTAGAACACAAACAAAACGTCCAGTCCCATATTGAGCACGTTCGCGCCCAGCTGAAGCAGGAGCGCTATATTTACTTTGGAGCTGCCTACAAGCCAGCCGATGACGACGTACTGCATCAGCGCAAACGGTGCCCCCCAAATACGAAAGCTGAAGTAGGCATCAGCCTGTGCCGCCACCTGTGCCGCCACCTGTGCCGGAGGCTGAAGCAGCGCAAAGGCTGCTTCTTTAATGGGGAGCTGAAATACAATAAAAAGAGAACCGATCAGGGCTGCTATCAGCAGCGGGCGGGCAAACAATGTGTTCATATCCGAAGCAGAGCTTTTCCCTGCTGCCTGAGCTGTAAAGCCTGATGTACTGACACGTAGAAATCCAAAAAGCCAGTAGAGCGTATTAAAAATCAGGGCGGCAACAGCCACGCCGCCAAGATAATGGGGTGAATCCAAATAACCCACGACTGCAGTATCTACTGCCCCAAGAACAGGGGTCGTAATCGTTGCCAGGGTTAAAGGAAGGGCCAGGGCCAGAAAGTGCCTGTGCGTTCCTTCCTGGTATGTTCTTTTTTTCATGATCTGTCTTCTCCCATTTTCTTATGTGAACACACCATTTCATACCAAAAAAAACGGTGGGTCGTGTTGATTAAATCGCACGGGCTGTTATTTGTCAATTATTAAAAAGGCACTGTTTTAAGGAATAATGAGCATGCCCTGGTCATCGAATTCCCAGTCTTCCCCGTACGCCACTTCCCATATGAACCCGTCCAGGTCTTTAAAATAGCCGCTGTATCCTCCCCAGCTTTGTACCACTGCTCTTTTTACAATCACCGCTCCTGCTTGTTCCGACCGATTCAGCATTGCGTTCACCTCTTCTTTAGAGGTCGTATTATGAGCAAGAGTAAAACGGGGAAACCCTTCTGCAGTATCCGCTGCTGCTTCGCCTATTTCCTTTTGCAGATTCTCCAGTGGAAAAAGCTCCAGTTTGGTGCCCCCGTTATTAAAAAAGACAATCGCAGGCTGTTCTCCTTCTGCTGTTGTTTCAAATCCCAGGCCATCCCGGTAAAAAGCCAGCGAGGCTGAGATATCTTTTACTCCTAAACAAATCAAATGAATACTATTCATGCTGTTCTCCTCCTTCTTTTAGTTTTTCTTTCTTTGTGGCAGAGCGGTTTCCTGCTTTTTATTTTCAAAAGACCTTTTTTGTTCTTTATTAAGAATATAAATCGTGGTACAGTTTTTTACATACATTCACTTAAACAGGAGGAGAACCCGGTGCCGCGAAAAAAACTGGCTCTTATTCAATTTTCACGAGCTTTAGTCCCTTTAATGGTCGTAACGTTTCATGCAGCGGCCAGCGTCATGTATTATTTTGAGTTTAATTTTCTCGGGTTTTCCGCTTATCCGCTTTCCGGCGGGGTGAACTACTTTTTTGCGTTAACCGGCTTTATGGTTTTTTATATTTATTATAAAAAAATGGCCCGGCCTGAGGAGCTCCGTCCTTATCTGCTGCAGCGATTTATTCGGATTTATCCACTGTACTGGATTTTATCCTTCGTATGGCTGATGGTTATTATCCTTCTGCCGGCTCATTTTGGCGCCGGTCACGAAACAGAAGCCGCCACACTGTGGTATTCGCTGCTTCTGCTTCCGAGTAATCAGGCGCTTGATCCTATCCTTCTTGTTGCCTGGTCTCTGATTCACACAGTATTGTTTTATGCGGTCTTTTCTCTGCTTTTTTTAAAACAGCAGAAGCTCGTCCGGGGATTTTTTATCTTTTGGATCGCAGGCTCCATTGTGTATGCATTTGGTGTGGTACCCGGCGAACAAGAGCTTGTTTATTTTGCATTCAGCCAGTATAACCTTATGTTTGCCGCCGGGATAGCGAGTGCATGGCTTGTGCTCCGCGCACCTCTTCCTTCCAGGGCAGGCTGGCTGTTCACTGCCGCCGGGTTGGCTGGATTTCCGCTCACCTGGGCCAACTACCATTACGAATGGCTTCCTTTAGCTTTTGATTTCACGACAGGAGCTGCTTCTGTTCTTCTTCTCATCGGCCTGGGATCCATTGATCTTAGAAAGGACATTTATCTTCCACGGGCTCTGGATTATTTAGGAAGAGCCGCATTTTCTATTTACCTTTCCCACCTCGTTCTTCTCGATATGCTTTCCGAGCTGTTTGCCGCACTTTCCTTGTTTGACCTGTTGGGAGGGTGGGTGACTACCCTTCTTTTTATCCTTCTTTCCTCAGCAGGCGGCTGCCTGGTCTACTCCTATATCGAGCGCCCTTTAACAAGTTATTTAAAAGACAGGCTTATTACAAACCCGGCTTCGGTTCCACGGAACGTTCGGCAGCCTCGTTCTTCTATTAGATAGATGGTAAAAGAGACCCCAGCCTGCACTCAGGCGGAGTCTCTTTTTTTAAAATATACCAAATATTTTCTTCTTTTTCTTTTTTTCAAATGGTTCCGGCTGATCCAATCCCACAGGCTGGTCATCAAAGATAGCCGCTGCGTTTTCTTTAAACATACTGCTTATTTCCGGGCCAAATACGTCATCTACATGGGCATAGGCTTCAGCTAAAGCGAACGGACGGTGGTCAATGCCGTGGGCATCAGAAGAAATAATGTGGGCCAGATTATGTTCAATCAGCGTTTCGCAGAACTGCTGGGACGCTTTGCCTCCTTTTCCTGACAGAGCTTCCGCTGTAATTTGGGTAATGGCTCCGTTTGTTACAATATCAAACAGCTTTCCCGGTTCTGACACAAAAGTCTTGTTTCGTTCCGGATGGGCAATTAATGGAATATAGCCCGCCACCTGAAGGTCATAAAAAAGTCGCTTTAAATAAGAAGGCACTTCCACCGAAGAAAGTTCAATCAGTAAATAGCGGCTGTCATTGAGGGTAAGCGCCGTTCCGGCCTTCAACTCTTCGAGTATGTCCCCGTTAATACGAATCTCCTGTCCCGGTTTTATTTCAAGAGGGACTTCTTCGTATTCAAGCAGGGAATTTAATTCCTGTACTTTGCTGCGGATCATGTCTCCGCTGTTTGTAAACATGCCGTTACGATGGTGAGGAGTTGCCACGAGGGATTCAACCCCTGCTTCCACCGCCGACCGGGCCAGTGCAACGGAATCCTCCATTGTTTTTGGGCCGTCATCTATACCATGTAAAATGTGGGTATGCAGATCAATCATAGGTGCTGACTCCTTTGCGTTGTAGTATTTATCGCTCGTTACAGTATAGCAGAAACACCCATATAAAAGCAGGAGTGCCCCTGCCTCTTTTCCCCTCTTCTCTTGAATCAAATCTTTAAATACTTATGCCCTCTTCCTTAATGTTAAACAATTCAAAACATTTCGTTACATTATGTCTAATGCCTCTGCTGCGTTTTTTCTGTAAAATCGATCCCATATCCTTTTTCATACTAAAGAAATGAGGGATCACATGACAGTTGGCAGTTCTTCTCACATTAATGAAAAACGAATAACAAACCGCATTCATACCCTCTCCCGGATCGGAAAAATTCAGGACACCGGCGTACGGCGCCTGGCTCATTCTCCGGAAGACGTGGAAGGGATTGAGCAGGTAAAAGCATGGATGGAGGAGGCCGGTCTTAAAGCAAGAATAGATCATTTCGGCAACCTCATTGGCCGTTGGGCAGGAAAGGATCCGGAAGCCCCCGTACTTATGCTTGGCTCTCATATTGACAGTCAGCCTTATGGCGGAAGGTTCGACGGCCCTGTAGGCGTTCTGGGAGCATTAGAAAGCGTACAGACACTCATAGAGGAAGGAATAACACCTCCCTGGCCTGTAGACGTCATTGCATTTGCCGACGAAGAAGGGGCCCGGTTCAACAAAGGACTGTTTGGCTCCCGCGGTATTTTAGGCGAGGTGACCGAAGAAGAGCTCGAGCGTACCGATGAGAACGGCGTATCGCGCCGGAAGGCGCTGCTCAGCATGAACTGCGACCCTTCACAGTTCAGCTCCTCTGTTTATCCCAGGAATTCTATTCGGGCTTATCTGGAAATGCATATCGAGCAGGGACCCATATTGGAGGAAAAAAATGAGCCGATCGGCATCGTAACCGGCATTTCCGGCCCTCTATGGCTGACGGCAACCTTTACCGGATTTGCCGGGCACGCAGGATCTGTGCCGATGCACCTGCGGCAGGATGCCCTTCTCGGCGCCGCAGAGGCTGTCACAGCTTTGCATGCTATTGTTTCTGAACATTCACCGGCGCCTACGGTAGGAACGGTGGGCAACATGACGCTGTTTCCGAATTCACGGAATATTATTCCGGAAACCGTCTCCTTTACTATTGATCTGCGTGATATTGACCTCGAACGCCGCAGCGTCTGTGAACAAAAGCTCATGGATGAACTTTATGCGATCTGCGAACGCCGGGGACTTGAGCTCGACCTGCAGGAAGATACGAGGAGCGATCCCCGTTATTGCGCGGACTGGATTATGAATTATATGAAAGAGGAGGCTTTCGGCATGGGGGCGGACAGCATTCCACATCTTATGAGCGGCCCCTTTCATGATGCTCTTCCCCTCTCCCGGGTTTGTGATTACGGCATGATTTTTGTCCGCTCCGAAAAGGGCATCAGCCATAATCCGGCAGAGTTCAGCACTGATGCAGACATTGCTGCCGGCACCGAATTGTACTACCGCACAGTGAAACGCATGCTCCAAACGTAAAGAAAGATGCCGGATTCTCTCGGCATCTTTCTTTTTATTTTTGCATAAGGTCAATCGTAAACCCTGACTTTTTTTCTTTTAAGTCGTCCGGGGTTGTTTCCGTCCATTCAGCCAGTTCAGCGTTGGAAGGATACCTCCCCTTCAGGCGGCACTCGTCGTTAACGAATGTAAGAGGCAGCGCGTCCACCCCTTCTTTCTGAAGAATCTGCTGCACATCGCGGTTTTCAATAAATGCATGCGGCTCCGCGCTTAGATTGTAGCGTTCAATCTCGGCTTTCCCCTGCAGCATATGAAGTGCTGTCGCAACTCTCGTCAATTCGGGATCAGTGGTCGGCCCGCAAACCCCTGTAGAGCAGCACATGGAAGGATCATACATTTTAATGGATGTCATGATATTATCCCCTCTCTTTTATTTTTCTGTATTGGCAAATTCCTGCAGGCGGCCGCCGATTTCATCACGGACGCGCTGGAAAAACTGCCATTTTTCTTCTTCTGTTCCCGTCGCTTTTGCCGGATCATCAAATCCCCAATGTTCGCGCTTCACATGAGGAGGCGTCGTTGGACAGCGGTCCGCTGCGTCTCCACATAGAGTAACAACAAGATCTGCATTGTTTAACACCGTTGTATCAATCATGTCAGATGTCTGATTGGAAATATCGATATTCACTTCATTCATTGCTTTTACCGCATTGGGGTTCAGGCCGTGCGCCTCAATGCCTGCACTTTTTACCTCCCACTCACTGCTGAGCAGCTCTTTTCCCCAGCCTTCTGCCATCTGGCTCCGGCACGAATTACCTGTACATAAGAAATACAGCGTTTTTTTCTCCATCTTTTTTTCTCTCCTTTGATTATAAAATAAGAACCAGCCATAAATAAAGGCCGATCAGCGTAATAAGCAGCGTTGGGACTGTTAGTACAATTCCTACCTTAAAGTAATAACCCCAGCTGATTTTAAAGCCTTTCTGCTTTAATACATGAAGCCACAGCAGCGTGGCTAACGAGCCAATAGGAGTAATCTTCGGCCCCAGATCCGAACCGATTACATTGGCATAAATCAGCGCTTCCCTGATCTCAGCGGACGTCACCGTCTCCTGAATCGCGAGCGCATTAATAAGTACTGTTGGCATATTGTTCATCACAGAGGACAATATGGCTGCGATAAAGCCCATGCTGATGGTCGCCGCAAACATGCCGTGTTCTGCCGTCCATTGAATTCCTTCGGCAAGAACTCCTGTCAAACCTACGTTACGAAGGCCGTAAACGACCACATACATACCGATGGAAAAGAACACAATCGCCCACGGCGCTCCCTTGACTACAGTCGCTGTATTAACAGCTTCGCTTCTTCTGGCCACCAGCAGAAATACAATCGCAATGCCGCCGGCAATAAGCGATACTGGAATTTCCAGAAATTCACTTCCAAAATAACCAACCAGCAGAAGACCAAGAATCAACCAGGACAGCCGAAACATTTTTGCATCTTTCACAGCATCCGCCGGGGCCTTCAAATCAGCCACGTTGTAACGATCCGGCAGGTCTTTTCTGAAGTAAATCCACAGCACAAGAATACTGGCTCCCAAACTAAAGAAGTTTGGAACGATCATACGGGTGGCATATTCTACAAACCCAATACCGAATACGTCAGCTGATACAATATTAACCAGGTTACTGACAATCAACGGCAGAGACGTAGCGTCTGCAATAAAGCCGCTGGCCATAATAAAGGGCATAATCATTTTTTCTTTAAAATGAAGATTACGGACCATCGCCAGTACAATAGGCGTCAAAATTAATGCTGCTCCGTCGTTGGCAAATAAAGCCGCCACCACCGATCCCAGCAGGATAATGTAAATAAACATCCTAATGCCGCTGCCTTTGGCAAGCCTGGCCATATGCAGCGCGGCCCATTCAAAAAATCCTATTTCATCTAAAATAAGCGAAATGATAATAAGGGCAACAAACGTCAATGTGGCGTTCCACACGATTCCGGTTACATCCTGTACATCCTGAAAAGAAACAATTCCTATCAATAAAGCTATAATAGCTCCCCCGCACGCAGACCAGCCAATACCCAATCCTTTTGGCTGCCAGATAACCAGCGTCAGCGTAACGAGAAAGATGATACTCGCGAGTCCTACTTCCATCGTCTCAAACACTCCCTGATATTATTCGCAGCAGCTGATTCGTTTGCCTGCTGCAATGAGTTCTTCTAAATGGTGATTTTGATCAGGAACGTATTCAAGCATATCCTTCACCAAATCATATCCTTCAAATGAATCGTTCAAAGAGTACACAATCCACTGCCCTCTTCGATGTTCCTTCACCATGCCGACGTCTTTCATTTTTCGGACGTGCTGACTGACAGAAGGCTGGCTCATCTCAAAAATTTCTACAAATTCACATACGCAGCAGTCATGATCAGCAAGAAGACGAAGCATGGTGAGCCTTGTCTTGTCTCCCATCAGTTTCAAAATAACAGCGGTGCGTTCTATTTCCAATAGGTTCTTTGTTTCCATTAATTCCTTCCCCTTTCTAAACGCTCTGCGTAGAGGCTGCTGCGGTTCCGGCCGGTTTCCAGGGAATCAGGACGGCACGCTCTGCAAGTTCTGTATTCACTTTATTTATCCATCTGTACTCTGCGGCGCTGCGCCCCTGCAGAACAGGATCTTTCGTTCCGGCCCCATACAGACTTTGGTTAATAATCCAACAGTACGGCTGAATCGAAGCCCGTTTCAGATCTTCCTGAAGTCTTTCTGCTTCAAGCACCGGTGTTGCTTCGGGAAGGGTGACAACCGCTACAAAGGTCTCCTTCGGATTGCGCAGTCTCGGCAGCAGATTGGTAACCGCCTTATTAACGGAGCCGCTGCTTCTTTCTACTTCTTTTTCATAAGAACCCGCGGAATCAAGCAGCAACAGTGTATGGCCGGTCGGCGCCGTATCGATAATGACAAATTCATTGTCCGCCTGCTCTACTACTTCGGCAAATGCCTGAAAAACAGCAATTTCTTCTGTGCATGGCGACTCCAGATCCTCTTTAATGTAGGCCAATTCATCTTCTGTCAGATCTTCTCTAACGTCCGTCAGTACCTTTGCTTTATAATCAGCGACGACCTGCTTTGGATCGATGCTGCTTATTTTTAATTTTGCTTTCATGTCTTCTGTAAGACCGGCATAGGATAAATGATTGGCCGGATCTGTCGTAGTTAAATGGACCTTCAACCCTTTTCTCACCAGTTCCACCGCTACAGAAGCTGCAACGGTCGTTTTACCGACACCGCCTTTTCCCATTGTCATGAAGACACCTTTTTCAAGCGGAGCCAGCTCTTCGACAATCGAAGACAGTGAAGGAAGTACAAGCGGCTGCCGCTCTTCTTCAGAAGCTGCCGGGCTCCCGGCCTCCTCTTCGTTCCAGAGGCGCCTTAATGAATCCATTCCCGTTAAATGAAAACCAAAGAGCGGAAGGTAATACTGCTTTTTATCTGCAAAAAATGCCGGCATGGCATCTACGGCTTTCTGCTGGCCCTGTTCGAGCTGCACGGCTGTAGCGTCCTCTGTGCCGCGCTGAAACAACCCATTAACTATCAGTTTTTGGTTCACTATGCCAATATCCTGAAGCTCCCGCCCTGCCCGTTCCGCTTCTTTTAAAGAAGACACGTCCGGTCTTGCTACCAGAATTAATGATGTTTTTTCTCGATCCGTTAACGTATGAAGCGCATCTTGGTATAAGTCTTTCTTGGCTTCGAGTCCCGAAAGTGGTCCAAGACATGAAGCACCATGGTCGCTCGTTTCCAGAAAAGAAGACCAGGCAAGCGGAAGCTGCAGCAGACGCAGCGTATGGCCGGTCGGTGCTGTATCAAATAAAACAAAGTCATAGGCATCTGCAACCGGTTTATCGGTAAGCAGGTGCGAGAATTCGTCGAACGCAGCAATTTCTGTCGTGCAGGCTCCTGAAAGCTGTTCTTCCATATTTGTAATGGCGTCTTCAGGGAGAAGCCCCCGGTACGGACCGACTACCGAATCCCGGTATATTTTTGCGGCTTCTTCCGGATCGAGATTAATCGCATGCAGGCCCGGGACAGAAGCAATCGCTGTAGCTGTCTGCTCGATTTTCTGTTCAAACACATCCTGCAGGTTCGAAGCAGGATCGGTGCTTACGAGCAGCACATGGTTTCCCCTGTCTGCTAAAGAAGTACCGATCGCGCAAGCTGTCGTTGTCTTGCCTACCCCGCCTTTGCCTGTAAAAAACAAATAGCGGGTACTGTTTAGGCTTTCTGCCTGTAATCGTTCCACTAATATCACTCCATCACTATATAACTATTTGCTTATATACTAATGCAGAAAAATTTATATGTCAACCGTCGTTATGTATGAAAGAACAGGAAGAGACCGGGTCCCTTCCTGCTTTTCCTCTGTTCTATTTTTCTTTTTTTGATCGAGTAAGCTGCAGCTTCTTTTCTAAGAAGTAGGCACTGTATACGCCCAGTACCGCAAAACAGGTCCATACCCACGCATGCAGACTGAAAGAGGCAATGCCGCTGAAGTAAGCCCCAACGTTGGCTCCAAAGGAAATACTGGCTCCATATCCCATCAGGAGACCTCCCCCTAAAGCCAAAAGCACGATCCGCCGTGGAATGCGTTCAAAGCGGACGAGCCCGCCGATAGTCATCGTAAGGAACGTGCCTGTGATAACACCCAGGTTCAGCACACTGGTTCCATCCATAAAGATCGTCTGCTGGAGCGCGGCCAGTCGGTCTTCTGCAACCCAGTACTGCCACTGCTCTACATTTATCCCTGTTAACTCCACGAGCTGGGATCCCCATAAAATAAAGGCTGCCGTCAGTTTCCACGGTTCGCCCTGCACCATTAGTGCTGCCGCGTTCAATACAGCGAGCAGAAGCGCTCCAACCCACAATGGCCATGATCCAAAAAATACTTTTCTCCAACCAACCGCAGCCGGAAGAGCAGGCAGCACAGGCGGTTTTTTTCTTTTCTTGTACATATAGGAACCGACTGCCACCGCTGCAAAAACGAGCAGGGAAAGAAGCCAGGCTCCGACATAACCAAGTCCTGTATCAACCGCCAGCGAAATATCCGGACCTGCCGGAAGCGTGTCATTCCAGAATCCAAAATGAGAAGCGCCGATAACGGCTCCCGTCAAAAATCCCAGGAGCGTACACATCATGGCAGAACGGCCTCCTTCTGCTTTGTATAAAGAAGACGGCGCCATGCCGCTTCCCATTTCCATGCCAAATCCAAATAGAAACGATCCGACAACAAGTCCGACACTAATAGCCGAAACGGCTCCTTCGGGCGTAGCATTAAACCATCCGAGGTCAAACACAAAAATAGGCATGAATAATGTGGCTGCGATCGCCAGCATAAGCATGTGGGCACGCAGCATCTGTGTATTTCCGCTTTCGACAATTTCCCGGTATACTGCAGAAAATCCAAAACGGGCATGAAACAGCGTAAACCCTATACCTGTTCCGATCCAAAACAACAATACAAGAGACCACCCGGAATAAAAATAAGCAAAGTATGTAAGTACAAGTGCCGCCGCCAGTCCAATAATCGTCAATATATTCTGTGGATCTTTTAGTTCAATCCCTGATGAAGACTTTTCCTTTTCATTCTTTTTTTCCTGTGACAAATAACCACCCCTTTATTACATATAGCCAACTAATGACTGTACCCTTTTTAAAGACGTTTATAACAATAATCTACCGGCATGGAAAAAAGGATTTTTTAAACAAACAGGGAACTATAAGCGGAGATACGTTTTAATTATAAAGGGGGACAAGAAATGAAAACGATTTTTATTACCGGGGCCTCGTCAGGTATCGGAAAAGCTTCTGCGGTGTACTTTGCGAAAAAAGGCTGGAATGTAGCAGCTACGATGCGAACGCCGGAAAAGGAGGAAGAGCTACAAGCCTATCCATCCATTAAGCTGTTCTGTCTCGATGTTGAAAAAAAGGAAACGATAGCACAAGCAGTACAAGAAGCACTGTTGGAATTTGGTGCGATAGATGTTCTATTAAATAACGCAGGCTATGGATCAACGGGCATATTTGAGGCGGCTGACGACAGTGAGATCCGCCGGCAGTTTGATGTGAACGTCTTCGGTTTAATGGATGTTACCAAAGCCCTCCTGCCCCATTTCCGATCGCGGCAGGACGGGCTGATTATGAATGTCACATCTGCCGGGGGCCGGGTCGTACTTCCGATTACCTCTCTTTATCACGCTACGAAATTTGCCGTCGAGGGATTCACAGAATCCCTCGCATTTGAATTAGGTTCACAGGGCATCCGGGTCAAACTAATTGAACCAGGCGTTGTCCTGACCGACTTCAGCGGCCGGTCAATGGCTTTTTTTGAAGACAACAGCCTGGAAGACTATAAAACCTACAGTCGCGACCTGCTGCAGAAAATGAAACAGCTGTCGAACGGTGGCTTTTCCCCTGCTATTGTGGCTGAGGAAATCTACCAGGCCGCCACCGATGAAAGCCCTCAGCTTCGGTATGTGATTGGAGAAGATGCCAAGGAGTTTATAGCTTTGAAAGAAAGGGAGGGCGCAGAGGCCTATTTCGAGAAAGTACAGCACATGTTTTCCTGAAAGAACTGGCACGCCCTTTAAAACGTTCTTTTATGCCTTTTTTTGTTTCTATAGTATACTGTGTCACGAGACGTTCGCAAAAGAGACAGGCTAAAGGAGAAACAACATGAAAATCAATAAACGATATGAGCATTTAATCTTCACGTTTTTGATGGCGTTTGGCATGTCCGGACTTATTTCACTGATTATGCTTTTAGTAAACAACGGCTTTACGGCCTGGTTTCCTTTATGGCTGCGTTCCTGGCTGCTTGCCTTTATTGTGGCATTTCCGCTCGCTTATTTTCTACCGCGCGGCATTCGAAAGCTGATGAGCCGCATTGAGTTTACCAACAAATAAAAAGGCATCCTCTCTTATGGAGGATGCCTTTGCTGTATGTTTAAACGATGTCAAATGCTTTCAGCATGTCTGAATACTTGCTGTTCACGCGGCCTTCTTTAATATCTATAGAAGCGATCACAAGCCGTTTCTGCTCTGTCGGCTTTTCACTGTCTATGAAAGTGAGCCCCTGATCCCATAGAAAATCGTGGATATGCTCTTCCCCGTCCACCGGATCAAACCCCATATCAAAGCAGGCAGCCAGAGTGATTTCAACAAGCATCACCAGTTCTTCTCCCTTATCAATGCGGAGCACTCTCGTTTGAGATAAAGTTGGTGCCGTTGGATAACCTACTAATTCGTCTCGTTCATACGTTTTTGCTTCCATAGCTATCTTCTCCTTCTGTTGATTCGTCGTTTTATGTTCTTCATAAGAAGGTAACATACCCATGCTTATAAGAACTTTCATTTGACTCCCTATTATACTAAGCTCAACCCAGCCGTAAGCTCCATATACAATAAAAACCTCTTGAGTGATTATACCATCCCAAGAGGTTAAGCGTTTGTGTAATGGAGCTTCCTACCGGATTTGAACCGGTGACCTCATCCTTACCATGGATGCGCTCTACCAGCTGAGCTAAGGAAGCATGTATAGTATATAGAAGAAAAATCTGATCTCTTGGAGATCAAATTTTCTATAAAACTTATAAATAATTAGCCCGGCAACGTCCTACTTTCACAGGGGGTCGCCCCCCAATTATCATCAGCGCACAAGAGCTTAACTTCCGTGTTCGGCATGGGAACGGGTGGGACCTCTTGGCTATCGTCACCGGACGGGTG